>JAFTDR010000073.1 GCA_017454105.1 Desulfovibrionaceae bacterium | reverse complement strand
TGTAGCTAAACGAGTTCATTTAGCTACAATCTGCCGCTTAAGTTGGCAGAATGGCCTCTGGAGCCATGTAGATAACACGGAGGGCGGGAATTCAAGATTATGCGACCGGAACTCAAAAAAAACTTTTGGCTCAAACGAACCGGTTTCGCTACAAAGGGTACCATGTGATGCCGGGAAATTGAGATGATTGAAGGCCGGTTGAATATACTGTACGGAGGAGAGGCGTTAGCCGATCCGCCTGTTAATCGATTCAAGAGAGACTTCCTCAGGATTGAAATCGCCCATCCATCCATGAATCTCTTCATATTCAGGGTCCTCTGGGTGCTGAAGTATGCCAAGCTTATAGGCAAGTCCAAATGAGCCTCCACAGTCCTCTGGGGGACATTTGCCTGCTGCCCGTATGCAAAATGGAGTTTTTGCTGTGCTGTCTGGGAGTATTTTCATGACAGTGACTTCGTGCTTCCAGCTATCACCGTAATCATAGGTGAGGAATGCTTTGGCCTTCAGTTTCATGGTATCACAGAGGCGCCGATTCTCTGGTTGGTCCTCATCCAGACTGAATCTTTCGTCTGCGGGTCTATAGGCTCTTCGTGGGATTTCAAGGCCAAAGAGATGGCTAAAGTCCCATCCGTCCATGGCGCGCAGAAGTATGATCTGTAGTGAGTACATATCTGTTTCGCCGTCGATCAGAAGAACGCGCCAGACTGCGTACGGCACATGGAGCAATTCCACCTTGATTTGATAGACAAGGTGCGGCGCCTCGGTCAAGAGCGGCTTTGCAGACAAGTATTTTGTCATAGTTTTTTCCTTTGCTCGAAAGCGCTTTGTAGGTTTCGAGTACACTAGAGTGCAGAGAGGCCGCTTGGTATACGTAAGCCAGAAACAAACATACATTTTTGCGAACGAAAGTCATCTCCAAGTGGCAACCACGGCTTTGTGTGCGTGCCTAATGGCGTACATTTGTGTGAAAGTGAGCAAGAGCTTCCCCGTACTGCGCAATCATCTAAAGACATAGTAGGAAAAAACTCATGTATGACGCGTTAGCCTTGGTCAAAGTATAGTGGGGAAGAATCTACGGGCAGGTGGCAGTTTTTTGGGATCTTCGATAGGTTTCGTGGGTACGCAGCTATGGGCAGGCGGCAGAATTCCCTGCTGGATCCTCTCTTTCTTGGCCTGCTCTTTTTGTCCGAATCCCAATGTGAGCGCACGTCTCTGCTTGGGATGTAACTCCAGCCAGAAACTAACATTTTTTCAAACGGGAGTCAGCTCAAGTCCGGTATTTTTCACTCTACGTGGCAACTTTTTTTTCTGACCACAGGTATCAAAAGAAAAACGCTCTGTGTTGGGCCGCATACTGTTTTTCTCACGAGAGACAAAGGAGTTCGGCACCCGCTAGGCTTCCTTCGTGTCGCAGGGAAGTCATTGGAACGCTAAGTTATGTTCGTGTGTATCTTTTGCGCTGAACTCTTGGGTCTTCCCCCTCTTTGTATACTGCAGTCCGGGAAAAAAGTTGTCACCATTGAACTACGAACCTATAGTGTTCTGGACTCTTAGACCACTACACGGACTGAGAACAATGAGGGCAGAAAGCTTTCGCGCCTATCGCCCTTGACTGTCCGCAAGAAAGCGAAGGTCAAAAGGCTCTCGTTCTGGCTCCCATGGACGCGTTACGCTGGAAGAGAGCGTAAATCAACCGAGCAAACGTGTACGCCACAAGAAGGGGACTTAAGTGACGGCAGAAAGCCCGCAAAAACTGCACAGCGCGCTCGTATACATGGTAAGGGTGAAATTTCAGGACATCACAGGATGTGCGTGATTCAGCTGTTTGCGAGGATACAAGCGGCTGATTTTTTGTATCAGTTCACGGGTGACCTACTCTCCAGACATCTCACGAACGACAGATGCAGTACTCGTAACAATAATACGATTTGAAGAACTATAAAATTCGCGTAGTACCGTTGACCGGTGAGCGGATACGATCTTTTCCGTCTCAAATACGTGGTACCCGCAAAACCCTTTGAAGATGCGCAAAAAACTCAGTCTCATAAAGATTTTCCCCTAGGTGACGATGTCAGAGTGTCACTCTAAGCGTTCTGCGGAAAATCAATGTGCGGTCGAGTAATTGGGCTACCGGGTATAGGCAGAGAGTGTTGCCGTCGCAAGGATTTGGCAAATTCTGTTTCGCTTGAAAGACGCCGCGACAAAGGATATACTTGCAAGCTATATTTCTGGAGGAGAGAGATATGCTCTATGGATATATCCGCACGACTGACGCACAAACAAATGAGGTGGGTTCCTTTCTGAAATCCTGTCCGGTCGCCGAGGAGGCGCTCTTTGTCGATTCGGGCAAGAACAGTGATCGTGCTGAACTTGCAAGACTTTTGAGCCGCGTTGTGGATGGGGACGAGGTCTACATCCAGGATATAAGCCACTTAGGCAGAAATGCGCAGGAATACCGTGAGACCCTTGCTAGCTTGACTGACAGAGGGGTCGCAGTCCTCATCCATACCAGCAGACTGCGTTTTGGGCCGCACAGGGATCGCGAAAAGTCTCGTAAAAGTTTTTCCAATATCATACACTCCCTCAAACGCCTTGAAAATACCCTTGAAAATACTCAATAATACTGGCTACCATATTTGACGATCAGACCGTGTGACGAGGGATATCATGAGTTTGTTAGCAGAATTGGAGAGGGGAGCGCAGGAAGGGGATCCGATTGCCCTCTATAATCTCGCCATACTCTACGCCCGCGGCGAAGAGGGCGTAGAACAGGATTATGTCACAGCAAAAAAGTTGCTTGAGCAGGCGGCCCAATTAGGCCAGGTCGATGCCGAGTACAATCTTGGCGTTCTATACGACACGGGCAAAGGGGTGCGTCAGGATTCGCATATTGCGCTCACATGGTACGAAAAGGCGGCACTGCACGGCAATGCCGATGCCCAGTACAATCTTGGCGTCATGTACAGCAATGGCGAGGGAATCGAGCAAAATTACACGCTTGCCGCAAAATGGTATGAGAAGGCCGCACAGCAGGGACACGCCGGTGCGCAGAACAATCTGGGCACCTTGTATGTCTCGGGAAACGGCGTTCCACGGGATCCTGCAGCAGCGCGCAATTGGTATAAAAAGGCGGCAGAACAGAATTTTCCAGGCGCCTTAAACAATCTTGGCTACCTCTACCATCTTGGCAACGGTGTTGAGCAGGATTTTGATCTTGCGCGCACCTATTATGAGAAAGCTGTGCAGCTTGGGAATGCGGACGCTCTGTTTAATCTGGGCGATCTCTATCGCGAGGGCAAGGGCGTTGCGAAAGATTTTGCGCAGGCCAAGGAGTATTACGAGAAAGCTGCGGACCAGGGGGTTGCTGAAGCGCTCACCATGCTCGGCACAATCTATTTTACAGGCGAAGATGTTCCGCAAAACATCTCCCTGGCCAAGGACTTTTTTGATAAAGCGGCCATTCAGGGCAATACCCGCGCCCAGGTCTTTCTCGGCAATATGTACAAGCTCGGCTTAGGCGTTGAGAAAAACCTCCCGATTGCCAAGGAATGGTTTCAGATTGCCGCAGTGCGCGGCAATGCCGATGCCCAGTTTGAACTCGGCATAATGTATACGAACGGAACGGTTGTCGCGAAGGACTACCGCCTGGCCAGAACCTGGTACGAAAAAGCCGCAAGACAGGGCAACGCCGCAGCGGAGTACTGTTTTGCGCTGCTCTATTTTAACGGACAGGATGTCGCGCAGGATTACGAGTACGCCAAGGAGTGGTTTGAAAAAGCCGCGCAGCAGGATTTTCCTGAAGCCCAGTATTTCCTTGGCCATATGTATGAAAACGGTCTTGGCGTGAAAAAAAATCTGCAGATTGCCAAGGACTGGTACCAGATGTCCTGTCAGAACGGCTATCAGAATGCCTGTGAAAAAGTGCGCTTACTTGCCGACTGAGAGGAGGTGGTATGGACCGGTTACATGAGTATATACGGGCAGCCTTAGTGCAGCTTGCGATTTTACTTGTCATTTTGGCTCTGTTTTGGGGAGGGCAGAAGCTCTATGGGGCCGTTGACAAGGTTGTCTTCCCGACGCATTTCGCTCTGCCGGCTGACGCTGCAACGCTACCGGAGAAGGAGAAGGGCAAAATCTTGCTCGATGCGATCACAAACCAGATGCGCTATGAGCTTGGCTCAACCTTCGGCTGGTCCTTCAATGACATTATTTTTAACCGCTTTATCCTGGATAATCGCGCCTACCGCCAGTATGGCGTCTACCATGCCACGAAGTTTCTTCTCGATCTTTTCTCATCCGAAATAGCGAAACTGGGCTCAACGGACAAGGAAAGCGATTTTCTCTACCGCGCGCGCATCAATAATTTTGCGATCGACCCCAGAAGTTTTCTCTTCCCGTCTGCTGAAGGATCCTATAAAAAAGGCTTCGCGCTGATCAAGGAATACAAGGATTCGCTCGATTCGGGCAAAGGGGTGTACAACTGCCGTTCAGACGATCTCTATGCCTCCTTTCTCTGCGTGACCGGAGAAAATCTCCTAGGCTATGCCTTGGGTCTTCTGCAGAACGCGCAGGAAATTCCCTTCTACGAACTCGACAACAGAATTTACCAGGTGCAGGGTATTGCGCTTGTTGTGCGCGATTTTGTGAACGCGCTCTATGAACTCTACCCTGAGATCAGGCAGAAGAACAATGAAGACAATATGAAGGCTGCCAATCTCTATCTTGACCGCATCTGTCTGTACAATCCGCTCTATATCACATCGTCCTTTAATTCAGGTGAGCTGATCATCTCCTATTTACTGTTTGCGCGCTCACGTCTGACCGATATCAGTCAGAGTCTGCGCATTTAGTTGTGTCGTATTTTTCTGGCCTTGACGAGGAGTCGCGCTATGCCATTATGCACTGTTGCGGAAGCTGTCGCTGAAATTAAAAAAGGAAAAATGGTCATTCTCGTTGACGACGAGGATCGGGAGAATGAAGGCGATCTCACAATGGCCGCAGAGTTCGTGACGCCGGAAGCCATTAATTTTATGGCCCGTTTCGGTCGCGGACTCATCTGTCTCCCGCTCGACCCGAAAATTGCCGACCAGTTGCAGCTGCCGCTTATGACCCAGCGGAACGCTTCGCGTTATGGGACAAATTTCACGATTTCAATAGAGGCGCGTGATGGCATAACAACCGGCATCTCCGCTGCCGACAGGGCGCTGACCATCAAGACGGCTGTTGCCGAAGGCGCAAGGCCTGAAGACATCGTCTCCCCTGGCCATGTCTTTCCCCTGCGCGCGAAAAGCGACGGTGTTCTCTCGCGCACAGGTCAGACTGAGGGGAGTGTCGATCTTGCGCGTCTTGCGGGACTTAGGCCAGCGGCTGTAATCTGCGAGATTATGAAAGATAACGGCGAGATGGCCCGCATGCCCGATCTTGAGGCCTTTGCGTCGGAGCATGATCTCAAAATCTGCGCTGTGCGCGATATAATCCGCTACAGGCTCGACAGAGGCCAGGTTTCTGTACGCGCGGTTGCCCACGCGCATCTTCCAAGCGTGTACGGCGATTTTACGGTCTATGCCTATGAGAGTGAGCTTGAGTCAGGCACACATCTTGCCCTTGTCAAGGGCGATATTTCAGGCAATGAGCCTGTGCTTGTTCGTGTCCACAGCCAGTGTCTGACAGGCGACGCCTTAGGATCGTTGCGCTGCGACTGCCGCGGCCAGCTCGGTGCGGCGCTGACACAGATTGAAAAAGAGGGCCGGGGCGCGCTCATCTATATGCGCCAGGAGGGCCGGGGGATAGGGCTTGCGAATAAGATCCGCGCCTATGCCCTGCAGGATCAGGGCTATGACACAGTTGATGCAAACCGCATGCTCGGCTTTCCCGACGATTTGCGCGATTACGGAACAGGCGCGCAGATTCTTGTCAATCTCGGCATTCATAAGATCCGTCTTTTGACAAACAATCCGAAAAAAATAGTCGGCCTTTCCGGCTACGGCATTGAGATTGTCGAACGCGTTCCTATTGAAATCGATGCCTGTCCAGAAAATGAACAATACCTGAAGACAAAGAAAGAGCGGATGCACCACTCTCTTACACTGCGTTGTCATTAAAGCGTTGAGCATAAAAAAAGGCCGGATCGCGTGAGAGCGCGAACCGACCTTTTTTGCTCTACCTGGGGGTTAAGTGATTTGGCTGAAAGAAGAGCCGATAGTGCTTTTTTCTCTTTGGGAGAACGTCTGGGAAGCGCACCGATCCTTCAATCGAGAGTGGCTTTGCGGAAAAGCCGAAGGGCAGAAGCTGCTCGGCCCCGAGGGTTTTGTGCAAATAGCCCGCATCAGAGAGAACAAGGACGGGCATGCTTGCGCCATCTCTCCCAGCGGCCAGAACTGCGCGCGGTTCTGTTGTGCGGGTCGCGTTCCGTGCGGTTTCCTTGAGGATGCTCGGCATCTGGATTTCGGTTCTGTGCAGAACCTCGATAAAATCATTGCCGGTGCGGCCGACAAAACTGAGCAGGGACGTTCCGTCGTCGGAGACAAGAAGACTGACCGGCATTGTGCCGCCATGAATACCCATATAGGTTGGCCTTGCGCCCGCCGGCATATGAACCCACGGGTCGTCAGCTAAGACCATGGTCGGGCACGCGATACAAAGACAGATGAGGAGAAGGATGCGCATAGGAAACCTCGGTTTCTCCAGCAAAGCAATAAAAAAGCGACAGAGGTATTTTAGATCGAAATAAGAAAATAAACAAGGTTTTTTATGAGTATTTGCACGTCACCGCATTTACCTCGCGGATCTCCCCTAAATGTCGCTTACGGCTTTTTAAAAAATGGGACTGTAATCGCCCCCCATGCATCCCGTACCTTGAGCCTGTATAGATTGCCTCTGCATGCGAAGAGAGGGAGAATCCCTAAGGGCTGATGCGTACCAATACGAAGTGCCACTGCGAGCGTAGTTCACAACTGCGCATATATGTAATGGCACGCTCTGTGTGTACGACTTGCCTAAGCTTCTGTCTTTGTCCTAGCTGCTCATGAAGGGGAGCAACAATTCCGCCTGTGCATTGTAGGGGTTTTCCGTTTTTCGAACTCAAGCACTCCGAGGGAGTGTGGATTGCCGAGTGTATTCTCCTTTGGTGTCGCCAAAAACGAATATGCAATCGGAGACACAGCTAGGAATCGTGAATCAAGCCGCACTAGTTTCACGTCGCTGCCATGAATCCCTTGGCACACCGTGATACTATATATTGCTTGATTGGCTTAGGGGAAAGGGCCAGAAACGCATAAGCGGAAAAACCCAAAATGCACAAAAAAAGCCCCTCGATGAGGAGCCTAATGCTTACACGTATACACTTCATGATTGGGATCAAGCCATAGGATGTAAAAAATATTCCCTTCGAGAAAACCCCATATACGAACGGGCGTTTTTAAGTCGAGTTGGTCGAGCGTTTCTGCGTCTAAGTTTAGTGACCTAAGTCTAGCACGGGCATCTCTGGATAACTTTTCGGATTAATTGAGTGATTGTGCTTTTTTTCGAGCAGGTTCCCGATTGTAATACACTCCAGGCGAATCATGGATTCTGTGAACTCATCCAAGAGGGCAAGGGAACATCTAAATTTTCCGCTTTTGTCCATGCGACAAAAATTCCAGCCTAATGTTAAGTCTAGCTTCGGGCGCTCCGCAGCAATTGGCTCTTTTGTCTCTTTTCGAGGGGAATCTTTGGGCACTTTTCTTTCGATAGGTTCACGTTTGATTTTCGGCTTCTTACTCATCGAGCAGCCCGCTATAATATTCTGACATATCTGCGTACGTAATTTCTTCGTTGCATCGTTCCCCAGGGTGCGCCCCCGCTCTTGCTCTCGCCGCTTTCCAAGGAGACTCGGCATGTGTCAAAAGAACGAGATATTCTGCGCTTTTACCCCCATACGTAGTAAGAATTGCGTCAATAGATTCTTTCTCGTTTGAAAGCAAAGAGGATGAGTCTCCGATTGCTGGTTCTGCGGAAACATAAAATTTTCCTCGGTGTTCATTGTAGAGATCAGGGGCAACCGGCCCATTTGCCCACGCCTCTATACGTGCGTCAAAAAGCGGTTTTTCTTCCCATACGAGATGCCAGGCTTGCGCATATACTGAACCTCATAACGATTTTCCCTAGGTGGACGATGGCAGAGTGTACCTCTAAGCGTTCTGCGGAAAATCAATGTGCGGTCGAGTATAATACACAAGCTTTTCGAGTTTTATAGTAGTGATCTGACCAAGTTTTTCCAAAATATACTGAGCAACGTCAAAAACTGTTGCCATCATGCGCCCCCGTCATTTTTAGGAAGTTAAGTCCGACCGCATAATGATTTTCCCTGTCCGCCAAAGGAAAAGGACCTCAATTTGCCGACACCCACAGAACTCACTTCGTGTCGCGGGATCATTGTGACGCCGAGTAGCAAAGTTACAGTATGATATTTTGAGTATGGGAATAGGTGCTTGGGTGCATGCGCGCGCAAAAGAGAACGAGTAATCTCATAGAAGGTTCTGATCTGTCAATCATGTGAAATAAAAATTTTGTTTGACATCGTGATACCAAGACTGGGCAGAGATATCCTTTGATAGCACGTAACGATGAAAGCCAAACCATCAGGGAAAAAGACCACCTTCTTTCTTGCCGGTTGCCTTTTGAAGGCAATGGTATGGCCTTGCATTATACTCGGCGTCACAAAGATTCTTCCCCGTGACGCGAAGTATACTCGCGACGGGTGAGATCTTCCTTGCCAATCCTTTTTTAGTGCTATCCACTACTCCACGGACAAGAATGCGAAAGGCGATCTTTGGCGTCGTGAGTATAGCTTTACTCAGTCTCCGTTGGAAAATCGTTATGTGGCCGGGTATAGCAAATAAGGCTCCATTGTGAAGCGTACTATACTGCGGTCATAAAAAAAGTTGCCACTTAAAGTTAAAAAAAACAGACTTGAGTGCTGACTTCCGTTCGCAAAAATGTCAGTTTATTTCTGGCTGGAATATAATTTGTCGTGTCTTGGCAAGTGGTATTCCGAAAAGGTACTATCACCGTGTAGCTTTTCGTATTTTTTTGGTACTCTCCACTGGAGCTACGCTCCCAGTGGCACTTCGTATTGGTACGCATGGAGGTAAAGGGCAAGAATACTGCACAGCCCTTAGGGATTCTCCCTCTCTTCGCATGCAGAATCAATCCATACAGGCTCAAGTTACAAGATGTATGGGGGGGCGATACTAAAGTGCCATTTTTTAAAAAGCCGTAAGCGACATTGAGGAGAGAGCCGCGAGGTAAATGCGGTGACCCTGTGAGTATTTGCGTACCACACTCTATCCTTTTGTTGGGCAGACTTTGTCTGCCGTGAGCATTCAATGTGAGGAGAGGCCTGGAATGATATCAGCCGATATGCATATGCACACCCTGTATTCGCACGGAAAAAACACGCCTTTAGAAATGTATGAGCAGGCCCTCTCCCTTGGCCTGCACCTTGTGGGTTTTACCGAGCATTCCCCAAGACCCGAGGGTTTCACCTATACGCACGAGTACCGTGAGTCCTTGACGCGCAATCTTCCCCGCTATGTGCAGGAAGTTTTGGCCTTGCGCGATGCACCGCGCAGAGGGAGTGGCGGGGAACTCTGCCGTGTTGCCTTTGGCATGGAAATGGACTGGCTTTCTGGGGAAGAGGAGTTCGCGAAACAGGCTGCGCACGCCTATCCCTTTGACTACCGTATAGGCAGTGTTCATTTTATCGATCACTGGGGTTTTGACGATGGCATTGGTCCCTGGAAGGACGCCTCGCAGGAGGAGTGCGAGCAGTGGTACACGGCGTATTTTACAGCCTGGCAGGCGATGCTCGCCTCTGGTCTCTATCAGATTGCCGCCCATCCCGATCTGATCAAGATTTTTTCAGTCGATCAGTTTCATATCTGGCTGGACAGCGATTCTGCGCGAACTCTCCTTGGGCGCGCGCTCGACACATTGAAGGCTCAGGGCATGGTCATGGAGGTTTCCTCAGCTGGCCTGCGCAAAAAATGCCGGGAGATCTATCCCTGCCCGGCTATTATGCATATGGCAAGAGTGCGCGATATCCCGATAAGCTTCGCCTCAGACGCGCACGAGAGGGGCGATATCGCCTATGCTTTTGACGCCCTTGCCGCCTATGCGGCGACCTTTGGCTATACGGAACACGCGTTTTTTTCGGATGGGCGGATGACGAGCGTTCCGTTTGCGCTCTAGGCAATGGGAGTATGCTATGGAAGAACTTGTGCGCTGCGAGCATGTTTTCGTCGCGCTTCCCGGTGATGCGCGCTTTGTTTTACAGGACATATGCTGGACTCTTACAAAGGGCGAACACACAGCTCTGCTTGGTGCGAATGGCTCAGGCAAGTCCACTCTCCTCCGTCTCCTAGGCGGTCTTATCTGGTCAAGCAAGGGGCGGATTGTCTGGAAGGGCTGCGAGACATCTCCTCTGGTTGGGCGGGCGATGAGTTCGCTTGTGTCGCCAGCTCTCCAGCTGCGCTACCAGAAAAACGCCTGGACTTTCTCGGGGCTTGAGCTTGCTGCCACAGGCTATGACAGAAGCGATCAGCTCTACCAGAAAAAGGCGGACCTCACAGGCCGCATCCGCAGTCTCTCTGCGGAACTCTCTTGCGAGGATCTGCTCTTCCGCGACATCTCCCAGCTCTCCCAAGGACAATTGCGCATTCTGCTCTTAGTCCGGGCGCTTGTGAGTGAGCCGGAACTTCTTCTGCTTGATGAGTGCGCAGACGGGCTGGACGCAAAGCATGCCCGCGCGCTGCACAATGCTCTTCTGCAATGCGCCAAAAAAACGACTATTGTCTTTGTGACGCACGAAGAAGAGCGCATTCCCGATTTTTGCACAGAGCGGCGGACTCTTGTCCAAGGCGCTTTCTCTCAGAATGCGCCGCGCCGATCAATAAAAATCGTCCACCATCCGCACAGCGCGCAAGGGGCCTCTGGCCCAATACTTCTTACGCTCACGAATGCTTCGGTCTATCTTGAGCGGGTGCAGGTCCTCTTTGCAATCAACTGGACTGTCCGCGCGGGGGAGCATTGGCTTATTCTTGGAGAAAACGGTTCTGGAAAATCGACTCTTTTGCGTTTACTCTACGGCGATGTCTTCTGTGCGGCCGGCGGGAGCATTGAGCGTTTTCTTCCAAAGGTTCAGGGGAGAGTTGAGAGTGTTGAGCAATTGCGGCGGGGCATGAGCCTTGTCTCATCCCTCTCGGAAGTGGCCTATGACTATCCTGTAACAGCCCTTGAGCTTGTGTGTTCAGGCTTTGAGAACAGTATCGGCCTCTACCGGACATACAGCGATGAAGAAAAAGACAAAGCGCGCACTCTGATTGCCCGTTTCTTCTCGGATGCTGAGTGTGATCGCCTGTGTTCAACGCGCATAGCCCTTCTTTCGACCGGTCAGCTGCGCAGACTCTTTCTGGCACGAGCCCTTGTCTGCGATCCCGATATCCTTCTGCTCGATGAGCCCATGAGCGGCCTGGATGCTGAGAGCAGCCGGCGCTACTGCGCGCTTCTCTCAGATCTTGCCCATACATGCACGCTCATTGTCGCGGCGCATGAGACAGACAATCTGCCAGACTGCTTTACCCATTGTGCCCGTATGCAAGGTGGTCGATTGACAGAGTTTCCCGTACAAGCGCTTCTTTTGGACTAACGAGCAGAGCAGCCCATTCTCCCGCAGTGTACGGCTCGCTCACAAAAAGACCCAAGTCTCGGTAGGCTTGGGCCACACCCTGGGCCTGCAGGGTGAGAAAGCCTGAGAGAATGAGGAGGCCGTCCTTTGTGAGAGAGGAAGCAAGATGCGGGGCCAGGCTCTTTAAGGGCTCTGCGAGGATGTTTGCAAGCAGGATGCCTGCGCGATCGCCTGGCTCGATGCTTCGGCAGGCAATTGTGATTCTCTCCAAACAGGAATTGCGCGCGCAGTTTTCCTGCGTGTTTGTGACAGCGTCTGGATCGGTATCGAGTGCAAGCCCCATGTAGCCGAGCTGCGCGCAGGCAATTGAGAGAATTCCTGAGCCGCATCCAAGATCGAGAAAGGGGCCTTGAAGCGGAAGCTCTTTGCTCGCTTCTGCTAAAAGCGCAAGACAGAGGCCTGTTGTCGGATGCTCGCCTGTGCCGAAGGCATTTTTGGGCTCAATCACGATGCTTTGGCCTTCTTTCTCGTCTGTGAGCCACGGCGGGACAATGCGGAAGCAGGCTATTGTTCTTGGTTTGATTGAGTCCCGCCAGGCCTTCTGCCAGTCTTGTTCCGGCTCTTCTGTTACGCTTGCTGTGCAATCGATGTGCGCTTCTATGCGCGAAGCAATTGCGCGGAGGTCTTCTTGTTTGCCATAGAGGGTGAAGCGATTTGTGCCGTCAGGAAAGACTTCCTCTTGCCAGCTTGCATCTGAGAGGGAGAGAAGGCCAGTCACTATGTCGTAGGCCTCATCAGGGCAATCGAGTGTGAGTTTGTGCAGCATGGATCCTCCAAAAAAAAATCCCCCGGCATGCGCGGGGGACAGTTTTTACCGCAAGCGGATATAGGTGTTTGGCATTCTGCTCCCTGAGCCCTGTCCTGGAATTTGGACCGGACTTTCATCGAGAAGCGGTTCTATATCGGGTGTGATCGGCACAGTTGCCGAGGCTTTGGCGATCACCTCATTTGTTTGCGCGTGGAGGAGACTGAAGGTGAAGCGGACGTCCTCGTTACTTATGACATAGGTGCCGGCAATAATTGCTTGGCCGCGGCCATAGGGTACTGTGAGATTGCGCACCGTGCGGGTCAAAATAAGTTCACCCGTCGCCCTGTCAAAACGAATGTCCTTGCCTTTGCGCAGTTCCTCATAGCGATAGCCCATATGGACAAGGCGGCTAGAAATTTCTTCCGTCATTTGGCGGGAGAGGGGACAGGCCTGGCTTAAATTGTTGACGTTCACAGCCGTTGTGCCCATAAGCAGGATTTCTGAGCGCAGTCTCTCTGGGGAGATGCGTTCATTTTCGTTCTCAGCGCGGCCGTAGCGCATCACAAGCTGACTGTCGAAGGTCTTGCAGATTCTTTTGGCGGCATAGGGGATATTGCCAGTGAAGCGGGATTCGACTGGGGCAAAGACACTGCAGCCCGCTGCGAGGGCAAGGAGTAAGATGAGTACGGCTGCGCAGTGCGTTTTTTTGACAGGCATTGCGGCCTCCTTTAGCGCAGTGTGCGCAGCATAAGCTCAAGACCGTCCAGTTCCTGACGGATAGTCTGGAGCCTTCTGGGTGATCCGCAAATTGAGAGGGCCAAAACATAGCTCTGCCGCGCAAGTTCATAACGGCCTTGTGCCCGGTATTTCCTCGCTTCATACAGATAGCGTGAGGAGAGGCCACTTGAACTTTGGCCTGCGTAGGGAAGTATTTCATCGGCTTTGCCGTTGTCCGCGAGGGAGAGGCTTGGGCTTAAGAGAAGAAGGCAAAGGATGATGGATATTGTCGGTCTGTTGAGTATTCTCATGACTGTTCGGCGAAGTCACCCAAATGAGCGGGGCTGCGCCGCCTCCTTTGTGATTGGCCTAACGCATTTGCCGAATGGGAACAACGCCCGTTGCAGGAGTTAGAGGCATATAGAGACTGCCGCCGCCGTCCGTTCTGCTTAAGCGCTCAATAATTGGGGTATTGACAAGAACAAGCTGACCTGTGCGCTGGACTAGGCCATCGCTTGCCCGGACCAAGCGGGCATTTATGAAGGTCACATCCTGATCGACAAGGTAGGTTCCAAGCAGAAGGGTGGACCAGCGCTGCGTTGAGACAATGCTCGCGTTCGGCACAAGAGTCAGATTGTCTTTTGCGCCGACAACCCTGATATTGCCTGTCAGACGGTACTCCCGTGTCGGGAAGCCGCGCTGGTTGAATTCGTAGAACATGGACTCTGCAATCAGTCTGCCGAGACGGGAGGAGCGGGAGGTATTGTTCTGGTCAACAAATGAGGTCGGCATCCCAACAAAGCCCTCAAGAGCCGCGTTGGGCATGGTCGCAAGCAATTGATCGGCCAGTTCTCTGAATTTGAGCTTAAGTTCCACCGCATTCACATATTCCGGATCTCGGGGCATTCGTGGTTTTTTCGATCGTCCGCAGCCGCAGACGAGAGCCAAAAGCAAGGTGATCACTATGCAGAGTGAGAGAAATCTGTACATAACCGTCCCCGTTGACAGAAAAAGAGGAGCGCACGCGTAAAAGCCGGAAAAAAATGACGTGCGCGTTTTCTGGCAGGCGTGTCTTGTTTGCTGCACTCCTAAAAGCCTTTTCCCATTTTTTATGCAAGAAATATTCCTTTTTTCCTATACGCGGCGCGTCGCACCGGTCTTAATTTCTCCTTCATGCTTGAAGAACCATGGGCGATTGTGTACAGTTTGCCTGTTCAAGTGAGGGTCTATGCAGCACGGATCTGAAAAGCAAATCACTCTTGGATCGTATACGATCGGCGGCGGCGCCCCGGTGCTTGTGCAGAGCATGACAAATACCGACACACGGGATGTTGAGGCGACAGTTGCGCAGATACAACGTCTCGCCCTTGTCGGCTGCGAGGCTGTGCGCGTGGCCGTGCCGGATGAGGCCGCAGCGCGCGCATTGCCCGCCATACGCGCAGCTACCGCCATGCCGCTCATTGCGGATATCCATTTTGACCACCGGCTTGCGCTAGCGGCGATTCAGGCCGGATTTGACGGCATACGCATCAATCCCGGCAATATCGGGGGGGAGCGGGCTGTAGCCAAGGTTGTTGCCTGTGCAAAAAGCCACAAGTGCGTCATCCGTATTGGGGTCAATTCGGGCTCTGTAGAAAAGGATCTCCTTGCGCGCTACGGGGGGCCGAAGCCTATGGCGATGGTTGAGAGCGCGCTCAGATATGTGCGCATGCTCGAAGACCTCGGTTTTGAGTCGATGAAGGTTTCAATTAAGTCCTCCTCTGTCTTAGACACGGTAGAAAGCTACCGGCTGTTGAGCCGAGCGTGTCCCTATCCTTTGCACATCGGCGTGACCGAGGCCGGCACAATGCTCAGAGGCGCGGTCAAATCCTCTGTCGGTCTTGGCATATTGCTCGCTCAAGGCATAGGGGACACGCTGCGTGTCTCTTTGACCGCCGATCCGACACGCGAGATAGCTGTCGCCTACGGCATTCTGCGCGCTCTGGGGCTTAGACAGAGGGGCCCTGAAATCATTTCCTGCCCGACCTGCGGGCGCACGGAGATCGATCTTTTTTCCCTGGCAAATGCCGTTGAGGAGGCGCTTGCGACGACAACAGTGCCCTTGACTGTTGCTGTCATGGGCTGTGTTGTCAACGGCCCTGGCGAGGCGCGCGTAGCAGATATTGGCGTTGCCGGTGGCCGCGACAAGGGCATTATTTTTCGGAAGGGAACAGTGACACGGGTTGTCAGGGGGCAGGATGCCCTTATGGCAGCCTTCCTTGAGGAACTGAACGCGCTCGTTGCGAGTCGGGAAGCCGAAACGCCGGCGTAAGGATTGGGTGGCATGCGATTTTCTACACAGTACATTCCGACTCTCAAGGAGAGTCCTGCGGACGCTGAGGTCATAAGTCATAAACTTCTTTTGCGCGCAGGTATGATTCGCCGGCTGACAAGCGGTCTCTATACCTACTTGCCGCTTGGGCTTAGAGCCTTAAAGGCTGTCGAGGCCATTGTCCGCGAGGAGATGGACCGCTCGGGCTTCCTTGAGGTCCTCCTCCCCTTTGTCCAGCCAGGTGATCTCTGGAAGGAGACAGGACGCTGGGAGCAGTACGGAAAAGAGCTTTTGCGTCTCAAAGACAGAAATGACCGCGATTATTGTCTTGGGCCAACGCACGAAGAGGTTATGACGGATCTTGTGCGCGGAGAGGTGCGGTCCTACAGGAATCTTCCCCTGCGTCTCTATCAGATGCACACAAAATTCCGCGATGAAATCCGTCCGCGTTTCGGTCTGATGCGCGGGCGCGAGTTTATCATGAAGGACGGCTATTCCTTTGACGCGGATTTGGCGCACGCTGAGGAGAGCTATAAGCTCATGTACGACTGCTATACGCGCATTTTCTCGCGTCTTGGCCTGCGTTTCCGCGCCGTTGAGGCCGACACAGGCTCAATTGGCGGGAATTTCTCGCATGAGTTTATGGTGCTTGCCGATTCTGGAGAGGATACGATCTGCTATTGCATGAACTGCGACTATGCCGCGAACGTCGAGCGGGCAGAGGTCGTAGCCTGCACGCATTGTGCGGATGGAGCTCAGGATCTCTCCCCCTACGAGGCTGTCCCGACACCCAATCTCCATACTGTGGCCGAGATAGCGGATTTCTTAAAGACCCCTAAGGAGCGGGTTATTAAGACAATGCTCTTCCGCGTTGACGGCAAAGTCGTTGCTGTGCTTGTCCGGGGCGATCATGAAGTCAATGACGTGAAGCTCGCCCGCTTCTGTCAGGCATCCGAGGTCGAGCTTGCCGATCAGGCGACAGTTGAGGCTGTGACCCATGCGCCGCTTGGCTTTGCCGGTCCCGTGGGGCTTACCATCCCAATCTACGCGGACGCCTCCCTTTCTGGCGCAACAGGCTGCGTTGTTGGCGGAAACGCGAAGGACACGCATTTGCGCAATGTCTCGCTTGCGCGGGATGTCACAGTGGCTGCTTTTGCCGATTTGCGGACGATCACAGAAAACGATCCCTGCCCCCGCTGCGGCGGACAGGTCAAATTGACGCGCGGCATTGAGGTCGGCCATATTTTCATGCTCGGGACCAAGTACAGCGATGCGATGCACGCGACCTTTTTAAACGAGCGCGGTGAGGAGCATCCCATGATCATGGGCTGCTACGGTATTGGCATATCCCGGGTTCTTGCCGCGGCGATTGAGCAGAATAACGATGCGGACGGCATTGTCTTTCCCTGGGCCATGGCCCCGGTCTCGTGCATTCTGCTTAATCTGGACGTGAAAAATGCGGATGTCACCAAGGCAGTTGAAAAAATCTATGCGAAACTTGAGGGCTCTGGGGTCAGCGTCTTATTGGATGACCGCGACGAGCGCGCTGGTGTCAAGTTTAAAGACGCGGATCTTTTAGGAATTCCGGCCCAGCTTTCGCTTGGCGCCCGCAGTCTTAAGAATAATTGCGTGGAATGCGCAAATCGCTTAACGAAGGAAAAAACGACACTCCCCCTGGAACGCTTTGATGACGATTTTCCAATTTGGCTTGAGGGTGTGCGGGCTTCGTGGGATGCGCGGAGAAAAACAGCGTGAGTATCAGGGTCTACACTGTCTCGGAACTTGCTTGTGAGCTAAAAAGCCAGCTTGAGAGCCGCTTTGCCTCCTGCTGGGTGCGCGGCGAGGTGACTGGGGCTAAGAAAATAGGTTCTGGTCACATCTATTTTACGTTGAAGGACAAGGACGCTCAGATAAGCTGCGCCTGGTTTTCCGGTCGGCGCTTAGCCGCCATGCGCCAAGACGCCTATGATCCCGAAACAGGTGTCATCCTTGGCCGCGCAGCCCATGCGACAGAGTCCATGCTCTTAGAAGGCGGCGCGTTTTTCTGCTCAGGCATGATTTCTTTTTATCCAGCAAGAGGTTCCTGCCAGCTGATTGTCTCTGATGTCATCGCAAGCGGCGAGGGCCTCCTTGCCCAAGAATTTGAGGCGCGCAAAGCGGCCCTTGCAAAAAAAGGCTATTTTGCCTCTGAGAGGAAGAGAAAACTTCCAGAGAATCCAAAGCGCGTAGCGCTGATCACCTCAGAGATTGGGGCTGCAATCCACGATTTTCTAAAAATTGCGAAAAACCGCGGCCTTCCCGCCTCGATCCGTCTTTTTCCGACGCTTGTCCAGGGAAAAGCCGCAGCCCATGCAATAGCCGAGGCTATTGAGGCTGCCTGCGCCCAGGGCTGGGCTGAAGTTTTGGTTTTAATCCGCGGCGGCGGCTCGCTTGAGGATCTCTGGTGCTTCAATGAGCAGGAGGTCGCAGACGCTGTCTTTCGCTCGACAATTCCCGTCCTTGCAGGAATTGGACATGAAATTGACTTCACCCTGGCTGACATGACCGCGGATCTGCGGGCCTCGACGCCGACCCATGCGGCCGAGCTTCTCTGGCGCCCGCGCTCCCTGTTTGCGGCTGAGTTGGAACAGGTGCGCCTGCGTCTTCTGCGCGCTGTGACCGACTCTCTTGAGACCTTGTCCAAGAACCTGGACAATGAGCTGCGGGCTCTGCGGCTTAGTTCTCCGCAGAACAGACTACACACAATGGATGAGCGTTTACTCAATATGCAGCGCGCCCTGTACAATGCGGCTCGCTCTCTTCTTGAGGAGCGCGATCGCCTGCTTTTTTTGGTCACAAGTCGTTTGCGCGAGAGCATGGCGCCCGCCAGAATGGATGAGCAACTCGCCCGTCTTGCGATGCTTGTGCAGTCGCTTTGGCAGTCTTGGCTGCGCGCTTTCGACCGCGCAGACAAAGAGCGGGAGCAGTATGAGACGCGGCTAGGTCACACCTGGGCCCGACTGCTCGATGAGCGAGTGGCTAGTTTTGAGAAGATGGCTGCTTTGCTTGACAGTGCAAGTCCCCTGGCTCTGCTTGGCCGGGGCTACGCGCTCATTGAGGATCGTGAGGGCGAGGTCGTCCGCTCAGCCAAGGCGCTTGCGCACGGCGATCCTCTGCGCATCTATTTTAAGGACGGCCTTGTGCGTGCGCGGGTCGAAGAAGAGCTTTTGGAAGAAACTTTTTACGAGGAGAGATGAGCGTGAATTTGACCTGTGACGCGAGCCCGACTCAGACTGACAATGCGGGCATGGGGAGTTACGAGGAGAATTTTAATAAGCTTAAAGAGATTGTCCACGAACTCGAATCTGGAAATGTCCCGCTTGAGCGCGGCATGCAGCTCTTTAAGGAGGGCGTCAGCCGTTCAAATGCCTGCAGAACAATGCTTGAAGAGGCGCGCCATCAGTTGCACAAGTGGCAGAACGGCGGGGAAGTGCCGATCACGATCGATGAGCAAGTCGCAGAGCCGAAGGTTTCTCGGTAAGAGCTGAGGCGCGCAGGAGGCAAGGTCATGAAGAGTGCGGCAAAGAATGCTTTGGAACCCCTGTTCACTGAGAGGCGCAGGCGTGTTGAGGACTATCTTGCGCGTGTTTTGACCGATACCCATATTCCGGCAAAGCTCGCGGAGGCCATGCAGTACAGTCTTCTTGCCGGCGGCAAGCGTCTGCGTCCTGTCCTCTGTCTCAGTTCGGCCGCTCTTTTCGGCTGCGATGAGGAGACTCTCGTGCCCTTCGCGGCGGCCATTGAGATGATCCACACCTATTCGCTCATCCACGACGATCTGCCGGCCATGGACAATGATGACCTGCGCCGGGGAAAGCCGTCGAACCACAAAGTGTTCGGCGAGGCAACGGCCCTGCTTGCTGGCGACGGCCTTTTGACCGAGGCCTTTGTCAGCATGACAAGGACAGGCGTCGAGCCGCAAGCTTTGTGCGCGGCCATTGCGGAACTTGCCCGCGCAGCCGGGGCTCTTGGTATGGTTGGTGGGCAGGAAGTGGATTTGGAATTGACTGGTCGCCCCTCTGTGAGTTTGGACGCAGTCCAGGCTATGCATGCTTTAAAGACCGGCGCACTCCTTAGGGCCTCCTGTACAAGTGGCGCGCTTCTGGCCTCTGCCCCGAAGGAGGCTTTTGAACACATCGCAGCCTATGGCAGTGAACTTGGGATTGCCTTTCAGATAGCCGACGATATCCTCGATGAGGTCGCCGATCCCGCTCTTTTAGGGAAACCTGTCCACAGCGATCGGGAGCGGAACAAGGCGACCTATCCGGCTCTTGTCGGCCTCGATGAAAGCCGTCGATTCGCTGCGGAGCATGCAGATCGGGCTCGCCGCGCTCTTGAGACCTTCACAGGAAGAGACGCGGATTTTCTCCGGGCGCTTGCGACCTATACTGTTGAAAGGGTCTCCTGATGCCTACGCCTCTTCTTGATTCCATTACAGGTCCGAACCAGATCAAAGCCTTGTCGCGGGACGATTTGCCGAAACTTGCGAATGAGATTCGCGAACGCATAGTGAGCGTTGTTTCGCATAACGGCGGCCACCTGGCCCCCTCACTCGGCGTTGTGGAACTGACTATTGCCCTGCTTTTGGTTTTCTCGCCAGATAAAGACCGCCTTATCTGGGATGTCGGCCACCAGTGCTATGCCTATAAGCTCTTAACCGGGCGTAAGGATCGCTTTGCCTCGTTGCGGACACTGGGCGGCATTTCAGGCTTTCCGCGGCGTGATGAAAGTCCCTTTGATCATTTTGGGGTTGGCCACTCCTCAACTTCCATTTCAGCGGCTCTTGGCATGGCCATGGCGCGCGATCTGAAGGGCGGAAAACACCATGTGCTTGCCGTTATCGGCGACGGGGCCATGACAGCGGGTGAGGCCTTTGAGGGACTCAATCTGGCAGGCCACATGGGGCGTCGGCTGATTGTTGTTTTAAACGATAACGAGATGTCCATTTCCTCGAATGTTGGGGCCCTCTCGCTTATTTTAAGCAGAACGCTTTCCAGACAGTGGCTGCGCAGAAAGCGTAAGGATTTACTGCATTTTCTGCGCTCAATTCCGCATATCGGCGAAAATCTCGCTCTCTATGCCGAGCGGGGCGAGGGGAGCTTCAAATCGTTTTTTACGCCTGGCATGCTCTTTGAGGCGCTGCATTTCACCTATATTGGTCCTGTGGATGGCCATGACATTGCCTCGCTCGAAAAGCATCTGACCATGGCCGCGGCCATTGAAGACGGGCCGGTGCTTTTGCATGTGCGCACAACCAAGGGCAAGGGCTATCCGCCTGCCGAGCAGAATCCGACAAAATACCATGGTGTCGCCTCCTTCATGCCGGAAACAGTCGATGTGCAGAAAAAGCATTTTCTATCCTACACACGCGTTTTCGGCGAGGCCTTAGTTGAGCTGGCATCCAAAGACCCCTCGATTATCGCCATAACAGCCGCCATGCCCGAGGGGACAGGCACAAGCTATTTTCGCGATCGCTTTCCCGATCGCTTTGTCGATTGCGGCATCTGCGAGCAGCATGCCGTAACCTTTGCCGCCGGTCTTGCGACTCAGGGTTTTCACCCTGTTGTGGCCATCTATTCGACCTTTCTTCAGCGTAGCTACGATCAAGTCATCCACGATGTCTGTCTGCAGAACCTGCCTGTCACCTTCTGTATCGATAGGGCCGGCCTTGTCGGCGAGGATGGCCCAACCCACCACGGCGTTTTTGACATAGCCTATCTCCGCCATATCCCAGGCATGCACTGTATAGCGCCACGCGACGAGGATATCCTCCGCCACGCGCTCGCAACAGCCCTGGCCTTGGATGCGCCCTGCGCGGTCAGGTATCCGCGGGGAAGCGGTTTTGGCGTGCCTCTCTCTCCAGAATTTAGAATTCTGCCCATGGGAGTCGGGGAGCGCGTGCGGCATGGGCAGCACATCGCTCTCCTTGCCTGCGGCAATCGCGTGCATCCCTGCCTTGATGCGGCGGCATTTCTTGAGAAAAAATTGGGCTTTAGCCCCATGGTTTTTGATCCCATATGGCTGAAACCCCTTCCAGCGGACGAGATTTGTGCCATTGCCAAAGAGTTTTCTCTTCTGGTTTGTGTCGAGGACGGCGTTTTGGCCGGCGGTTTTTCTTCGGCCATCCTCGAAATCTTAGCGGACGCCGACTGCCTCTCAGGTGTGCGCATCTGTCGCATAGGCATTGGGGATAGCTTTATTCCCCACGGAACCCAGCTGGAACTTCGGGCTCTGTGCGGACTGAGGGGGCATCAGATTGCTGAGCGCGTCCTCTCTTTGTATGGGGAGATGAGCCCGCATCCAGAGTAAGATCGGCTCTAAAGACGATCCTACCCCGCTCAAGCCGAACTAAGACGCCTGGGAACTGCACGTCTTTTTTGCCCTCTCCCCGCAAAATGACAGCCTCAAGCGCCATGAAGTGGGTCCAGGACGCCTGGTTTGTCGTAAGTCCTAAGTCTCTGCGCACAGCGGCGAGGCTTGCGTGGGCTGCGCGGTAGAGCCTAAGGCGCAGGGCTTTGTGTTCCTTAAGAATCTGGGCGCGCTCCATTGTCAGAGTCACGGACTCTCTAGTGAGTGTCAGGGACCAGGGGGCGGTATTGAGATGACCGGCTAGGAGGGAGTCAAAAAAATCGCGGTCACATTCGGCCTGCTCTGCGATGTGCCGCGTCTTCATAAGGAAATTCGGATTTTCCTGTGTGAGCATAGGAACGATTGTGTGGCGGAAACGGTTGCGGGTATAGTGTAGATCGGAGTTTGTTGTGTCCGTAAACCACGGTATTGCGAGATCGCGGAGTATGGCCTTAAGTTGACAGGCTTCAATGCCTAAGAGAGGTCGCAGCAGGTGGCGTGTGTCGTCACGGGCGCGCATGCCGCCTAGGGCAGGCCAGCCGCAGCCGCGCGCAAGGCGCATGAGTACGTCTTCCGCCAAATCCCCCGCATGGTGGGCTGTGACAATGTAGTCGGCCCCTATACGCAGACGCTCGTATTCAAGGCAAGCGTAGCGAAGCGCACGGGCGGCTGTCTCGGTACTTAAGTGACAGCGCTCTCTGTACGCCGGCACATCGCAGTGCTGTATTGTGCAGGGGATGCCAAATGTTTCGCATAAATTCTTGCTGCCTGCGACCTCATTTGCGGCTTCAGGCCTAAGACCATGGTCTATGCTTGTCGCAAACAGATGACAGCCGAGTTTTTTTTGCAGAAGGGCGCAGATACAGACAAGGGCACTTGAGTCTGGGCCTCCAGAAACAGCGAGCAGCAGGCGTGTCTTAGAGACCCCGAGATTACGCATAGTGCGGCCCACAGAGAGACAGAGCTTTGCGCTGCTCTTTGAGAGAGAAGAGAGGCGTAGCATACTCATCCTATCGGCGCGGAAAACGAGTTTTCCGCGCCGTTTTTTTGTTCAGTCGTTTTGCAGTGAAAAATGATCGGCAAAGTATGGCAAGGATTGCGGGGTCAGGGTGTATGTGACATGATAGCGACACAACTTGCCCCTGACCAGGCAGTACGCAGGGCATTCGAGAACGGGTGCGCTTTCTTTTTTGCGGACGGCTTTCGCGATCCATGAAAGAACTTTAGAGGCACCTATGAGTTCTGAAGTTGTGAGAAATGTAAGTGGTCGCAGAGTTTGTATACTGCGGTCAGAAAAAAAGTTGCCACATGGAGTTAAACATACCAGACTCGAGTGCTGACTCTAATTCGCAAAAAAGTCAATTTGTTTCTGGTTCAAGTCTAGGGGGGATTTTTAAAAAGGTGGTGGCCGCATCTGTCGCTGCCTAACCGACCATTTGCCCCGAAAAAAACTCTTCCATGAAATTAGTAATTTTGTCCCTAATAGGTATTACGGTTCTATCCTAAGCTCTTCACCATTGTGTGATTCAACTTCAATTT
>JAFTDR010000072.1 GCA_017454105.1 Desulfovibrionaceae bacterium | reverse complement strand
TTTTTTTTCTGGTCTCGGCGGTTGCCGGGGGGGCTCTGCGCCAGTTCCGCACATGGCGCAAGAGGCGCATATAGAGTGGCTCGCGTGGCCTTCTCGGACGTTGTGGGCGGATCGAATGCGTTGTCAAGAGAGATGAGAGTGGGCTGAGACTATGGTTTTCAGGCCACTTCAGGCAATCAGATAACTGTCACCCTTGCCTTGTCTCTCGCATCAGAAGATGCATGCGTTGTGTACATGGCCCTCTCGGCCGGTTGGGCATATCCCTTCGCTTCGGCCCTCTATTGAGCCGGAATTCTTCACATATTGCACAAGTAAAGTGTTTTATCAAGGAACTCCCGCTCAGCGAAAACCAGCAAAGCTTCCTCACGCCGCATCGAACGCTTTTTTCTCCCTGTAGCGGCGTCCGTCAAGGGTTCGGTGCGCGCTGCTACGAGCCCTGACGGACGACGCCGCGAAGGTCAAAAGGCTCTTGTCCTTCGACATCGGCGATGCTGGGCTCTCCAAGGTAAACCAAATCGCAAAGACTCCAGGCATTCGCCAAAACCCAAGTTTTGACCGCGTGTGGGAAGGAGAGTAATCCGCGAGAAAAGGAGACGACAAAAACCTCGCGGCATGCAGGAAAATCTCCCACGAAATCTTCCAGAAAACTAAAAAACTCTCTTCAAGGATCAGGTGTGAGCAAGTGGGGGGAGAAGTTGTGTATACTCGTGACGGATGAAAAGTTCTTCTTCAACTGTATAGGCGATACGCGGTCAGCCAACTGACCAAAAGAGAAGAAAGAAGATCTTTGGCGTCGTGAGTATAGCTCCGGAAACCCGCATTCTACCGCACCCCTGTGAACGGATGCACCGACAGCCAAGACACGAGGACTAACGACTGCGCTCATCCCCAAAAATAAGTACTTTTCTATCCTCTCCTCTATAGACATTGTTGCGGCTCGAAAGTGGCCGGATTATACGGGTAGATAAATTTTTGAATGTAAACATTTGCAAAAAATGTTAGAGTCGCTCATCAGGCACCAGTAATAGCCGTAAAGGGCATCTGGAGATCGCTTATTCTGATTCCGCAAAATCTGATTTTAAGCTGGGGAAATTGTATCGTATGAGCCAATAGCTAGCGACCACGCTGCTTGCTATAGAATTTCTAGAAAGCTGTACTATACTCGCGACGGATGAAATGTTCTTCCTCAATTGTCTTGGCGATACGCAATAAGTCCACCGACCAAAAGGGTAAGAAGAAGTACTTTAGCGTCGTGAGTATAGCACCCGACTCTGGGAGATTGCTTGCCTTATACCCGGCCGCATACTGGTTTTCCCGCGAAAGACAAAGGAGATCTGCCACATCTGGTCGGTACCTGATGGGCAAACTTTGCACCGCAAGGAAAGAATTATCTTAAATTCCCGCTCTCAAAGTTAGTTACACGGTGGACAGCCGCATTCCATCGTGTTTCCATGTACAAAAGCGGCCATTTGTAGCTAACCAAACGTGTTTAGCTACAAAGCGCCATCGAGACGTTTAAATCCGCATATAGTGAGCCTATCGTCGCTGTAGCTAAGTGAAATGCCGTGAATTTAAGATTATTGTGACGCCAAATATAGCTATATTTTTAAGTCAAAGGCTGCTTACGGGCGGACGGTGGAATGCGCCTTTCAGGCGATTCTGAGATATTTCCCAGACAGTAGAATGCGGCATTTGCTGAAACAAGCACGTTTTAAAGAGTTTTAAACCCCGCATACTAACTTCACCGTTGACTGAGATCGGACGAAATAAATTCAGCTAAAACCAGACAATTACACATAAAATCTAAGGTATCCGCTCACAGGTCAACGGAACAATGCAGTTTTTAAGCCGCTTCAAACCGATCACTATCGACAAAGACCGTATTGTACCGTGGAAGAGATACACCGAGAGTAGGATACAAGGAATATTCAACTATCTCCCCGGGAGCAGATACAATCTAAGTTATCGTAGTCACATTTGAACTTATTCTGGAAATAAGAATTGCCAATCTGAAAATTATGGGAGAAAAATCAAATATTACAAAAGAATAAATTTAGCATGAAGCAAACGAAGCATGGAAAAAGTATCTATGCAAGCGAAACCACTACAAACATTTGGTATCTTTATCTTTTTAAGAGAATCAGCAAACTTTTCATGTGTAACAACCATTGCGTTGTGCGCTAGTGCATAGCCAATAATAAAAAACTCTGCTTTGCTGAAAAAATCGTCTTTAGCAACCTGTGCATACTGTTGATTGTCAATCCAACTACTTACAAATGATAATTTTTGCAAGGTTAAGTCATCAGTATTCCTAAAAATTTTTGGATTATATTTTACCCATAATGATAAATCATCTTTTTTCTTAAGTAGCTTATCTTTTTACCTTATCTATACTAAGAAATAAGCTTGTCTCTGCTTGTTTCACTAAAAAATCCTAAAATCCAGGGCAAAAATCAATTCCATAATATCTACTTTACGCTTCTAAAAATATGTTTGTGTCTAAAAGGTAGCACATTACATTATCCCTAATTTTCTAGCGGCTTTGAATAGGGTGGAAATTTTATTTACTGACAGCAATCTGCATGCTTCTTGAAAGAGCGTACCGGCTTCGAATGTACTAGAAAGCAATGCATGTAAAAAAAGTCTACCAGTGCGAGATGTCAGAGTATTAAAAAAACTTCCCCCTCCGCTTTTTTTTAAGGGCGTATGCTTTTGGGATTCTGAATGGTACAGTTTTCGTGCTTCTTCTTTAGAGAGCAAACCGGCTTCTTTGAGACGTATAATAGCTACTAGCGTACTCACTTTATATGTTCTAGCTATAACGTTTATGTCTTCACATAGATTTTTACTATCTTTGCATAATTCCTTGATTTCTTCAAGAGGCAAGAGAAATTCTGCGGCTACTTTGTTGCACCACCGCTCCACGTGATGTGCGTTTTGACTATTAAAGATACTATTTGAAATGCCGCTTTGTCCAATCCAAATGTGCGCAACTTCATGAACTAGGGTAAACATTTGAGCTGCTTTTGCATCTGCTGAGTTTATAAAAATCAACGGTGCATATTCGTCTGATAAAGAAAAGCCTCTACATTCCTCCACCTTAAGGGTACGATTGGTATTACTACCTACAACGGAACTCGACATAACGAGAATGCCACACGATTCCACGCACGACACAAGATAACGCAATGCTTCTTCCCAATTTTTCATCTTTTTCTGCGTATCTAAAGCAAAATGTAACCTCTCACGCATACCCTGGGCAATAACTCTATGAGAAGATTGCATTGTGGTACTTTTCACGAAGTCACATGCAGTCATGCCGTTCTCTATTGCGTAATTGCGATACCAATACTGTCTACGCTGACATAAATAAATTGTGTCTAACAGATTAACACTCAGTCGATGAGGTACAAGATTGCCAATTGTTCGGAAGTCGGCAATAGGTGTGTCTTCAGTTGGTGGACTTGGCAAAAAAAGAAAACCTATCGCAATATGAACAGTCTTGGCAAAATCCTCCACTTGTTTTAGCGTAGGGATGGACTCTCCTTTTTCCCACGACGGCAAGAGAGGAAACTTGTCGACAAGAGCGTTTACATCAAAGAATCCAGCACGCTCTCTGGCCCACGTTAGAAGGGCCGGAGAAACGGGGGCTTTCACTGAGGCACTCATTTTCGTACTCCAGCAGTCATCAATTATTTAGCGGGGATACCCACAGGCTCGCAAGTGGAGAAACCCAATCCTCCGTTCTGAAGTATTGCCTGGTTGGGTAGAAAGTACCCGCTCACGGGGGGGGGTAGAATGTAACTCTTGAGCCCAAAGCCAGCCTCGCCCATTTTTTTTGCTTGCAAAGCTTATCGTAAAAAATGTTGAATGAGAACCTAAACTCTTCATTTCTGTGTGACTCAAGCAGAATAAGAAGGGTATTTCAAATATAAAACCCTGATTATAGCGGACATTGCTCGATGTAGACCACCACAGTGTGGATATGCTTTTGAGTTACACGTGAGTCACATGTGTGACTCAAAGGATACCCGATAGGTAGGCATCTTTACAGAGAAAAACTAAGTGTAGTCTAGGTTTCCAGGTGAATATCTCACCAAATTGAAGTTGAGTCACACAATGGTGAAGAGCTTAATTGAGAAAATTTCTCTTTACTTTCTAAATTTTTCACAGCTTGTAAAAAACGTAGCGTGTAAAAAAACGTCGACACAACCCCGTGGCTAGATGTACTTTTTACATGCTGCGAGTTTGTTACACGCTACAAAAAATGCCGCGTGTACGAATTACAATACTATCGTTCAACAGTGGGCGCTGCATTTCTCGTGATGCGGACCTTCATCTGCCTCTGTGGCCAGTGACTGCAAAAAGAAACAGGAATGCCTTGGGCAACTGAAAAGCCTGTTTTTTTGGGTCCAGAGATTGGCCGATATAATGTTAAACCGTACACGCGGAAAAAGTTGCCACATGAAGTTGAACAGACCAGACTCTGTGCGCCCGCATACTGCTTTGCCCTTGAAAGACAGAGCAGAGCAACCTCATTTGGTCCCGCTGCTCTCTTCCTCTCTTCCTCGGGCGGGGAACAATCAGTATGCCGCCTGGGTATACCCGGCGGCATACTGATTTACGGGAGACAAAGGAGAAAGGGACAACTTGGCGTTGAGAAGAAGAGACTCAATGCTCTCTCCTTCGCTACAATGTCAGCTTGTTTCTGACGCAAGTGTACCCGCGCGTTCCGCTCTCATAAGCCCTCAACTTGGCTTTTTTTTGGCTCACGGAGACCATTTGGCTCAAGTACTACAAAGTTTTACAAGTTCTTCGTCAGGAAATACCCATCTCATCTTCACTTTGGACTGAGGTTTTAGCCTTTAAGTTATACTGAAGTATTTACAAAAAGGAGTTGTACTCCATTCCCTCAGTCCGTGTTGTAACAATAGGCTGGGGCCATCTACGCGGCAAGGACAGAAGAGCGTATACTCGGCATCACAAAGATTCTTCCCCGCGCGACGAAATGAGCAGCGGGTGCCGAGCAACTGAGGTTTCTCTCCTTAGTCACTCAAGGGAAAATCGTTATGCGGCCGGGTATATACGATAGACTCACGACGCCAAAGCTCCCCTTCATGCGAGTCGACTTGCTGAGTATGCCTACCAACTCGAGAAGTAAGATTTCAGCCGTCTCGAAGTATACGCACGAACTTTGCTACACAAGGACTCTACTCGCAACGCCAAAGCTCATCTTCCTTCTCTTTTGGTCGGAGGAAGTACCGCATATCACCAAGAGAGCTGAAGAAGAACAGTTCAGACGTCGCGAAGTATACACACAAACTTTGCTACACAAGGACTCTACTCACGACGCCAACAATCGTCTTCCTTCTCTTTTGGTCGAAGGACGTACCGCGTATCACCAAGAGAGTTGAAGAAGAACAGTTCAGACGTCGTGAGTATACACACGCACTTTGCTCCACAAGGACTCTACTCGCAACGCCAAAGCTCTCCCTCCTTCTCTTCTGGTCGAAGGACGGACTGCGTATCACCAAGAGAGTTGAAGAAGAACAGTTCAGACGTCGTGAGTATACACACGCACTTTGCTCCACAAGGACTCTACTCACAACGCCAAAGCTCTTCTTCCTTCTCTTTTGGTCGAAGGACGTACCGCGTATCACGATAGCGTTGAAGAAGAAGAGTTCATCGGTCGCGAGCAGAGTCCCCCCTGCAAGATCAGGCAGCATCCTTGAGTGTTTTGTTCCCCCTGTGCGTATTGCGTCTGCTAAACGCGCAAAAGAGAAGAAGCCCTGCCCCAAAAACCACACACATCCCAACACTTGCCCCGACAACGCCGGCTGCACTGATCGCAGTCCCAATCGCAACAGGCCCCACCACATCCCCGCTTCGCTGAAAAAAGTTGAGCGAAGTCATTGCAGTGGATGTGTCGGCCTTCGCCCGTGTCAGAGAGAGCAAATAGCCACTGTGGGAGGGAATGGAGATCGCAGTTGCAATGCCAAGGAGCGCAGAGGTTGTGATGCAGGCTGAAAGAGGCGGCAGAAGCCCAAGCACGCCAATTGAGGCACTGGCCAAAACGATAGAGACAAGGACGCCCGATCGGTACAAGCCGTAGCGCGTGCAGATGATCGAAAAAAATGGTGCCAGGACAACAACGATCAGGGCGTTAAACATGACAATGCGCCCGATATTGCCCTGGGATAGGGCATTGTTGTTCAGGATGACTGGAACCAAAAATTCGAGAATGCCGCATTTCAACAGGGAAAAAGGCAGCACGACGCAGAGCATCAAAAACAGCGTGTCCTTGGAAAAGATATGCCGAAGCACAGACGACGGCTGCACAGTGGGCGCAGCAGAAGGCTGCTGCGCAAAAAGCAAAGCGAACGCGCTGTTTTTGCGCACCTGTGTGACCAAGAGTACGATCGCAAGAACAACCAGAATGCCTGCCGTAATCGCGAAAATCTGCGTGTAGCCCAGACGCTCTGCCAACATACTGCCTATAGCCACTCCGCAGATAGATCCCCCGTACACACCAGCAAACATGTCCGAAAGCAAACCATGCTCAACGGTCACAACCTGCGCCGATAAAAGGCATAGACTGTAACCGGCCCCGACTATGCTGCGAGAGACAATGAAAAGCAGGGGATCGTGTGCCTGCACGGCGAGCAGAGAACCTGTCATCGCAAGCAAAAGGCCGAGCAAAAGCGCGCCAAGCGTTTTCACACGCGCAAAAAGAATCCCAGCCAGGGGCAGCACCAGGGCGGAAAAGGCCATTTCAACCGAGATGGGCAGGCCCAGGAGCATATGGCGGTTTGGGATATCGAGCGGAAGAAGATTCTCCATACGCAGGGGAATAAAAGCGAGCGTCATATCCAGGGCAAAAATGCACACAAACATAACCATGCGCACCATAGACTGCGGCACTGCCCTTTTCTGTGCAACGGCAATCGCCTGCTCAAGGCTATGGAGGCACTCAGCAAGAAGTATGGCTGCCGTCAGCATCAATGTTACGGTGTCAAGAACAATGGAGAGCTTCTTGGAAAAGAGCGGCTCCCTGGCAATGCTGCTCTGCAGCACATACCCGCGTCCTGCATGCTGGTTCAGCTCATAGGAAAAGGTCTGCAGAGCGGCATCCGCCGCTTCATCCTCTCTCCCCTTCCCAGAACTTGCCTCATAGGCCACCAGGCGAAAGGAAACAGTCTTCTCATAGCACCTGTTTATCGCGTCAAGATAGCTGTCAAGTTCCGGAGCCTGAAGCACATCGATGCCACGATCAATCAGTCTATTAAAATCTTTTGACAATATAATTGATGTTTTATTGATACAATCATAAAGTTTCGATGTATATTCTTTCTCTGTATTCTTTATTGAAAGAAAACTGCAAATAAAGATACAGAGTATGGATATCGCTACAATTGGATACCGTACCTTGGTGCGTAAAAAAAGAAGGAATAAAAAAATAAGGAGTAGAGAGATGACAACTACTGGAGCATGAATACGACAATCTTGGATGAATTTATCTTGAATATTTGCATTTATTTTTTGGCTATCTATATATATAAGAATATAGCCAGTCAAATTATTATTCTTGTCAAACAAATACTTTATCAGCAGCTTGCTTTGATCGGGAAGCCTCAAAAAACCAACGCCGTCCAGGTCGTGAGACTTGCTTATGAGATGTCTTGGGAAAGACTTTGTAGAAAAAACAATATCTTTATTTTCATTTAAAACGACTACTGGAAAACTAAAAGTTTCATTAACTAATTCAATATAGTTTAAATACCCAAAATATTTTTCATTTTTTGCGGCTATATGCAAGCCATAGATGATATTTTCTGCTATATATTCCAAGGCGACATTCGCTGAAAACTCTTCAAACTGCCATTGCTCCTTCTTTTCAAGGTAATAAATAAAAAACTCAAAAACTGATAGTATACCGAGCAAAATCAAAAAGATACAGGCTATCCCTTTCTTAGTATCCATTCATTCGTACCGATCTTTAGAGAGTGTAGCAAAAAAGCCTGAGTCTGTCAAAAAACTATCCGCTCACGGGGCTTTCCTTTGTGTCGCTGTCAAACCATCGGAGAGCCTGGATATACAAGGATATACGGCCCTGTGAGCGGATTGGTCGAGAAGGCGTCAGTTATAAAATTCATCCACCATAAGCAGTGTCTCCAGGGAGGGATTCCAGCCGATATGGGCTGCTGTGCGGAGATTGATCGCAATGATCACAACAAAATCAAAGACCTGGGACAGCGAACGCGGCGTCTTGCCTCCCCGAATCTGAGCCAGAAGCTCGGCGCAATAAGCGCCCTCTTCACGGGCTGTCTGCTCGCTCTGGCTCATCAATGCGCCGAGTTTCACATCGGCACTCCCGAGCTGCGAAAAACTCGGCAGTTTGGCGGCGTTGATCGGCCTAAGGATTATGTCGGCGTTCATTGGGGTTATGCTGATATTTGTGGTCAGAAAAATCGCCTGCGCGCCGTTCTCGATGAGTTGACTGTGGCAGGCAGCCAGACGATCCGCAGCAATGTTGGAATCGGCGACTTCAAATTCGTCCGTGCAGCGAATAAGCTCAATGCCGAAATCGGCTGCCGCCGCCTCAATCGCAGACAAAGCGACCAGGTCCCTGCCCTCGGGCGTATTTTCATAGGCAATGCCCATTTTGGAAAAATTGAAAATCCTGTGAAAAATTTCAATACTGCGTTTGTCTAAATCAGGAACAATGATGGCAACATGATTATCCTTTCCCGAATCGTTGACTGACGGGACAATCTTTGCGGCAACGGCATCGGTCACGGACGTAAAAATAATCGGCACCGTTGTGTCAAGCTTTGAGAGCGACTGCCCGGCAACGGTCCCAAAGGAGAGGATCAGATCGACATCCTGGCGCGTCTTAATGCGCTCGCGGATCGCTGCTGTTATCGTCTCCATCTTCTTTTTGTCATACTCTGCCGAGTAATAGCCATCTGGAAGAAAGACGATATGCTCCCCTTTGGCATTGTTTCCCATCCACTCCCACATCTCTCGAACTGATTCTGTGTCCTTCGGAACAGGAACGTCGCCGTTTTCAACAAGGTCAAGGTTTTTGAGATTTTTAGCAAAACCGCTGAAGACACGCTGAAAATCGCTGTACGACCCCCCATCCACATAGAGGATGCGAAAGGGTTTCCCAGCCTGTTCATTGGCAAAGAGATCGATGGGCGCAATGAGCAGGCAAGTAAGGCAGACAAGCAGACGCGCTGTGCGGCCAAAAAAGGCTTTGAAACAAGTTGTCATAGCTATTCCGCATAAGGGTTTTCGGGTTCCGGCTCAAGGACGCTTTTTGGGGGAGTACAGAGGCCGTGTTCCAGCCAAGGCATACGCTTCATGGCAGACGCAGCAAGGTCTTGCACAGAAGAGGCAATGTGCGGCGCATCCTCCCCTTCTGCCAGAAAATCCGCAAGATAGGGAAGCGACACGCAAAGCGCATCCCCTACCGACACCTGCGCAAGGCTCCCGAGTACGGCATCAGAAAGCCCCCCATCGAGGCAGTCGAGTCCGTTTGCCGCATCCCCAGTTTTTGAGCGAAGCGGGAGAAGCCCGGCCAAAAAAGGCGATTCCGCAAGAACACGATCCGCGATCGCCTGCTCCCCGTGCTTCTTCGCAACCTCCGAAACTCCCTTGGCCATCGCAGGCAGATAGGTGTATTGAAAAAGGCCACCCATGCAGCGCAAGCCCCGCGCCATGGCTGTCAAAAGAAACTCGCAGAGCAAAGACGGCACAATTCTGCCCTCTTGAACTGCTTCCGCAAGCACGCTGGGGCTTAGGGCAAGTGCAGGAAAAACAGGCTCAGCCGGCACAAGATGCGTCCAATCGGCATCGGGATAGAGGGAAACCATACGCTTTTTTGGGCTTATGCCCCAGAAGAGAAACGTGCCCTTCAAGGACTCACGATCCGTCCAGCATCCCTGAACCCCTTGCAGCGCATGGTAGAGATCCGGCAAAACAGAGGGGTCAAGATGAAAGCGCAGCAGAGAATGCTCGTCTAAAAGATCGGCCACAAGAAGCCTGCGGCTAAGCCAAGCCGTATCGAGGCAGACAACAGGAGGAAGACTGGTCTTCGCAGCGATCCGCATCCACAGATGCATGTTGATGCAGCTTAGCTGATCCCGAAGCGTTGGCTGCGCCAAAACCTGCTCATCAAGAAAAAAGGTCACAAGAAGGTCACGAATGCGGTCGCATTCCTTGGGCGTGCAGTGTTTTTCTGCAAGGGTTCTCGCAAAGAGCTTGGTAAAAGCCGGAGAGGCACCTGGACGGAACGCGATTGGGAGATCCGCTTTCCCGTAGGCCGGCCTCAAGTTCATGAGGCAATTGGGCTTTTTGGGAAGTAAGGCTATGCGCACAAAATCCGCAGGACGCCCAAGGTTTCGCAGACGGGAGAGCAAAACGCCCCGGGGATAGGCGTCATTGGTCATATACCCGGTTCCACCACTAAACACAGGCACACAGTGATCGCAGCCGAGCCCATAGAGCAGATCGGCCTGGAAAAATTCAGGATGCGAATCAATGCCGTGGTGATTTGCCGTGAGCGCATGAAAATGCTCTTCGAGTTCCCTACGCAGCGAGCGCGCGTACTCTGGAAAACCCAAAGCTTCGGTCTCGGCGCAGACAAGATCGATCATATCATTCCCGTCCTGCAGGGGCTTGTGGTCCAGGCTGCTCACTCTGTGCTTGCGCACATAGGCAGCAAGGCTCAACTCAGCATACGGGAGAAGGGAAAGCAGAGCATTGCGTTCTGGTTCAGGAATAGCCGCCGCAAGAACGGCGGACAGTGTGGCAGTATCAAAGTGTGTGTTCTGCTGAAGGACAGAAGTATATGGTTTTGGCATGGCAAGAAACGATCTCCCTCGATCAGTAGACGCATTTGCTTGGGCGATCACGGCGCAAAGGGATTTCGCCGTGGCGTAAGGGCACATGGAGATCGGCGCTACAATACCTCGGCAATCTGCGCAGGGATGTTTTCGTTATTCGGAAGAGATACGAAATATGGGGGATACTGCTGTCAGAAAAAAATTTTCACGTAGGTTTGAAAAGACCAGACCCTGTGCTGACTTTTTTTTGCAAAAACGGCAGTTCGTTTCTGGCTGGAGTATACGCTTCTCGTGAAGGCCCCCGAGAGTGCCCTATCGCCATCGGAGGCGTGGACAGAGCATCGCCTCTTGCGCGCACGTATGGTACTGCCGCTCAAAGCTTGCCTTGGGCATACTCAAATTGTCACACGGCATCAAACGAAATCCACCACAATCGGCCGTACGGGAAGAATTGTTCCATGCTCTCATGCAGTCAGAAAAAAATTGCTACCTCACGTTGAAAATGCCGGACTCCTGTTCCAAACATGTCAGTTTAGCTTGAGTATATGAGGGCACCGCTGCGCAACCCCCCAATCAAAGCCCAAGCATACAGGGAGATGAGCGGATTTCGAGCAGCGAAAAACAACGATCCTTACGAGCCGCAAGGCTTGGCATCGAGAGAAAAGAGCAAGGGAAGCAAGCTTCGAATGGAGGCTTGTGGTTAGACCCTACACAATGAGGCACAAAAGCGCGTTTGGCAAGGCATAGTCACCAATACGAATGGCTTGTGTAAAAAACACAAGCTACAGGCTCGCATCCAAGGCGCTTACAGTCTTTTGGGGGAAGAAGGCAGGCATGTGGTCGAGATGCAGAGGCCATGGCGGGTGGGATGAGCAGCTTCAGGAAGTGTATTCTTTGGCCAAACAAGGGATACGGAAGGGTACGACGGACTCGCGACGGATGAACTCTCCTTCTCAATTGTTTGGACAATGCCCAGTACGTCCACTGCTAGAAGGAGAGGAAGAAAATCTTTGGCGAGTCTATTCCATAGTTTATAGACAAATCATAATCTTAATTTCCCGCTCGTCAAGTAAGCTATACGCGACCACATACCGATTTCCCACGGCAGTCAAAGGAAGCGAGCCTCAATTAGCCGGCATAGGAAGAATCTCAGCGCAGCCGAGTATACAATACGCTGTCCAGCATTCCGTCTGAATCTTCCAACGCACAACCAGCCTTGATAGCGCAACGGTTCTGTTTGCGCTCTACCCAGGCGCAGAATGGCTTTCCCACGCTAGTCAAAGGAGAGCGACCTTGTGGAATCGCCATGGGAAGACTCTTTGTGCCGCCGAGTATACAATGATGGAAAGTCAGAGTACGTCGGCTTTTTGTCTCAGCAGATCCTTTTCACGCCAGGACATTGAGAGACCGAAAATCCATTCCATAGATAGGCTCTCGTGCGTACGGTTGAATGTTCGCTCTCTACCGACCCAGCAGGTCAAAAGCATATTACCCGGCCGCATCGTGATTTTCCCACAAGAGACAAAGGAGAGAAACCTCGATTGGTGGACGCTGGGCGACTTCGTGTCACAGGGAAGAATCGTTGTGTGCCAAGTATAGTATTCGGTAGGGACACCCCCGCACTGATCCGTGTACGTTGATTCGAGCAACGAGCATTCTATTTTCCAAGTTTATGTGCAAAAATTGAGTGAAGTCTTCAACTGCCAAAAAATAGATCGTGCGCTTTTTTTGTGGGATTGTCGTTTCGCAACGCTGGGGATGCATACGTTCGAGCGCAATCAAGAGGAACCACGTCGCTTCCGCCTGTCAGCATGACGGAGGCATACTCTTGACTCTTTGAGCAATTTCCCCCCTCGCCCCCCTTCGGGGCGGGGGGGGAAATTGCTTTTTCTTTTCGGATATGTCAGCTCTCTTTGCGTCAAAAAGCATGACAGAAGCGAGTCTTCGAGCTCTGGCGTGCTTTTTGAAAAAAGAGAGCGCAATACATGGTTTGTCCTGAGCTGTACTTCTTTCAGAAGATCACCAAGATACGCTGAAATTCTGAAAGCCAAAAAACTTCTGCGAGAGTCTAACGATTGAGCAGTTACGGGGCGATCCTAAAAAAATTGAATCTTGCTATTTTTTTGTTGTATTTTCGTGTTTGTAACAAGAAGATCTATAGTTTGTTGTTTGAGTATATCAAGCAAAATAATACCTATATTTAATTAGGAAGCTTGCCTTGATCTTTACAAAATTTAAGGTAGTCTTCGATATAATCAGCTAATGCTTTTCTTAATTCATCAATAGATCTCCCCTGAAATGTTACAACATCAGTAATATCAAGAACATCACCGTGAAATATACCTGCTTCGGGATCATATTCAAATGATCCACGATACCCTTTATATATTATACTATTCATGGCTTAACTCCAGATTGTTTGAGAAATCGTCGAACTGATTCTTTTGCTCCTTGCCAGTTTCTGAATTCGGATGCGGATTTACGCCTTTCAGGAAATTTTCAGTTATATCTCTGACGCTAGCACAATTTGAAAAGGTTTACAACCTGCTTAGTACCGTTGCCACGTGATCGGATACTTTGCCGTCGTACGTATACTAACCATACCAATACAATTCATCATGCACAGTTCCCAATGTCCTGAATGCGCATCGACGATTCCTCTCAAATTTTTGTGAATATACTTCAAAAAATACGATGGGTCAAGCCCTTCAAAATTTTTGCAGCCTTCGCATATTGCAAAGACTATTTCTCCTGTTTTCTGATCCTGAGACGCTTTGATTATATACTAAGAATCTTTATGATATTTATTGATGACATACCTTCAAAATTATTTAATTTATTTTTATTAAAATTTTCATTAAATATCTGACATTAATTTTCTGGAATTAAAAATTGTCCATTATTGATAAATTCTATTTTAATAAATTTTCTCCAAGTCTGTTCAGCTTTTTCTCCGTCGCTAATATATTTTGTTGCATAAATAAATAACCAATATCTCGTTGGGTATGTTGAAATCATTCTTAAAACATCTTTTTCGTAATCCAAAAGAAACACCTTATTTGTTGATAAAAAAATTATAAGCTTATAATGGCCTCCGTCTGTTAATTCTCGAGTAACTACATGCGTTATTTTAAATTGATCGAAAGACTATTTTATACATTTTCTAAGGTTCTTTTGATTATTTTTTTACTTTAAATAAGTAATACTAATTATACCACTCTATCACATCAGCTAATTCATGTTGACACCCCATTGCATCATATGACAATAAATAGGTATAATTAGGATTAAGCATTTTTATTACCTCTTGATTCTCTGTTATTTCATTTGTCTTTTCTTGCACTGTTGATTCCGATAAGACAATCTTAGTTTGGACATCATAAATACTTATGATATCTCGGCCAGACTCCTTATTTACTGCGGATCTCGTGGCTTTTAACACCTTCCCATCCTGGGCCGCGACCGTAACTGACGGTTGATATTGGTCATTCTTTAATTTTTGAAGATCTTCCATCATTTATCTTGCCATTGCTCGTTATATTTAAGTAAGTTATTAGCGTCATTCTCCAACAAGGCATTAAGATTTTCTCTCCTAGATATACCAATTAACTCGTGCCATCTTTCTCTAGCTTCGGTCAATTGATCAGGTGATGATGCATTAAGTACTCTTATAAAGGTGTTATAATCAGGGTAATTTTCATTAAGGTCTAAAATTGACATAACTGTTGGCCAAAGGTCTTTTCCTAATACATGTATACTTTTTACATTATCATAACCACATAAAACTCCAAGAAAAATTATTAACATTATAGGTGTATATTGATGTAATATGTGCCCATACTGTCTTCGAGGATCTTTAAGTACTTCTTTTAAAATTGATAAGAGGTAAATAATATGCCCAGGTTCGTTTCTTATTATATAATTTTTTAAATCATCGTTATTTTTATTAAGAAAAGCGTTAATTTCATCGACATTTATTATATTTTCCAGCTTTTCGATTTGCAATTTTTTATATTATCGCTTGCCTTTTTATTTTCATTGTTCATAATCTGCTGATTGACCATTTTTATTTCTCCGATCAAGGTTAGCTAAATTTGGAAAAATTTTTATAGATATCTTTTAAAGTTTTAATTTTTATTTTCTAGAAAATATTTAAAAATCAAATAACTATATTTTTTCAAATTATAAATGATTATGACCTGCCTTGACGGTGATCTCATTACATAGCACTCCTTTACTCAGCTGGAAACTCAACTGGTAAAGAGAGAGTACTCACTGCGCTGCAGGCGATGGCTTAACATGTCAACCTAAGCTCTTCACCATTGTGTGACTCAACTTCAATTTGGTGAGATAGTCACCTGGAAACCTAGACTACACTTAGTTTTTCTCTGTAAAGATGCCTACCTATCGGCTATCCTTTGAGTCACACATGTGACTCACGTGTGACTCAAAAGCATATCCACACTGTGGCGGTCTACATCGAGCAATGCCCGCTATACTCAGGGTTTTCTATTTGAAGTGCCCTTCTTATCCTGCTTGAATCACACAGAAATGAAGAGTTTAGGTGTCAACTCAAAAATACCGGATACGTTTTTGCAGTTGTGGCTATCACTGCTTAAGCCGTACCGCGTCGAGGAGATAGAGTCGGATGGTACGCGTGAGTACAAGATCTTGCTCCCTTTTGCGGTACTCCGCCAGGCAATCGACGAATCACTGCCCTCATATGTCGAGGAGTCCACGCTTGAGGCAATGGCCGAGTCAGAGTGGGCCGCGCTCCGTGAACAGGTGCGACAGTTCGGCGTCTACCGTACACCGCATTGTGACAATCCCACAACAGCCTCCGTCGTCAACATGATGGGCGGCTGGGAAGCCATGTGCAACATGGCCAGGGGGAGCTGTCATACCGCCGCGAAGATTTTGTCGAGCTGTGGCTCAATAGCTACGGATAAGAGCAAGCAATGCTCTCTGGGGGAAATGCCCATTCTTAAGCTTGCACAAAGCGAAAGGATGGGCTGTGAGCGTCTCGCACTCCATTCACCTGCGCCTGCCCTGCCGCAGTAGGAGACCTTTATGGTACCACTGCAACGCAGCACGCAAAAAAACGGTGTACAGCTCAGCGCATCGTACGATTGTGAGATACGAGATTGCGTGCGGGCGCAATTCGCCGAAAGGCGACGAGATGCTGGCTCCGAGGAAGCTTCAAGGTGAAACAGATCTCAAAATGGAAAGACTCCGTCGGCGGCTCGCCAAAGCCCATCGATTGCGCCGCGCACGGAAAGGAGGCAAATCCATGCAAACAGGTGGACGCCAAAAGCCTAGCAGCGCGCAGTGGATCCGCCCCCGAGCCGCAACGATGAACCAAAAAGAAAGCCTCTCGGTGAGGGGCTGACGTGTTACCTTAAATTCCCGCCCGGTGAGTTAGCTACATGGAGGTGAGCTACAGTCCATCTGTTCTTCCAACTCAAAAAGAGCCTTTGTAGCTAAACGAGTTCATTTAGCTACAATCCGCCGCCGTAGTAGGCAGAATGGCCTCTGGAGCCATGTAGGTAACACGGAGGGCGGGAATTCAAGGTTACTTATTAGGGACAAATTTGTATATAAGCAAAATAGAGATTATCAAACTAAAGATATACAGCCATACCCCTGTCGTCATATTATACCTCTTTATTTTTAAAAAAAATCGCAAAAGCTCCCGCTATAGCCATGATGTAACAACCTAGCAGCGCGTCAGGCCTAGAGGTGGGTACTATTACAGCTGATACCAGGAGTGCTGCAGATGCAGCTTGGCATAAGCCAGCCATGTACTCAAGAAGATCTTTTTTCATGCGTTTTCCCCTCGCACCATGTAGCCACGGAGTACTATATGAAGCAAGACGAGCATAGGGAGCATTGTGCGCTAACGCAGTGGTGGGCAATGAAAAGGCGCTATACTGCGGTCAAAAAAAATTGCCACTTGCAGATAAAAATACAAGACTCTGTGCTGGCTGCCGCTTGCAAAAATGTGAGTTCGTTTCTGGCCAGAGTATACTATCCTGAAAGTTGAATAATACTGCTTACGATGTGGCTTCGCCTGCTCGCGCCATCGCAGCAGGTTGAGGCATGTGTTACGCGTGTCATCGCAAAATACGTTTATAAAACCATTCCGCCTTTTGCTGTACTTAAAGCACGCAATCGACAAATCACTGCCCTCTTATGTTGATGAGCGCGTGCTGAAAGCGTCTGCGGAGGCAGAGTGGGCTACGCTCCGAAAGAAGATCCGGCGAATAGGCGTCTACCGCACGCTGCATTTTGACAATCCTACAACAGCCTGCGTCGTAGACATGATGGGCGAATGGTCGGCACTGCGTACCATGAGTGTGACTGAGCTATCATTTCGCTACAAGGATTGTATACTCGAGACGGATAAAAACTTCCACATCACTTCGTCTTACGACACCCCAAACATCCCACCGACCAGGCGGGTAGAACATCTTTGGCGTCGTGAGTATATTGCGCTGTGGCTCAATATACGGCCGCATACTAGTTTTCCCACAAAAGACAAGGTAGAGTGACCTCTGTTGGTCGGCGCCCACTGCTCGCTTCATCGCACAGGTAAGAATCATTGCGACGCCGAGCATAGCTACGGATAGGAGCAGGCAATGCTCTTCTCCTAGGAAATGCCGTTCTGAAACTCGCACAAAGCGAAAGGATGGGCTGTGAAGCGTCTCGCACTCCAGTCATCTGCGTCTGCCCTGCCGCAGTAGATGACCTTTATTGTACCACTATACTGCGGTCAGAAAAAAATTGTCACTTGGAGTTGACAATATCAGACGCTATGCTGGCATACGCTCGCAAAAAAGTCAATTTGTTTCTAGCTTGAGTATACCACGCAGCACGCACAAAGGCGGCGTACAGCCCAGCGCATCGCACGATTGTGAGATACGAGATTGCGTGCGGACGCGATGTGTCGATCGGTCGATGCGTGATGCGTGTTAGTGCGCCAAAAAAGGAAGGCTATCAGTCGTTGTCCGCTGCAGTGTACAGAGAATACACAAACAAAGAGCAAAAAAAGAAAGCTCCTCACTCACCAAAAGGGGAGGAGGGGGGGATGAATTAACGTTTTTCATACTTCGCAAAGATACAACCAAAAGTCGTTGCGATTATTCCAACAATCAAAATCATCCACCATGTTGTAGTCACGTAAGCCTCCATCGAATAGGAGTCGCACTTCCAATCAGGGCAAATCCTAGCCAAAAAACCTCTGAGTTGTCTTTTCAAAGGCAGATAAGCATAGATCCTGCGCTTACCTTTTCAAGCCAATCGGCAATTCCTCTTATCATCGTTATCCCTGTGCAATCAGTTTTATAGCATTATGTCACAGGCATAAGGAGGCTGCAAGTGAAGCAAGAAAAACAGCACACAGTCTCCGCATGTATTAAGAACTTCCCAAATTTCTGAACCTGACTCTTTTTTTTCCCGAAAACCCGCATCAACTCTGCACTTCGTTGGGGTTCAGCGGTACAATACGTTTAAAGAGAATTAAATACCTCTCCTCCATCAAGCATCATGGCCTCCACCTTAAAACGCTGCCTTAGCATCACTTGCTGGTCTAATCTCCCTTACCCACAGACCACCGCTATTTACGTGATCATTAAAAAAACGCGATTGCCTGGGCAAGCGGAATTAGGCCTTCACGATGGTGTTTCCAGAGGCTGGTTCTTTAACTTGAGAACTACTTCCCCCAATGAAGAATATACCCGGCCGCATAACGATTTCCAAAGAGTGACAATGGAGAGTGACCTCAGCTGGTCGGCACCCGCTGCTCACTTCATCGCGCAGGGAAGAATCTTTGTGACGCCGAGTATAGATTGCTCCGAGCTGCTAACAGAGAAAAAGATTGTCAAGTACTTGACAAGTTTTTTAAGTAAGAACTTCCTCTTTATCTCCGCTTTCTGAATGAAGCTCTCCGCAAAGCAGAAGCATCCTGAGTCATCCATCTTGCGGGAGGTCTCCTAGCACAACCAACTTGAATTATTACAATTCGAGAAGTTGATTGCAATGAGTGGCCACCCCGCACAGAGGGAGTATCTGGCCTCTCTGCCATAAACTCCTCCAGTCTATTGCAATCAACCTGTAGAATCGTAATAAATCAATTTTTCTTCTCGTGTCAGAAATTTGGGAAGTTCTTAATGTATACTGCGGTCAGAAAAAAAATTGACGACTAGAGTTGAATATACCTGACTCTACGCTGGCTCACGTTTGCAAAACTGCCAGTTTGTTTCTGGCTGGAGTATATTTTTTGGGAAGCTTTTTTGCGCGCAGAAGGAGATAGATGCCTTGCGAAAAACATTGCTGTTTGAAGGAGCATTCTCTTTCTGTATGCGGATTTTGTCCTCGCCGTAAACGACGTTACGGTTCCAGTGCAGGGTATTTTCTATGCGCCAGTGCCGACGGGTACCTGTCACAAAATGGGTAAAATCAGCATTCGAAGGAATGAAGTACTGGTTTTCGATGGTGAATGTTCCATCAAAGAGCAAAAAAAGAAAGCCCCTCATTGAGGGGCAATGAAGTCATCGTGCTTCTTTTTTCCCAAAAATCAAACCGATTGCTCCGGCAATAACGCCAATAGCAACCATCAACCACCATGTAGTCGTCATTGAATCCTCCAGCGTATAATCGGGGTATGAACAAACATAAGGAAGACTCAAACTCCAAGTGCTTCGGGGATATCTCTCCAGAGGCCTATGAGCATAGAGCCAGCACTGATTTTTTCAAACCAATCGGCAATTCCTTTTATTAAGAACTTCCCAAATTTCTGAACCTGACTCCTTTTCCCTCAGAAAACCCGCATCAGCTCTGGGTTTCATCGGGGTTCAGAGGAAAAATACGTTTAATGAGAATTAATTACCTCTCTTTCATCAATCGTCATGGCCTCCACCTTGAAAAGCTGCCTAAGCATCACTCGTTGGTCTAAGCTGCCTTCCCACAGGTCACTGCTATTTCCGTGATCATCAAAAAAACGAGATTGCCAGAGCAAGCGGGCGCAGGCCTTCACGATGCGGTTTTCCATAGACTTGTTCCCTAACTTGAGAAACTCTTCTCCCACCGAGGAATGAATTGCTCAGTGCTGCCAACTGAAAAAAAAGTTGTCAAGTACTTGACAAGCATTTTTAAGTAAGAAATTCCCCTTTATCTCCGCTTACTATACTCGCGACGGATAAAATCTTCCATCGCACTTCTTCCTGCGATACGCAATACGCCAACCGCCTGGGAGGATGTGAAGAACATCTTTGGCGTCGCGAGTATATATGAAGCCCTCCGCAAAGCAAAAGGATCCTGAGTCATCCCTCTTGCGGGAGGTCTCCGAGTACAACAAACTTGAATTAAATCAATTTTTTCTTCTGGTGTCAGAAATTTGAGAAGTTTTTATTTTATACTGTATACACGGCAGCAGAATGATTGTTCCACGCTGGTCAAAGGGGAGCGATCTCTTGAGTAGCGGCATATACTGCGGTCAGAAAAAAAGTTACCACCTGGAGTTGAAAATACCTGTCTCAGTACTAGCTCCCGTTCGCAAAAACGTCAGTTTGTTTTTGGCTTAAGTATAGGAAGAATCATCGTGACGCCGAGTATATTTGAAGGAGCATTCTCTTTCTGTATGCAGCTTTTGTCCTCGCCGTACACCACGTCGCGCTTCCAGTGCAGGGTATTTTCTATGCGCCAGTGCTGACGGGTACCTGTCACAAAATGGAAACAATCAGCGTTCGAAGGAATGAACTGGTTTTCTGTGGTGACTGTTCCATTGTTTTCCGTCGTCGTGGTCACACAGCCGCCAGCTTTGAGCCCCTTCCACCTGCTTTCGGGATCAAGTCCTCGTTATGTCATGTGTGAAGCGGTCGGTATGTGCCTCAATCCGCCAGTGCCCCTTCCCAACGATTGTCTTCATTTGACACTGCGGCTTAGCCTCAGAGAAATATTGCCAATCGGCGAGCAGTGTGGGCAGATTGCCTCTCACTGGAAAAAGCACTGTCCATGTATACTCGGCGTCTTATACTGCGGTCAGAAAAAAAGGTGCCGCTTTGCGTTGAAAAGAGTACACTCAGTGCTGACTTCCGTTTGCAAACATGTCAGTTTGTTTCTGGCTGGAGTATAATGATTCTTCCCAGCGACACGCAGTGGATCCCGACGTGTGCCGACCAATTGAGGCCGATCTTTGGCTGTCCAGGGAAAACCAATATGCGGCCGGGTATATTTGAACGATTTCTACCGCTCCTTCTGTCTGGCAAATCAGAGCATCGGATCTCAAGTGACACCTTCTCTACTTGGCCGCACACTGATCTTCCACCAAACCCTTTCTACCC
>JAFTDR010000071.1 GCA_017454105.1 Desulfovibrionaceae bacterium | reverse complement strand
GGCCCAACAGGCGGTGGATATGGTTAAATGCGGGCGGCCGCAATGTAGCTAAACGAGTTCATTTAGCTACAATCCGCCGCCGAAGTAGGCAGAATGGCCTCTGGAGCCATGTAGATAACACGGTGGGCGGGAATTCAAGATTATACAAACACTCGTCTATGGCATTGATCTCTCGGCGAAGAAGTTCATTCATCCTTTGCCGAATATCACCAATCGAAGGAGGTCTTTTGTCAGGAATTTCTTCAAGTAATGCTTTAAGTTTTGCTGCGAGAGACTCACGGTCTAGTTGGTCAAGGTACGCCCCTAAAGGCGCAATTTCCTCTCATGGATCAACTTTGTTGTTTTCTGCGTTTTGGGACGAATCCAGGAGATAAAGAGGAGTCCCCGTGGCACCAGCGAGTGCGACAGACTGTTTCTTTCGTAAAGCATTCATCATTCTGTCTTTGATATCGGGGATCATCAGTGTTTCATCCATAAGTAGCGCGCTAGGGTACACATGCAAAAACAGTGACAATTTTCTAGCTTCATGGAGAAAGCCTGTCTGAAGGCTTAGCCGTATTTCACCAACTTTATATTTCTCTTTTTGCTAGGAGGTAAAACGACAACGGAAATAGTAGATCGTGCCTTTCAAGTAGAGGTAGGATGCACTTCGTTGGCGAAGGTTTGAGGATTTTGCACAAGGCGTTGGTTGGCTTTTTTTCTGAGTGTGGGAGGATGTGTTTTCAACTGTATGCATGTCAGATCTCTGAACATCACAGGGATGGTTGTGACCCTCTCATGCAAGGAACATCACACAGGTGGGCTGATCTGACGTGGTTTTAAGACACAAAAAGCAGAACTGGAGCCACTTTCTCCAGTTCTGCTTATTAAAATGGTGCCGAAGGGGAGACTCGAACTCCCATGCCATTGCTAGCACTAGACCCTGAACCTAGCGTGTCTACCAATTCCACCACTTCGGCTTTATTGTTTCCCTAAAAAGGTAATTTCTGTGCTTTGGTTGTTCCGTGTTGAAAACTCATAACTTCAAAAATACATTTAAAATAAAAGCGTGTTCTTGTCAAGAAAAAAACTTCTAAAAAGTCACTTCATATACCTAGTAAAGGTACCTGACAAACCAAAAGACAAGAATCACATGTACATATGCTTTAATAAATCTGTTCTATCGCTTTGTCAAGGGAAAAAACACTAAAAAAATTTTTTTTCTACGAACCGCCAAAACTGTTCCCACGAAACTCATTGTACATTAGACATCTTGGCGCTTAGCGAGGATTCAATGCTATTGCAAGTCCATTAAGAGTGAACTCTGTATGGATTCTACGCTATCTCGAATAGAGCTGCGACCAAGCACCTCTGCCGATTCAAAACTGCGTACTCAGTACAGTAATCGTGAATTCAACAAGAGCATACGCTCTTTTGCGTGGAAACGCGATTCTCGTGCTTTAACTCGCACCACTAGTTAGACAGTACTCAAAGAATTCTATCCTGTCAACAGTTTTCTCCAATGAAAAATATTCTGTGATTTCGGGTCGTTCATAGTCCGTGACACGCCCCAAGAGCCGTTGCGCGACCAAAAGCTCGAGAGCGGAGAACTCCCCTGGTTAGAAAAAAAACTCCTTGCGCAACAGTAGCTTCTTTCGACCAGTCATCTATCCTTGCTGTATTTAAGAGGAAATTTATTTCAAGGCTCAATATCCTTAGGCTGTTATACTCTGCCACACAGTGGTTTTCGTCCGACAAGCAAGGAAAACGCCCTCAATTGCTCGGCACGAGAAAAATCATTGGGACGCAGGGTATAGGAAAGTGTCTCGTACTCTGGACCTTGTATCATTGCAATGCACGAGACAAGTCCAGAGGGCTACGCCTTAGCCGTACTTCCACAGCGCTTTCGGTCACGACTCTCCTCTAGGCTGTGCAATTACGGGATACCCTGCGGAAAATCAATAACTGTCGAGAAGAGCAAATAAAAGCTAAAAAGCGCGGTATACCCGTCCGCCTTTCCAACGTAAGCCAAAGAAGAGCGACCTCAAGTATACTGCGGGCAGAAATAAAGATGGCAAGGGCTGCAAATCGGTATGTTCCGCAACCCTCCACATGATCACTTTTTTTCTGGCTTGAGTCTTTTCGGCACACACAGATCTTTGTTTCGCGGAAAGAAGCATTGTCATTGTAACGCTGAGTAGAGCGAGCTATTCGGCAGATCTCTCATGGATATCTGATCAGGGGGTAGTTGCGACAGGTCGTACGTGCCAACAAAGACCGCTCGCGTGGGAGGGATATGCCCGGCCGCATAATGGTTTTCACACAAGAGACAGAGGAGAACCAATTGGTCGGCATCTTCTGGGCCAATTTCGTGTCGCGGGGAAGAATCATTACGAAGCCAAGTAAATGTACACACCCGTGGATACTCCTACGGCCTTCCCCCAAACGCTCCCTCAGGCTTGAAAAATATAGGGACTGCGATACGTTTCGTGGATACTTAGGTCCTTAGGCTGCTCACCTTTTTCCGAATTCCTATTTCACCGCGTACATCTCTGCTTGGAAAACGATCTGCGAAGCAACACGTAGCCGCACCGAGCGTCTTTTTCTCCCTTGAGAGCGGCGGCAAGGGTTCGCGCCCTTGAAGCTTCAAGGTGAAGCAAAACGCACAATGTGGTTGCACCACAACTGGACGGTGGAACGCAAGGACCTCAGAGCGCGCAGTTACGTCATCCACGAAACCCAACGAAGAACCAAAATAAATCTCTCTTTTCAAAGAACGTTTCTCAAAGCGAGCCATTTCGTTCTTGCAGTATATCACGTATTTACAGCGGGGGATTGAAATTACGACAAACCTTGGGTATTTTGAAGAAAAATGGAAACTATATCGTGACGGACAAACGCACCCACTATTCTCCCGGCGCATACGGCGCTCTTCCCTTGTTTAACGGCATGTGACGGCCCAAGCGTAGGAGATCCAGCCACCCAAAGCTATGAAACAAAGGCACATGCCGCATTGACGGCAAACTAAAGCCATATCGCAGTTCGGGACATACCCGTTCGCTCTTCTAGAGAAGACGGTTTCTTGGGCCTATTTCATATAAGACAGCCATCCGCGCGCAGCACTAGTGCTCAAACTTTTCTGTATGCCACCCAGGAGTCAAAAGAAGAAATGCGGCCCATAAGATACTCAAGATGGGCAAAGGAATAATTGGGTTCCCGAGGTACTTCTCCTGTGAGACACCAGGCAAGGAAGGCGTGTCCATTGGAAAAGGTAATGGACGTGTCCTTAAGTGCCGCCTGAGCCCTCTGAGAGGCCCCCTCAAAGGCGACAGGATTCTGCCCGGCGCAGGAGACATACAGATTGATATAGGGTCTAAGCAGAAAACAGTTCCCGCTGCTGACAAAAAGACGCGCTCTTGAGCATACTGGGCGTTTGTCCTCTATGTGGACGATCCCAAGATGCCGCACACTAATCCCTGCGCGCACAAAGAAAAATTTATGATCGCAGACAACGAGAGCCCCATCTCTGAGCCGGACCCTTTTGTGGCGCGCAAGACTCGCGAAAAACGATCGTTCCGGCCGCCAGGGCTCTAGCTTTGTGCCGCCGCACTCGGGACAGCTGGACGGTTCTTTTTTGCCAAAAAGCGGCGTGATATCAAAATACGGATCCTTTTTCCTCGGCAGCGAAAAAATCATTTTGCATTCTATACAGCGTACCTGCACAAATTCGACCTCTGGAGGTCTGATACGCGTATCAGTTACGATCCTGTGTGGCATGCCCACCTCGCAAGTCACTTCCGCAGAACTGTATACTCAGGCCAAAAAATTGCTTTGTGAAACCGTTGCCCTTTGGGAGGACAGGTATTCTATACTCGACCGCACATTGATTTTCCGCAGAACGCTCAGAGTTACACTCTGGCATCGTCTACCTAGGGAAAAATCTTTATGAGGCTGAGTATTACAATTCGAGAAGTTGATTGCAATGAGTGCCCACCCGCACAGAGGGAGTATCTGGCTTCTCTGCCATAAACTCCTCCATCTCTTGCAATCAACCTGTAGAATCGTAGTATAACACCGTGCCTCTCCCTCTATGTGTGACTCACACCAAGTGAACCACTCTTTACGTCGGCCTTCTGGTCGTAAGCCGCTTTTGTCAGGGAACACGCTTCTTCTTGCGCGTATACGTGACCGCACAATGGTTTTCCGCATGGCAGTCGCCGGTGCAGGAGGAATCATTGGGCAAGAGCCACAGGCACGGCCAGAAAAAAATTCGCCGCATACACATTGACAGCTCCTGACATGCCAGCTTCCTTCGTTTTTTTAGAAGGGCATTCTACGCACACGGTAGCAGCTCACTGTACGCTTTGGGAAGGATATGAATTTTCGAAGCGCAGTTTTCGAGACACTTTCTTCTTCCTGGCATGCAATCACACTGTAAAATCAGAGTGTCCCAGCAGCAGGAATACCAGCAGGCGCTGGAAGAAAGGGGATCGCGGTGGCCGTCTGCTTTGCCAGCATCATGAGCCACTACGGCATAGGCACCTTCGCCATTCTTGAACGGTGCGCACGCACCAACAGTAAGTATTCCTGATAGACTGACAGCATTTGCCCTCAGAAATTGCGCGCTTGCGGCAGAGTGTCACTGCGCAGTCGTTTTAGCCCAGTATCACTCTTCGTTTACTAAAGTCCTCGTGTGCAGGGCGGGCGCCATGGAAAGACAAAAAGGCCTGCATACTTCGTGTGGAGGGGGACGGATGAAGTTTTGAAGAATGCGCGGCGTTTCTAAAGGCTTGGCCCTTACGCTTTGCAGCCGATAAACAGAGCCTACGCACGTTGCAAGTGATTTTTCCTGTGCCGACCAATGACTGCCGAGAAAAACCTTTCGCTGTCCCCTCGTTTGCAGGGACACAATCCTGTGACGATCAAGGAATGATGTAGGGTCTTCCCCACGTGCGTGGGGGTGTTTCCCCGGTCTCCATCGATTTGCTTAGGAGAAAGCGGTCTTCCCCATGTACGTGGGGGTGTTTCTTTGCCGCGATAGCCCTGGATACCGACGACACGGTCTTCCCCACGTGCGTGGGGGTGTTTCTGGCTTCTCTGAAGGGCAGGAGAAGATGGCAAAGAGGCGCATACGTGGGCGTACAGACCTTTGCAAGGAAAAGCAGGCAGTAGTTTGAGTCACACAGTACTCTCGAATTGAGGGCTCAGCGGAGAATCTTTGCAGACGGAAAAAAGAAGGGTGCTATGCCAAAAAAAATTGACCCCGACAGTTCCCCCGGCACGAAACTCTTGCGCATCTTCAGAAAGCTCTTTGTTGACGGAAAACGGCATTTTCAAACAGATTTGGCTACTGAATTCAATTGTTCTCCACAGACCGTCATGCGCATCATGAGCGATATCGAGGCTGTTCTCGGGTGCAATGTCGAGACAGGGATTGAAAAACGCAAGCGCTGGTACAGCATAACCAGCCGTATGAACCGGCTCGGGCTCAATTACGAGGAATTGCGCTATCTCTCAATCTGCCTCGATCTCGCAAAACCCTTGCTTCCCGCTTCCATAAGCCAGCGCGTCGACGAAACAATTTTCAATCTCAGCGTGTTTCTTGTCGAGCGGGCGAATGATGAGAAAAATGAAAAGGCGTTCGCTTTCTACAGCAAAGGCAAGATCGACTATTCCGCACACAGCGAGACGCTTGAGAAACTCCTTGCAGCTGTCATGAATCACTGCATCTGCTCCGTGACATACAAAGCAGCCGGCCGCACAAGCCCAAAAGTGCATACCTTTGTGCCTACCCGTCTCATTGGCATGAACCAGATCCTCTACGCGTATGGCGCCCTTATTGACGAGGATACGCTCACAATCCGGCACACATTCTACATGGCCGTTCACAGAATCCAGTCTATTGCTGTTCACGATCGCAGGTTTACCGGGACAATACCTGAACACAAGGGAAATTCCTTTGGTTTCCCCTGGCATGAACCAAGAGCCTTTCGCATCTATTTTTCCCGCGATGTGGCAGAATATGTGCGCGAGCGCATCTGGGCAGACGAGCAGCGCTTTGAAGACTGTGAAGACGGAGGCCTTATTCTCCACATTACAACTCGCAGTGAACCGGAACTTCAAGCCTGGGTGCGCAGTTTTGGCGATAAAGCGCGATTTCTCGAAAACGATGAATGCGTCCTGCAATCACCTAACAACAGCATGAGTGAAAAATGAACAGATCCGTGTCGATACCCAAAGCCGTTAGCTTGGCAGTACAGCGCCTTGGCGACAATGGCTACGCATCACATATCGTAGGAGGGGCTGTACGTGACTATCTTTGCAAACGGCCCATACATGACTGGGATCTGGTGACAGATGCACCCATTGAAACAATACGGACTATTTTTTCGGACTTTCGCTGCCTTGCTATCGGCGTCGCGCACGGAATAATGACCGTACTCATCGATGACTTGCCAATTGAGATATCCACATACCGCGGTGACGAGCCGGGACTTGTCATGGATCTCGCAAAGCGCGATTTCACGATAAATGCCATGGCCTATTCGCAAAAGGACGGAATCATCGATCCTTTCGGCGGCCAAAACGATTTACAGGCCGGCCGTATCCGCGCCGTGGTTTCCCCGCAGGACCGATTCCAGGAGGATCCCCTGCGCATTCTCCGCTGTCTTCGTTTTGCATCAGAACTGTCAATGCGCATTGAACCGGAAACAGAAGCCGCAATGCAGAGAGTTTCTCTCGATGCGGTCGCAGTCGAGCGTCTTGCCTCGGAGATGACAAAGATGCTGGTCGGACCGGGCATACGGGACGTTCTCCTCGCCTATCCCGGCATTCTGGCCCGGGTGATCCCTGAAATCAACAAGATGATTGGCTTTCAACAGCGCAATCCCTACCATCGCTACGATGTCTGGCGGCACACAGTTGAGGTGGTTGCGCACACTCCTGCCGATCCAGTCCTGCGCTGGGCCGCTCTTTTTCACGACATGGGAAAGCCAGACTCGTACACCTGCGATGCCAATGGCATCGGACATTTTTACGGACACGGCGACAAAAGCTATGTCATTGCCTGCCGAACCATGCGCCGTCTCAAAATGTCGAACGCCTGGCAGGAAACAATAGCAATGCTTGTGAAAAAGCACGATCTGACCATTCCAGTGACCTACAAAGGAGTGAAAAAACTCCTCTATAGAGAAGGCTACGAAAACCTGCAGATGCTTATCCCGCTCTTTGAGGCAGACTGCGCCGGACAGAGTGAACTGAGTGCCCAGCGCATGGAGGATATACAGAACCTCAAGCGGAATATAGAAAAAATCAGGGAGGAGAACGCCTGTTTCTCAAGAAAAGATCTCGCTCTTTCCGGTTTTGATCTTATGCGCCTCGGTTTTGAGGGCAGGGCCTTGGGGGACATGCTGCAAAACCTTGTCTACGCTGTGGCCGTTGACGGGCTGCCCAATACCAGGGAGGACTTGCTCGCTTTTGTTGAAAAACAGCACAGCTGACGCCTGTCGCCGATAGAGTCGTATACTTGGACCAGAAAAGAAATTCCTGCACAACAGTACGTGGACTGTATTACGTCAGGTACTTTTCTTTTTTAGGAGACATTTCTTTCTAGATGCAGTATGCACTCGATCCCAAATACGCTTGTACGCCCCCAATCATACGGAATACTAAACAAAGAATAGACACTGTGTCAAAAAAGTCCCGTGTGTGCGGTGGGATGTCAAGGACCTTGTATACTCCAGCCAGAAACAAACGGACATTGTTGCGAATGGGAGTCTGCTATTGTCAACTTAAAGTGGCAACTTTTTTTCTGACCGCTAGGGGACCCAAATGCCCCCCATCTCTCTATACTACAGCGGCCAGAAAATACTCCCTTGTTTTTTTGGGCTTCTAGCCACACGAAAACCAGGACGATTCGCGCTCAATTCCTTGCTGCGTATGAAGACCGCAGGACGGTTAGTCAGCTCCCTGCCTAGACTTTGGCCAGAAAAAAAGTGGCTCTTCTCAACAAGGGACTTCATAGCGAAACTGCCTGCAACTTTCTTTCTGCCCAAAGTCTACCAAGGGTATACTTTGGCGGCACAATAATTTTTCCCGTTATGCTGCCGGTACTCCAGACCGTGCGCCCCTGACCAAAGCAGTTGGGCACACGGTCTTTTGATATGGAAGGGCGTTTACCAGGCTAGACATCGGGCATGCGTACGTAGGAGGAACCGAACACTGTGTAGCCCCTGCGGCCGCTCTCCTTTGTCTCATACAGGGCAGAATCGGCTTTTTTGTACAGCTCCCTATAGCTTTTGCCGTCTTTCGGGTACTGGGCAATCCCGATACTTGCCGTAATGCGGACTGTGACCTTGTTCTCTTCTGCGGAAGCGGTATAGTTCCGGCAAATATGTTTAAGAATCATCTCGGCCTTGTCCCGTATCGTCTTTTCTTGCCATATCGTTGGCGCATAGACTGTGAATTCGTCACCACCAAGTCTCGCAACGACATCGCTGTCCCTGAACAGATGCTTTAAAACTTTGCTTGTCGCGCGAAGACATTTGTCGCCAACAGGATGTCCCAGGGTGTCGTTTAATGTCTTAAAATTATCGAGGTCGATGAGGAAAAAAGTCCCTTCGCATTTTTGTGACAGTTTTTCTTTTATAGCGATTTCGAAGCCGGCCCTGTTTGTTATCCCTGTGAGAACGTCGATATAGGCTTTTTTCTCAAGCGGATTGACAATTGAACGCAAAAAAAGAACACCAAAAAAACTTAAGGCAATGGCAATTGTGCATGCCGCCAAAAGGCAAGAAAGGGCTATAGCTGTCACGAGGTACTCGAAACCCTGGATTTCGCGGCCGACAAACCACATGCCTATGATTTTGCCAAAGCGGTCTTGTATAGGCCAATAGACGGTCTTGTATTCAATGTCGAAAATTTTCGCATTGTCTGAAAAAATCTTTCCTTCCTTCAAAACGTCGTTGGACACCTGGTCATTGTTGAGCAGTGTTCCAACCGCACGCTCGCCGTCGTGGTTGATTGTCGTTGAGATGCGTTTGTCTTTTTGGAAGACCGTCACCTCAAGCCCTGTCATATCCTTGATCATATTGACAAATCTGTGCGTTTTAAAAATCTCGCCGTTGACAACGGCCCCTAAGACTTTTCCATTCCGCTCAAACGGCGCTGCGGCTACAAGCGCCAAGCCATCGGGAATCTCAAGAATATCGACACAGGTTTTCCCAGCAAGCGCCTCGCGAACGCAGGAATTATTTGCCAATGCATTGCTGAGCCCCGGCACATCCTCTCTGAAGCACACAATGCCCTTGCTGTCGAAAAGAATAATAAAATTCGATCCGCTCACATTTTCGATTTCTTTAGCAAAATTTTTGCGCGCGTTGAGACTGGGATTGAAGTATGCCTCCTCCACATTGCTCGTGTGGGCAATGAGCAAAGCCTCATGCAGAAAATTTTTCTTACGTGTCTCAATGAGAACATCAACCACTTTCCGCATGGAATCCATATGTTCCGTAAAAAACATATTGAAACCGTCGTGCATAAAGTAGTGCGATGAGAAAAAAATGCCGAGTGTTGCCACAACAATTGCCAGAATGAGCAGAGCCATCTGCCTAAGAAACGCTCGTACATTCATCAAATTTTCAGCGTGGCCCTCCGTTTGCTACGAGGAGGAAACGCTGCCTCCATTTGTCTGTTCTTTCAGTCGGCACAAGCCGCCAAGATATTTGAGAATACACTCAGGCTCGAAAAATTCTTCCCTTCTTTACGTGACTTTTACTTCGTAAAAGTCTGCTGTACTATTCTTGAAAAGAAATTTTTTTCGAGCTGGAGTATATTTGTTTGTATGGAAACCAGCACAAAGGCCAGACACCGCCATAGCCCATGCTGGCTATCAAACCTGCGAAAATACGCTGTTTTGGTGCAGGTGCCTGAGAAATACGGCGTACTTCGCACAGTTCGTACACCTGATGTGTTCGCGCACAAATAGATTTTCCTCATACACAGCAAGCGTCCCTTGTGTACGCAAGCCATATCCTGTGGGCAGAAATACTATAAATCCCAAGCCCTCCGTGCGGGCACTTTTTTTCGGCTCACCTATATCATTCTTGACGCAGGGTACTCGCGTACCAAAACAAGCTGCGCGAGCAATTTCCAAGCTCTATTCAGGGCCCCCATACGCCAGAGCGCTCGGCTGAAGCCCGTAAACAATAGCTGCACGCAGCTATTTTAGAGGGACAGACAAAAAAAGAGGCCGGAAATTCTTAGGGATTTGCGGGGCGCCAAAACCCTTCGCAAACACTTGGAACTCGTTTTGTGTCGCTGCGGCGTATGATTCTTCCCTCTGTACGAAG
>JAFTDR010000070.1 GCA_017454105.1 Desulfovibrionaceae bacterium | reverse complement strand
GGCAGAGAGACTGGATTGACTTCTGGAGTAAATCCCAGTGGTAATAAATCTGGATGAGGAGCCGTGTGCGGCGACGCCGAAGGCTAGAATCCGCACGCACGAATCTGTGCGGGGGGCGTTCAGTAATGGGCGTCCCTACCGCGTCATTTTAAATCTTCTAATGATATTATTAACGAAATGAGACCAATAAGAATGTACGAGCATCTTAATAAAACTCATCATATAACGAGTTTTACTTCTCAACAAATTAAAATATATAAAGCATTCAATATAAAACCCTCTGTAGAATTCCTAACAAAAAAAGAATAAATAAATTTTAGTTTATAAAACATGGGTGTCAAGAGTATGACAGTGTCATTTTTTTGACACAGGTGCTGTTTAAAAAAGCATTTTTAGGATGTGCGGAGAACTTACGGAAACCCGCACCAGACAAGGGCTTTTTTTGTGTAAAAAAACCTGCGGAATTTAGAAATGCTTCTCGAATGCCTGGCTCTCAACGAAGCAGATCTCCCATGAGGACGCTGAAAGATTTTTAAAGTCTCTCTTTTTGGCCTGTGTTTCGGCATCATCCCCGCCTACCAAGGACGATTGTACCGATTTGGCCGCTCGTGGACACTCAGCCGTGATTGGCGAATGCCTTTTCTCGAAGAAAATATGGCGTTCATTCGCGCTCTCGCTTTCCCTAGGCCTGCGTTCGTAGGGATTTTGCGGGCTGCCACGTGTGCTGAGCTGCACACTCTTCTCCGCCCAAGCAATGTGTGCCTGAGTGGTCCCTAGATTCCAGAACAATGCAGGTTCGTAGCTCAACAGTATTGAGAAGGCGAGAAAGACTGCATGGAACTGTAAAAAAGTATCTTGACATTGTTGTCGAAACTGTCAGGCAGTTTCGACAACAGAATTGAACGTGATTTTTAATAAACCTGAACTGTATACTCGATAACTCAGCATAAGCTGGTAAGGTTTTGCCATAGAATCGCACGAAAAAAACTTCGTGAGCCATTTCAGACTATACGACCACATCCCCTTTGGGCTAGCAAGGCGCTCGTCAGTTGCCGGCAGCTTGGCGCAACCTGCGGGTGATAAGAGTGCAACACTCTGTCGCAAAAGTTTGTTTACAGCAAAGAAATTTACTGTAAACGGATCTTTGTGTACCTGCAAAATGCAAAAAGCTTAGCTTTTTACAGATACTATGGGAATTCTTCAAGTGTTTTATAGAGAAAGTATACAATGTTGGGAAAAGGTGGCGTTCAAACTACTGAAACTGTATTACGATTCTACTGGTTGACTGCAAGAGACTGGAGGTGGGTACTCATTTCAATCAACTTCTCGAATTGTCATAGATGTCCCGCAATTTTCGTATGCTGCGGTCAAAAATACTTGTCCCGACCAAGGAAAGAAGGCGTCAAGAACTTCAAGCTTTGCACAGAAAGTTTTTTTCTTGCCTAAGTCTACGAGTATTCTGCACACGGGCGAGTCCGACATGCGATTCCCGCAACTGCGTGCGCTGTACAGAAAGGTTAGAGGTGTTTGAAAATGTCGCTTGTGATGGCGGAAGCCGCTCTGCTCTGGTAGAAAAAAATCCTTGAGAAAGAGTACCGGCTTTTCTCAGTACACAAATGATGGCCTTATGCCTTTGTGGCTCTTAGGGCCCAGAGGTATCCGCTCACGCCAGCCGACGCCGTAGGCTGGTTGGTTCGCTATTGTTTCGACGAGAGACTCGCTTCGCTTGGGCCCTCTTTGTTGCCAAAGACTCAATTGGAAGAGGTATAAAGGCGCGCGACGTATCTCTCCCACAGGAGGATGGGGCTTTGTCGGCAAATAGTGAGGCCAGTTGCCCCCTGACCTCCCGTTGCGTGACTGCGTTCACAAGGCTACTACTGCAATCCGTATAAGCAGTCAATTTTTATTTGGTATCCCCAAGCCTTAGAAAGCGAATGGCATATGCTCTGGTCAAAAATACATGTCCCGCCCAATTTACGTTCATTCCAGGGCACGCTACGACAGGAGAATGTGGCCGTAAGCCGAACAAGCTGCAAAGCTTTTTTTGAGAGAGTTTATACCCGGCCGCACTATTATTTTCCCCTTGAGGCGATTTGCACTTGCCTTCAAGCCGGCTCTCGATTAAAAAATCTCTAGATAAAATCTGGAGGTTCTGATTATGGCAAAGAAGAAGAAGGCCCACAAGCAGATATGCGT
>JAFTDR010000069.1 GCA_017454105.1 Desulfovibrionaceae bacterium | reverse complement strand
ACGCATATCTGCTTGTGGGCCTTCTTCTTCTTTGCCATAATCAGAACCTCCAGATTTTATCTAGAGATTTTTTAATCGAGAGCCGGCTTGAAGGCAAGTGCAAATCGCCTCAAGGGGAAAATAATAGTGCGGCCGGGTATAGCTCGAGAAGCTGTGAGATGAAAGAGTTCAGCCATCGCGAGTATAACTTCCTGTCACTGGGAAAAATCATTGTGGCGAACGAGTTCATATGGAGAAAAAGTGTCTTGCTGCGGCTCTGAGTGGAGCAATCACAACCAGCCCCTTGCCAAGTAGGCTTAGCAGGAGGGAGACGCGAAACGTTGCAAGTACTGAAAGTGTTCCACTTAATCTAGAAAGAAACTGACTTTTTTGCTAACAAAAGTCAGCTCTTAGTCGGATATTTTCAAATAATTATGAAAACTTTTTTCTGACCGCAGTATACAGATCCTGTGCGGCGCCAGCGCTCCTGTGCCCTTAGGTTTTCGTGATGAGAATAATTTGAAATTTAAGTTGATATTGAAATTCAATTTCTTTACTATTTTCCCATTGAGGCGCTACGGAGAAAAAAATGCGCCGCGCACGTAATCGGCGGACAGGCAGGCAAACATATTTGATCGCATGCGCGATTCATCCAAAAAGAAGCACATGCGTTGAGAGCTAATGATGGCATCCCTGCAAAAACGAGCTGTTCATCCTTGAAACACACAAAGGAGCGTACATGTACAGGGCTCAAGAACTCACTCATCACTTCAGTCATGATAATTTGCACATTGCGCTTTCCGAGCAGTTTGAACAGCCGGAGGCCGATGCACTGATTGAGATGCTGCGCGGGAAAGAGACACAGTGCAAACGGATATTCATCGATGTGCAGAAGGTGGTTCAGCCTCATCCTTCGGCAGTGTCCGCCTTCAAGACGTCGTTAAGCGCATTGCGCATCGGTCCAGAGCGAGTGTTTTTCAAGGGGAAGCTTGGTTTTGACCTCGCCATCAACGGCAACAGAGTCCTTATCGTCAAAAAGGCGACCCACGAGCGGCACGAGGGAAAGAAACATGTCTGCACCGGGAACTGTGCCCACTGCACATGCGGTCACCATCAGCACTAATTCGGATACACAATCAACAGAAGGAGCATCGAAATGAGCAAAGTCCTTATCGTCTACGGTTCCAGCACCGGCAACACGCAAAGTATCGCCGAAAAAGTAGGCGAGCAGATCCGCGCTGCCGGCCATGAAGTGGATGTAAAAGATGCTGCGGATGTAAGTCCTAAAAACCTGATGGAAGGCTATGACGCGGGCCTTTTCGGCTGCTCAGCCTGGGGTGAGGAAGACCTGGAAATGCAAGATGACTTCCTCCCTCTGTTCGAAGCGTTCGATCAGGTCGGTCTTTCTGGCCACAAGGTTGCCGCCTTCGCCTCTGGAGATCAGTCATACCCGCATTTTTGCGGCGCAGTGGACGCCATCGAGTCCCTGGCCAAAGAACTGGGAGCGACAGTCATTACCGAAGGACTCAAGATGGAAGGTGATGCGAACGCCAATCCCGATGCCGTTGCGTCGTTTGCGCAGGATGTCATCAAAAATCTATAGACTACAATTCAGAAAAACCAAATCCCGCATGGCTCACGCCGTGCGGGATTTTTCATTGCCAATAGCACCGACGCGATGACCTGCTTGCTCAGCGCAAGTCCACGTTTTCCAGGAAATAGGAAGGATATCTACAGGGGTTCTTCGCGTTATGGGCGAATCAACTGCTCGCTGCGAGGTTTTCGCCGCCCTCCCGTTGTAAGCGGATTTGCCCCCTTTCCGCGCAGGGCGCAACCGCTGGGCCTTTTCGAATTCCACATGAGTTTTTCCATTGTGCGATCCGGTTCTCCTCGAAGCTTCCAAGGGAGCCAGCATCACTTTCCTATCAAGGCAGAAAAGCGGACAGGCAAGGGCGCATAGCGGAGAGCAGCCCTCGGCAGAAAACTGAGAGGGTGGGTCAATTTATTCTGCCGATTAAAGGCAACGACTTCACCGGTCAGTACGGAAGCGTTCATACTGCACGCGCAGAAAATGAGCGGAAGGTACTCCTGTGCATAACAGTTAGAACGCATGCCTTGGAAGCTGCCATACTGCGAGGCGGATAATCGCTCGGAAAGCAGATCCCCCCGTATGAATCCTAGGCCATTTGGCCCGCCCTGCTTTTCTTGAATCATAGGAAATTGCTGTGGGCAAATCTGATTGATACAAAAAACCCGCATGGATAGCGGGTTTAAAGACGTCCAGGAGGATTTTCGGACACAAAAAAAGCCCTCGTACGAGGGCTATTTTTTTCATTTTGGTAGCAAGGGGGGGACTTGAACCCTCGACCTTACGGGTATGAACCGTGCGCTCTAACCAACTGAGCTACCTTGCCGTCAACTCTTAAATACAAATACAAAGTGCTTGGCAAGCATTTTTTTCTGTCAAAGAGACAGTTATACTGCGCTCAGAAAAAAAGTTGACACTTAGAGTTAAAAAAAATGATACTCAGTGCCAACTTCTGTTAGAAAAAATGTTAGTTTGTTTCTAGATGGCATATAATGCAAACGTTCCTACACATTCCTCTCGCCACCCAAGTACTCTATTCTCTCAGTCTGTGTGAAAAAATGGAGTGGTGAACTCTTCAATTGTCAAGAAAATTCTGCGTACAAGATACACACAAACTTAGGCAAACCAGTACGAGCGATAAAAAACGCAAATGCCTATCCAACAAACAGTTCCTCATCTGACGGCGCCACAATGCATCTGGACACACCGTGCATCAACAATTGTGAACTCCGCATGAAACACGCTTGCTCCGCTTCTCAGGCATCCTGGAAAACCCCAAAGTTACGATGTGCCCATACCCTGCTGTAAGTACCGTAACTTGCCGAAATAATAAGAAGCCGTGGCCCCTCCGTCCATAAGGAAATCGCTTCCTGTGATGAATTGCGCCTTGTCGCTCATCAGATATGCGGCTAAATCACCCACTTCATCGGGTGTTCCGGCTCGTCTTGCTGGGCACTGCGTCAACATCTTGCGATAGCCATCACCCCGGGGTCCTTGGAGTTCATCGCGAGCCAGGGGGGTGATGATAATCCCAGGACTTATGGAATTGAGGCGAGCACCACGTTCACTCCACTTGTCGCACTGGCCTGCAACACGCAAAACATTGCCGCGTTTAGAGTACTGATAGGCCAACAAGGTGTTTGACAGGTTCTGAAGAAATGGCAGAGAAAGCAATTCTTCCGTGGGGGCTGTGGCCAGCTGCTCATTTTCCTGAGGGCGTAAAGCGTGAAGCCTGTGACCTGATTGCGAGGAAATGATGATCCCTGAACCGCCCTCAGCAATGACTTTGCCAAATTCTTCGATCACAAGAGCCGTGCCATAAAGATCGACAGTAAGGATAGTATTCACTGAAGCTTGGCTTGGCGAAACCCCTGCAGCATTGATGACACCTTTTATGGGTCCAAGTTTACAAGCGAGAGAGACCAAGTTTTCAATAGTCGCGCGTTCGGCTATATCCCCGTAGTTGGAATGGCAGAAAATCCAGAGTCCTCAAAAAGACGAGCTGTTGCCTCGGCTTGCCCTAAAACTCGGTCGGCAAGCACAATTGTGCGACCAGCACCAACGCGTCTGGCAATGGCTTGCCCAATGGACCCTACACCAATAAGAACAATCACATCATGCATGTCAACGTACCTTAAAAGCTCGCGGTGAGGATGTTTACCACATCTTCTTGGTTGAGTTCAACAAAACCATGCATACTCCCATTGCGGCAAGCAATGCGAGCCATTTCAGGAAACTTCTCGGTTCCAGAAACACCGCAGTCACGCAAGCGTTGTGGCAAACCACAGGTGGTAAAAAAGAGATTGCGTAACGCAGCAATGCTTTTTTTGCCCATTTCCAGAGGGCTATCCTCTCCTGACAGCCCCAAGACATTGGCTCCTAATTCTGCGTACAGTGGGGCACTCTTTGCATTAAGACAGTAGGTGAGATAGTGGGGCAAAATAATGGCCAGGCCCAATCCATGGGTGATGTCGTATTTTGCTGAAACTTCATCTTCTATCCAGTGACACATAAAAGGGGTTCCCTTGGTCGGACCGAAGGTGAAGCCAGACAAAGCCCAAGAAGAGGCCCACATTATAGAGGCTCTGGCCTCATAGTCATCAGGTTTTTTCAGTGCAATAGGCAAAGCGTGTACGATACTCTTCATAAAGCCTTCAATGCAGCGCAGGTGTGCCTCAAGGTTTGGACGCATAAAGTAGACCTCAAGGTAGTGACTAAAGGCATCGATGGCACCACAAGCTGTTTGAAACGTGCTGACCGAAAAGGTCTGCGTAGGATCCAAGAAAGAGGCAACAGGGTACAGCTGGGGGTGAAAAAAGGGCAACTTATCGAGGGTTTCTGTATTGCTCACAATACCAAAAGCGTCCATATCCGTACCTGTGCCGGAGATGGTTGGGATAGTCACGATGGGCAAGAATCGCTCCATAGGAGCCTTGCCCGTGACCAAATCCCAACAATTCCCCTCGTAGAAGGCCGCCGCGCTTGTGAGTTTGGCACAATCTATCACGCTGCCGCCCCCAACAGCCAGAAGGACGTCAATCTTTTTTTCCTTGCACAAAGCCGCTGCTTTATTCACAGTGCTGTGGCGCGGATTGGGTTCTACTCCGCCTAATTCAAAAAGAGTCAGATCGTTTTGATCCATCTGGGCGAGAATAGTTTGGTAGAGAGCCAAGCTTTTTAACCGCTCACTGCCGTATATGAGTAAAACATTGTTGCCATGTTTTTTTAGCTCTGCACCCAGTTGCTGAAAGATCTTCTCGCCAAAAAGAATGCGCGTTGGCACATGGTAGGTAAAATCACAAGACATGTCGAATTCCTTACAACAGCATAAGGCGTTGTCATAAACAACGCTCTGAGGTTGATGGGGGGGGCAGACGTTTGCTCTCCTCGCTGCTCAAGACGATAGTGCTGGCTGTCTCTGCTTCTGTATTCTGGTTTGCCTACTCCTACGATAGGGACGACAAAAGCCTGGCCAAGGCTTCTTGAACCACGAAAACGCCACGTTTTTGCTCCAGAGATTGCAACGCGCTCTTTTGCATGATCGCATACCTTGGGTGAGCTGATTGGCTTTTGAAACCGTGCCCTCGTGTCGCGTTTCATTCACATTCTCGAAAATGAGCAAGTGACAGGCACGAGAATTGTATGGAAAGTCATTGAAACGGTACACAAGGGATGCGCGAGTCTTGTGCCTGCAAGAGGGAATCATTTCGCTTTTTCTGTACCTGCAGTACACGGTGGATGCTCTGATGTATCGAGCATAAGCCAGCTTTGACACTATCGCGCAACCAACAGCAAAGCGCGGTCGCCACAAAATCTCAGCACAGTTCAAGCAAAAATGACGGATACTCTTATCAGTGACCTCTTTGCTATTTTTACCGGTACTGGTTCGATGTATCGAAATACCTGTTCCTCAACAAAGACGGCCTATTGAAAAATAGGTTTGGCCATGCTCAGCCTACGGCACGCAAACACTCATGCAGCCAAGGCACATGTTCAAGATATCAAGACCAGCCGAACAGAGTTCGGCGTCTTCTCTGGAGTACTCTTTTTAGCGCGTAAAATGAGTGAAGACTGGGGGTTCGATGGCGGGCGGTATGATATTGGCTGCCATCCCTGCCTCCTTAAGCTTTAAGATATAGGCCATATTGCGCCCGATAATGCGCATATTCATGAGGCCCTCAAGGTCGTGGGGAACATCATCCGGGGTCAAGGCAAAAACTTCATTCCAATAGCGCGAGCTTACAATAATCATTTCTTGAATTGTGGAGTATTTAAGCAGCTGGGAAAAAGCCGTCGCTGATCCACAGCGTCTCGCAATGGTAATGCCAGCAGCAAGTTTCAGGCGAAAAGCGCGGTTTTGATTGCCTTGAAATTCAGAGAAAAAAAGTCGGTCCATAAACGATTTCATCTGTCCAGAAATCGCGGCATAGTGGGTAGGTGAGCCAAAAACAAAGCCGTCAGCTTTGTTGGCCAAATCGCGAAATTCGTTGACGCAGTCGTCAAACACGCACTTGCCAAGTGTAGCGCATTTGCCACAGCCAAGACATCCTGACAGGGGTTTTGAACCAACCCAAAAGTTTTCCGTGCTAATACCAGATTCATGCAGTGTTTTAGCAACTTCTTGTAGAGCCAGACTGGTGGAGCCTTTTTTATTGGGACTTCCGTTGACGAGAGCAACCAGCATACAAGACCTCCTCTGTACAGTGTGTTGCTGTCTCTCAGTATAGTTGCTCTATTCTTTTGAAGGCAAGACAAAAGGAGGATATATGTCTCTTAGGAAACATAATGGCCAAAAGTGTACCTTAAACAATGATTTGCGCGTTCAAAAGACCTTACATGCCATTGAGCAAGCGTTCTTTCAGCTATTGATGGAAAAAAATTTAGCAAAAATTACGGTTACCGAACTTTGCAATCAGGCCAAAATCTTGCGCAAGACCTTTTACAGCCATTATGATTCCGTGGAGCAGCTCCTGCAGGAAAAACTGGAAATCTTGATGCACAACTATCTGCAACGTATTGCCAATTTTCAGCTCCCTCTACAGATTGCGGAAATCTGTGAGACATTCTATGCCTTTGTAGAGGAACAAGGCCCTGTGATGGAGAAGATTCTTTGTGAAGCAGCTTTTGAAAAAACTGGCAATACCGTTTTAAAAGCACTTGTGCGCAGAACATGGCAGAATGCGACTTGGTTCCAATCTCTGAGTCCCACAGAACAAAACCTTTTGCTCTCCTTTGTCTACAGTGCTGGCGCAGGACTCTATCGTCAATGGGTCGAGGATGGAAAACAAATCCCTCGGCAACAAATGAGCATGTACGCCAATATTCTCTTAAGTCAGGGCATTCAGGGAATCATACAGGGGAAACTGAAACCATCACCACCCGCTTAATGCCGCGCATTGAAAGAAGAGCTCGCAAAATCTTTCCGCCTGTAAAATGGGGTTAATATCTCACAATTCGCAAAACCCGCTCTAATCCTGGCTTTCCTTCAGCACATCACACTCACTCTCCCCAGACGCTCGAATCTACGGCTTGTTGCACTCTATCGTTTGTCTGTTACAAGCAATCGGCGGGATTCAGCAATAAGGTAGAGGCCCGTCGACGCAGAGATAGCGGAAAGCGAGTACAGTCAGTTTGTGAGGTCTTGCATCGTCTCCACAATTAAGCCTAAGGTCATCGGAGCAAAAGATAGGAGTGATGCCGTTTATCGCATGTCAACATTGTGATAAATTTCACATAGTTGCATTTCATCTACTACGCTTTGTGCGTCACAGACTATTGCATGTGGGATCGAGATATCTTATAAATTCCTAAACAAACACAAACATTCATCAGGAGTTTTTCGATGTCTCGTCCTACACCCACGATTTCGCTCACCAAGGAAGAAGCCGCCGCACTCCAGACTATTGTACAGAACAACCGTAAGGATTCAATACCTTACAAACGCGCGGCAGTAGTCTTAGCATGCGCGGAGGGAAAGCAGGGTAAGGAGATTGCGAAGCAATACGAGGTATCGCAAAATCAAGTCATTAAATTGCGCAGAAAATTCGTAGATGGCGGAGTGGAAGGTCTCTTGTCGAATGCCAAAAAGGGTGAATGTGTTGAGATGGTCAGGGATGCTCTGGCGACCACACCACCCGATAATGCAGAGTCTTGGACAGTGAGTACACTGGTAAAGCATTTGAATATAGAACACACTTCTGTAAGAAATGCATTAGAGAAGCTTGACATCACACTGCCGGAGAATGGGCATGTTGTGGAGCATACTTTTCCTGATCTTAAAGAGAAAAGAGTACACATCATAGGGGTCTTTCTCTCGCTAACTGTGCAAATTCTTGCTCTAGTGATATCCCCCTCTACTGACAAAAGTCTCTTTGCAGAGGGCAAAAGGATAACTACCACCTTTGGCTCTGCACAAAGCCAAGAGCAAGCAAAAGACGATGGGCTAGGGATCGATCTAGTCGTTGCTTTGCTCTCACATTCAGCTCTTCCCCCGAGTGGGAATGCCGATAAAAAAACACAGGAAGCAGCAGGTTTTGTTCGAAATCTCCAGGATTCTCTCCAGAAGACAGGGAGCCAACTCTATCTTATCGTAAACGCTCCAAATCCTTCCTCTATCGTGTCCGATCCACCATCCATTGGTATGACACTGACATCTACGGAAGATTTCAAATGTGTTGCCTCCCAATGGTTTCAGGCAATTGGTGAAAGTTCTCCGATAGCAACCAGGCTGTCTAGTGGAGTAAATCGTCTGCTGGAGCAATCTTCCTCTTGCAGTGCCCCATTTATTTGGCAAGTGAGCCAGGAAGGCCATCAGGCATATCGACCGGCAGCAGTATCTTCTGCACAACCTCAAACTGCAGGTGGGAATAGCGTAACTTTCACACTCGAATTCAAGGATAGCTCGGGCGCAGCAATAACCAGTTCAAACGTACTTATCAATGCCGTTCAAAATAGTGGTGATTTCGGCCAGTGCAAAACTGTCCAAGGCTTTCAAAACCTTATAGGTGACCTTGAACAGGGACTTATCAAAGGCACGCAAGACCTGGCAAGGGATTTTATGGGAAAAGTAATAAATGCTGGAAGTGCATCGGCTGATTCAGAAGTACATCAAAAAAAAAGGAATAATAGAAGTTGAATCTATGCTTGGACGAACAAATTGCATAATCCCCAGCAACATCGACACAACAGATCTTTTTTCAAGAGATCGCCTGTGGACCCCGGATATGGCCTCGCTATGCATAGATCTTGTTGAAAGAATGCCCTATGAAGCAACAGCGTCATTGCTCAATACAATCCAGCACAGGGAAGGCCCTGCGAAATTTAACGCAATGACGCTTAACAACCAAAGTGTGTTCTGGGGCACGCAGATTCACCTCGATCAACTGCATCAGGCCGAAGAGGTACTCACTGATTTTGGATTCGACCCAATGACAGGGGTGCTAAAACCAGGAATAACGCTTCCTCGATCAATAACCAATCCTCAAATTCCTTTTGGTGAAGCGTTAGACGCAGAGTCAAAATTTCTAGACGCACTTGCTGCATACATGGTAAGGCATCCAGGCGCCCCTATTGATACTGATGAAGTTATTAGATCTTTGGAGCGCCCGAGATACTCGGTAGTGCTGATAGTTGACGACATATTGTCTAAGCACCAGAAAGAAAGTCGCAGTGTACACGGGAGAAAAGGGAGTAAGTCAAGCCAAACAGTTTGTAACACAATCATATGGATATGCACATGGGAAGGCAAATACGCTGTGTCTGCTGAAAATACAAGGCAAGGACTCATTATCGCGTTAGGATACCTGTTAAAAAATCATCTGCTTGAAAATCGAGAGCTGGTCGTTTTTTATGACGGTGCAAAAGTCATTAGAACCTGCGTCAAAGAAATCTTTTCTTTTCACAAATCTTTAAGATTTTACCTCGATTGGTATCATGTTTGCCTCTGACTTTTGCACGTTTTCCTACGTGAAATTCAGAAACCCGCATCAGTTAAGGCTCTCTGAAATGCGACCTTAAAGGGGCCACGGCTAATGCGGGTTACAGGCTCGTTTTTCTACGTGAAATTCAGCGGCCCCCATCAGTCAAGGTTCTCTGAAATACAACCTTAAGGGGGCCACGGCTGATGCGGGTTACAGACTCTGTTTCTATGTGAAATTCATAGCTTAGTCAAGGTATGTGTATAAGTTGTAAAAATTAAAAACAACTTACAGCGGAATCAAAAATTTTTGTAAATAGTTTCAATAATATCCTAATTTATAAAAGATAAAAATTTTTAAATTAAAATGTATATATTTTAAGAAAAAAAAATTTAAAAAAATATATGAATATTGCAAAAGTAATCTTAATTTTAAAAAAATAAAAGAATATGTATTTATTTTAATGCAAAATAAAAAATTAGGTATACTTAAAGTTATTTATCATTTCTCGTTAAATCTTTTTGAATGAATATTTAAATTTTCTCTTCGAAATAATAAATTCAGTAAAGAATCCAAATAGCAGAGCAAAGTGTAGTGTTAAATGTATTTGGAACAGCTAGAGCTTTAAATATAAGGCTATAGAGAATCTGTTCTTGATCCAAATACAAAAATAGACAAAAAATAAGAACGTTTTTTATATATAATAAAAAGGTAATAATAAAAAATATTTTATTTATATCTATTGATTTTATCAAAATAATCTAACACGCGTTTAGCAACATCACTCTCCCATCTATCACTACAGTACTTTGCCTTCATATCGCAACATACTGCCCATTGCCTCGATTCCATTTTGTTCCTGGAAGCTTTAACCTTTATTGTATAACATATTTATTAGCTACTTCTATTTTACCACTTACAATTAAATAGCCATTTTCTCTGTAATATTTATAATTAATTAAATCCAAATTACTAGAAATATAAGTACAAATATTGACAACGCCCTCTTGGCATTTCAAGTCTCGACATTTATATGGCTCTGAAAGTAAAATTTCAATCTCACTATCTTGCAATAGCCTAATCCAGATATTTAGTCTTTCTTCTCTTTCGTCCCTAGATTTAAATACGTAATCAACAAATTTAGACATACTAATATAGACATGATATAAATCAGGAATTTGCAAAGAATTGCTAACATATTCTTTTTTTAAAGTTTTTTATCCACGTCGCCTAATCACTTAGGGTTTCTGTTTCCTTAAATTTTCCATATCCATTCCTCAATATAACTGCATGAAAGTGCTTCTTAAATTCATCTATGCATCCAAAATGTGATATATTCTTTTTTTTCAATTTTATGGTATTCTTTCCAATTGTCGGATTTCCATACTTTTAAATCGAGGCTATTAAAAACTAGGTCATTTCTTATTTCTCTCCATTCACTTTTTTTGTAACTAAATTTTGTGTATATAAAAAAATATCTATCAGCTTCAGCGTATATAACTCCATCTATATTATAATTCTCATGAACTTCACAAATCTATCACCATCAATATTTTTATCAACTATTTTGCACTCTTTTTCAAATACAATCTTTCCTATATAATTTACAATTTTTCTTATTTTGTCATCACCTATTTTTATTTTTTTCATGCATTCTATATATTCCTCAGTTTTTGGTACGAACATTGCAAAACAGATCTATAGCTAATGACAAGCATTATAGCGGGTGTTACCTCAAAAGGCATGTTCCAAATCCCCAGAAACATAACTAATGGAACGATACTTTTTATCTCTGCACCATATACCTCTTTTAATCGTTCTAAACTATTAAAATCATCAGGAATTAGTACATTTTTTGTAATTTTAATATATCAATTAATTGTTAACAATGTTATTTCAGATGAGTCCTTTATATTAAATTAATAGCCTTGTTTTTATAAATATTTTGTATATCATTCGTTATATATTCATCATCTAACATTTTTTAATATTTTTTATTTATATCAATATATAAGAAATTATTTTCTTATTTACAATATAAAATTCTCTTTCGATTAAATCTATCAGACATACATTTTATTATTTTCTTCTAAATAATGAATTATATTTTCAATATTATCGATAAATGAATTTATATTGCCCGTTATTCTATCAGTGAAAAAATTAATAATTTAATTGTCAGTTTTTTATCATGATTACTAGTATAAATATCAAATATTTAAATAAAATAAGAAAAGGTATATTTTGGAACGCTTCTTCGTCAGGAAACCCCCATTATACCTTGCGACCTGAAAAATTATCCACACCCCCTTTAAGCTTGCGTTTCAGAAAGCGTTGACTGATGCGGGTTCTGAATTTCACGTAGAAAAACGGATCTGGAACCCACATCAGCCGTGACCCCTTTAAGGTCACATTTCAGAGAGCCTTAACTGATGCGGGTTTCTGAATTTCACGTAGGAAAACGTGCAAAAATCAGAGTTTGCCGTCGGGTTACAGAAAACCTTAGTATGGCACTGAAGTGCGGTAAGGAGAACCGGGATCGCAATCAAGAAAAAATCAGAGAAATATTAAGCAAGATTTGGTTTAACCAAATCGACGAGGCAATCGCAATTTTAGAGTCAATCGATCCGTCAGCGATCCGCAATCCGAAGAAAATTACCGATACAATAAACTACCTAAACGATCGTCGCCCCTACTTGTATAATTATGCGGCACGCAAAATTACAGGGCTCATCAATAGCAGCAATCGTGTTGAGGATATGAACAACCAAATTGTGGCAAAGAGACAAAAGAATAGAGGCATGGCCTGGTCCACTCAAGGCTCCCGCGCGCTGGCATCTCTGGCCACTCTGAAGGTTAACAATGAGACCGCAGAATGGATACGCAGCGGTACCATACGATTTAGCCCCAATCCTTGCGAGTACACCGTAAAAAAGGAAGCGATGGCAGCTGCAGCGTGCTAGGCATCAACACTTCTTATAGTGCTGCATACGAAGCGAAGAGTATACCCATGGAGTCATCCCTTGAGGGGATGTTCAGACGACGCCAATGCTACCCTTTTTCGACTCTTGGTGGGCTGCTCTATTGAGTGCTGTCAAAAGAGCTAAGAAGGAAGATCGTATCCGTTTCAAGTGTAGTATCCAAAGCGCATCAATTGAGCGTTAGTGTCACAGCTTGGCCTTGCACAAACTCTGCCGTACTTCCGAATCGCAGTGAGTGGAAAAGAAAGGTACTACTTTCTTCTGGTGGGGCAAATCTAGCTGCCCCATGAAAAGTAGAACGTGCCTGCTAATCGGATTCTTCTTCTAAGCCCGCGTAGCCCACATCACATCTCTAACAAATGGGTGACCCTACAGCCAATCATCGAATGATTGCCTTGCAACTATGTGAAAATCATCACAAGCTTGACATTTGAGAATTTCACACATCCAACTCTTTGCCCCCAACAGCGCTGTGCTTCATCGTGGAGCAGAGACAAAGCAGAGACTGGTAGCGCAATTGAGCCAGCTTTCCCTCTACCTGCATACCGAATGAACTCCTCCTTATTGCTGAATCGTACCGATTGCTTGCCGCAGACAAACGACAGAGTGCACCAAGCCGTAGATTCGAGCGTCTGGGGAGAGTGAGTGTGATGTGCTGAGGGAAAGCCAGGATTAGAGCGGGTTTTGCGAATTGTGAGATATTAACCCCATTTTACAGGCGGAAAAAATTCCGCGTGTACGGAAGTACAATACTATCGGCAAATCCCTGCGAGAGAAGTTAAAATCCTCGCGACACAGACCATCTTGGCGTATGTCCGAAGCGACGTATAAAAAAAGGATGCGAGGAGTCCAGAAGAACTGTAAAGCGATAACTGTAAAGCGAGAGAAAAACCTGGTTCTTTGTGCTTTGAGAGCGTAAGCGAGAGTATGCCAATCCGTACATGCAGAAAAAATTCCGCATACTGGCAAAGTTCGAGTGTATCGTATACGCTCTTTTGCCCTTCGAGCGTAGGGGAGTCAGCATATTTTTACAACACCGAGTTGACGCTGAAATCTTCTCAATATACTCGACCGCACATTGATTTTCCGCAGAACGCTTAGAGGTACACTCTGCCATCGTCCACCTAGGGAAAATCGTTATGAGGTTCAGTATACAAAACTCTTAGCGTATGCCGGTCGCTCCGTGCGCAAAGAAAGCAGGGATGCCCCGAAACTGTAACTTCTGGAAAAAATTGCAAAGAGTACATTGCGCCCAGTTGGCCACAATCTCCCTTGTGACAGAGTCAGTTTGTTTATAGCCTGATCAAATCAAGAGATAAACAAACTGACAATTTTGTAAAAGATAGTCAGCACAGGGTCTCATATTTTAAACTTACAGTTGCAAATTTTTTCTAAAAAAAGTCTCTATGCAATGCCGCATAAGACTGCAGGGAAGAATCATTGTGACGCCCTAGATGAGTATTCTGGATCAATCCGCACCGCATCCTTTTCGTCAACTTGTACGATCGCCCATCGAGGCAGAAACGCAGTACCCGCTCTTCCGAAATAAACTCGCGTGCAAGAAAAAAATTGGCACCCTTGATCTACGAACCTGTTTTGTTCATAGATATGAGACCACGCATAGACAGATTTTTTTATGGACAAATTTTTTTCTGGTTTAGGTCTCTCCTGGCAAAACATCAGCCACCATGGTATACTGCGGTCAGGAAAAAATTGACATTTTTTGCATCAAAGAGACCCAATAGGATTGCCTAATCTTTGCAGGAGTACACGCATTAAAAAGTGAAACTTTTTTTCTGCCCAGAGTATAACTCTTTTCTCAATCAAATATATAGAGGCCATACGGTACTTTGGAGCCCAAAAAAGAGAATGCCCCAAAACACATGCGTCCTGTGCATTAGTAGTCTATGCCGACAGTTGCCCTCTTCCCCAACTGATAGGGATGCTTGCGCGCAAGCATCTCTGTGACACAGTCCGCTCTCTCAAGAAGCCAGTCTGGCGCGCAGGCACCAGACAAAACAAGGTTGCAGGACTCTTTTTGCGCGCAATCAACAAGAGAGGCTAACTCATCGTCTGTCAGAAGGCCGAAGGACCAGGCATAGAGAATTTCGTCGGCAATAAGCAGCCATGAGGAGACCAGGCGAGAACATGCCCAGGCACAAAGAGCGAGCGCTTCTCTTCTGTGCGGCGCACGATCGGGTACGTTTCGGACAAAACCAAGACCACCTGCGCGAAAGGCCTCGCCAAGGAGACTTGCGAGGAGGCGCTGCTCGCCACTTGTGCCATTTCGTTTGATAAACTGACAAAAGGCCACGGGATAACCGTGGCCTTTTGCGCGCAGTGCCTGTCCAAGACAGGCACTTGTCTTTCCTTTGCCTTTTCCAATGTAGAGAACTATCAACGACATACTCAATGCCACACTCCCGCAATCGCGCAGCCGCACGCAGGGCATTTCCCTGCACTGTGAACAACAACGTTCCAGCGCGTGCGCTCAATAAGCAGGGCACCACAATCAGGGCAGTAGGTGTTCGCGCCGGTTGGATGAACAATATTGCCCATGTAGACAAAATGAAGGCCAGCGTCTTTTCCGATTTCCCAGGCCATCTGCAAAGTCTCGGGACTAGTTGCTGGATGATTGCGCATTTTGTGGGCCCCGAAAAAGGCCGAAAGATGCCAGGGCGTATCCACCCCAAGCTCATTGCAAATGAACTGCGCGCAGTCCCGTAATTCCTCTGGGCTATCGTTGACGCCCGGTATGACAAGCGTTGTCACCTCAAACCAGATATTGGTCTTGGCAAGAGCTTTTAACGTATCGAGAACAGGAAGAAGGCGTGCCCCGCAGTATTCCCGGTAGAAGTCATCGGAAAAAGACTTTAAATCAACGTTCATTGCGGCGCAATTCTTGCCAATGAGTTCCAAAAAATCCTGGCTCATGTAGCCGTTTGTGACAAGCACAACAGGAAGATTGGCCGAGGCGGCCCTCTGGGCTGTCTCATTGATCAGTTCAACTGAGAGGGTCGGCTCGTTATAGGTAAAGGCAATGCTTGCGGTGGCATGGCGTACTGCAAGATCAAGCAGGGTCTGCGCGTCCACTCGCCGCCCTGTTACAGTTCCAGTCTCCGGGATGACGGATATGTGGCTGTTCTGGCAGAAGGAGCAGCGGAAATTGCAGCCGGAACTTCCCACCGAAAAAACAGTGCTTGCCGGTAAAAAATGGTAGAGCGGTTTTTTCTCTATAGGATCTATCTGCACGCTCGACACAACATCGGTCAAAAGGCTCACAAGACGCCCGTTTTTATTCATGCGCGTCTTGCATACGCCAAAAGCGCCATCCTTGAGGACACACTTGTGGCTGCACACAAGGCAGGATACGTGTCCCGCATCAGTTTTTCTCCAAAGAAGCGACGGCAGCATAGCTTCCCCCTCTACCAGCCATTGACAGACGGGTAGATATACATTGGCGCCTGCGGCTGATTCTGATTCTGATACATCTTGGAACGCACGGAAATAACTCTGTCCCCTGTGTCGGGATCGCGATAGACGCGTATGCCCTCTTCCTCAGCACTGCGATTTGGCTCGCTTTGGATCTGGGGATTGGGATTGCCCGTATAGACAGTCGAATTGTGGTATTCATTAATGACTGCCGCCCCATCGCGGGAATCGGCGGCAATGGCGGCACTCACACAAAAAAGACTTATTAGGAGCGCAAGAAGTAGACGCATGGCGTATCACCTCAATGTGTCAGCCTGAACGTTGCCCCGTACAGTCAAGTTCAGGGTAAAAAAAGTTTCCTTTCACAAATGATCGCTCAAATCCGACATTTCGTCCAAGCATAAGAGACAGGAGGAACATCCAAGCCAAACTGCCTTTCGCTTTCTTTCTGCCATGAGTATATGCAGCGTGCGATTGCAGCAAAAAGACAAGGAGAGTTCACGTGCCTTTGGGGGAATGATGCTCCATTTTCCAGGTACACTGTATGGCCGCTCTAAGCTCATGAGTATCTGAAGAACGGTCAGAAAAAAAAGTGCCGCTTTTGAGTTGATAAGACCAGCGAGGGAGGAGCTTTTTTGCACATCTCGCGATAGGATCCATAGCCTGGGGTTTTGCAGAAATCTCACAAGAGAGATTTTTATTAAAAATGACTGCTGTTTTTTTATTATTGAAACACTCGAATTTTTTTCAACAAAACTGCTGTACGCTGCACAAGTACGTATACGGTCGAAGCGAGACGTAAGCCACTCTCTGCGCGCACACTTCTGGTCGGATGCACAAAAATTCCCTCGTGATTCTTCCCACGCAGACCACGTATGGCTGTCAGGAAGAAAACGAGTGGCCGGGTATACGAATCAGCCGCCGTACAGTTTGTACGCTTAGCTTTCTTTTCGCACGGAGAACTCGCAGCAAGGCAGAGCCCGTGACCCTCGACCGCATGTTCAGAAATATTGGGGGAGTCTCTCTGTACGAGGAGTCGGGCGGAAAGGGACAGCGTTTTTTACACAGCAATTTGCATTTTCTGCCGTTTTCTGCTAGGTAGACGTGAGCAAAAAGGGCTTTTATGGACAGCCTGGGGGCCGTTTTTTCCGCAGGAGCATCTCCCATCGAAAAAACACGGCGCGTCTACGAAGGAGTCTTCCATGACCAATGACAGAGCAAAAGCGTATGCCGATGCAGGCGTCAACATCGCTGCGGGAAACGCTTTGGTTGATAAGATTAAACAGATTGTCGCAAATACGCAAACACGCGGCGTTGTTTCAGAGATTGGGGGGTTTGGAGCTCTCTTTAAACCCGATTTAGCCTCCATAAAGGAACCGTTTCTCGTCTCCTCAACCGACGGGGTCGGCACAAAGCTCAAAATTGCCTTTGCAAGCAAGAAGCACGATACCGTGGGCATTGATCTCGTCGCCATGAGCGCAAACGACGTCCTAGTCCAAGGCGCCCTGCCGCTTTTTTTCCTCGACTACTTTGCGACCGGAAAACTTGATATCGACACAGCAGAGACTGTCATTAAAGGCATAGCCGAGGGCTGCAAACGCGCAGGCTGCGCCCTGCTTGGAGGAGAGACAGCGGAGATGCCCGACATGTACCGCGAGGGCGAATACGATCTCGCAGGTTTCTGTGTCGGCATGGTCGACAATACCCGTTTAATCGACGGCTCATCCATACGCGTGGGGGACGCAATCCTAGGCATAGCCTCTTCGGGTCTGCACTCAAACGGCTACTCTCTAGTTAGGAAAATTCTGGATCAAAGTGGGCTTAGCCTCACAGACACCTTCCCAGGTACAGATAAAAGTGTGAGCGAGGTCCTTCTGACCCCAACGCACATCTATGTCGAGCCAATCCGCCATCTTCTCCGCGACATGTCAATCAAAGGCATGGCCCACATAACAGGCGGAGGCTTCTACGACAATGTGCCGCGCATTCTCCCAGAACGGGTCGAGGCGACAATTACGTTTAAGACATGGGACATACCGCCCGTCTTTCATTGGCTCAAGGAGCAAGGCAATCTCTCCTGGCAAGAAATGCTGCAGATCTTTAACTGCGGCATAGGCTACATGATTGTTCTCCCAGAAGAGGAAGCCGAAGAGGCAATTAGCCGCATCTCAGTCTTTGATCTGCACACCTGGCAGATAGGCAAGATTGAGCGCAGACGCGGCGACGAACAGCTGATCATGACAATGTAAGGGAATCCGCCTTCATCCTCCGCAAAAAAGCGGCAGGGTGAAGGCGGTTCAGTAACTATAGCTCCTTATAACGGCCGCCGTTTGCTGCGGAACTGACAAGTTTCGCGTAGCGGCGAAGCACGGAATACGGACATTTCTTTTCAGGCATGACAAGTTTTTTTCTGCGTTCGGCCAATTCCTCATCAGAAACCATGAGGGTCAAGGTTCTCCCAGGAATATCGATGTGAATTGTGTCGCCTTCCTGAACGAGGGCAATCGGTCCGCCATCTGCGGCCTCAGGGGATATGTGGCCAATGGCCGCGCCGTTTGTTCCGCCTGAGAAGCGGCCGTCTGTCAGAAGGGCGACATCCTTGCCAAGTCCCATGCCTGTAATTGCGGCTGTCGGCGAGAGCATCTCGCGCATGCCAGGTCCGCCACGCGGGCCCTCGTACTGGATGACAACGCCATCTCCTGGCTTGATTTTGCCGTCAAGTATGGCGTGCATGGCCTCCTCCTCAGAAGTGAAGACGCGGGCGCGCACATCGCGGCACATCATCTCAGGCGCTACAGCCGACTGCTTGACGACCGCTCCGTCTGGGGCGAGATTGCCGTGGAGGATGGCAATGCCTCCTTCCTTTGAGTAGGCTTTCTCAATCGGATGGATGACTTCGGGATCGCGGATTTGGGCTGAGAGATCGACAAGGTTCTCGCCAACAGTCTTTCCGGTCACAGTCATGCAGTCCTTGTGGATCAAACCAAGCTTGGAGAGTTCCTGCATAACGGCTGGTATGCCGCCCGCAGTATTTAAATCAACCATATAGTGGCTGCCGGCAGGGGAGAGCTTGCAGAGATTGGGCGCAAGGCGGCTTATTCCGTCAAAGATGTCCATGCCAAGATTGAGCCCAGCCTCTCCTGAAACAGCCGGCAAGTGCAGCACGGTATTTGTCGAGCAGCCAAGAGCCATGTCAACGGCAACGGCATTTTTTACGGCATCCTCGGTCACAATATCGAGGGGCCGGATATTTTTTTCAAGCAAATCCATGACCCGCATGCCAGCCGTCTTCGCAAGACGCACGCGCGCAGCGTCAACGGCAGGTATTGTGCCGTTCCCAGGGAGTGCCACGCCAATGGTCTCGGCTAAGCAGTTCATGGAATTGGCCGTGAACATGCCGGCACAGGCGCCACAGCCTGGACAGCTGTGTTCTGTCATGGCCTCAAGCTCTTCCTCGGTCATTGTGCCTGCCCCAACCCGACCTACAGCCTCAAAGACCGTGATCAGATCGGCCTTTTTTCCTGGGCCGACAATTCCTGGGAGCATTGGGCCACCAGAAATTAAGACACTTGGAAGGTTTAGGCGCATCATGGCCATGAGCATGCCGGGTACGCATTTGTCGCAGTTGGGTATAAAGACAAGGGCGTCAAAGGCGTGGGCACGGGCCATAATCTCTATTGAGTCCGCGATGAACTCGCGCGAAGGCAGAGAAAAACGCATGCCCTCGTGGTTCATGGCTATTCCGTCGCAGACCGCTATTGCCGGAAATTCAAGCGGTGTTCCGCCAGCAAGGCGCACACCAGCTTTCACGGCAGAGGCCAAGGTGTGTAAGTGAATATGGCCGGGAACAACTTCGTTGGCCGCATTGACAACGCCGACAAGCGGACGGTCCATCTCCTCTTTTGTCAGGCCAAGAGCGTACAAAAGAGAGCGGTGGGGGGCCTTTTCCAGGCCGCATTTCATCTGCCGACTTCTATCATCGTGCATGGGCTTCCTCCAGAAAGCGAAAAGGAACACCCTTGTTCCTCTCTCGCTTTGTCTTTGTTTGTACCCTAAAACCTTCTCTGCTGCAACGAAACAGCCTGTCAATGGCAAATCAATGGCAAAGGACCCGCACACAAAGCGGAAGAATGTCTTGCCTTTTCACCATTCCTGCTCCACAATCCCCTGCGACGAAAAGTGCGGGAAAAGCGCTGCCTATATGTATAGGCGCGGAAAGGGGGAGAAAAAACACTAGAAAACTATGCAAGAAGCACCCTTGGCCAGTCGGTATTTCTTCAAATTGCTGGCAAATATCGCCTCGGTCCCAGTTTATCTTATTATGGAAGCCCTGCTTCCTAGGGCCCTTGGGCCCGTTATGTACGGAAACTACAATTTCGCGACAACGGTTTTCACGCAGCTCTTGGGCTTCCTCGACATGGGGACCTCGACCTGCTTCTACAACGCCCTCTCACGCAGACAAGATGAGGTATCCCTGATCCGTTTCTATTTGGGTGTTAGTCTCATCCTCTTCTGCGTCGCAATCGGCGTTGGACTCATCATGCTCTGGCCCGCCGCAGGAACGCTCTTCCTGCCGGATGTCCCTCCCTGGCTCGCCCCGCTCGCCGCACTTTTCGCCTTCTTAACCTGGATTGGCAGGGTTCTGCGCTCGACAAACGACGCCATTGGCGCGACCATTCATTCCGAAATCATCCGCACCGTGGTCTCGCTCACCTGTGTCCTCCTCCTGGTTCTTCTCTTTCTCTCCGACACCCTGACAATTTACAGCCTCTTTCTGCAGCAATACCTTATGCTCTCGGCAACTGCCATAGGCTTTTGGCTTGTCACGCGCGCAAATTACAGAGAACGAGGGATAGTACTCACAAAAAAACTCGAACGAGGCGAGGTCACAGCGTACGCAGGCGAATTCTGGTCGTACAGCCATCCCCTCTTTGTGCAGGCTCTGCTCTCCTTTCTTATGCTCACAGCAGAGCGCTGGCTTCTCCAGCTTTGTAATGGCAGCGCAGAACAGGGCTTTTTCGCCCTCTCGCAAAAAGTCAGTATGGCCTGTTTCCTCTTTGTCTCCGCCATGACACCGCTTATTATGCGCGAACTCTCAATTGCCTGGGGACAAAAGGACACAGAGACCATGGGGCGGCTTCTCACCCGCTTTTCCCCCATTCTTTTCTTTATCGCCGCCTACTTCTCCTGTTTCACCGTGGCTGAGGCGGAGACACTGGTCGATCTTTTCGGGGGCGCGCAGTTTACTGCGGCCATACTGCCTGTGCAGATCATGGCCCTCTATCCGCTCCACCAGGCTTTAGGACAACTTGCGGGCTCTGTCTTTCACGCGACAGGCCGCACCCATGTCCTCCGCAACATGGCCATAGCCGAATGCTTCTACGGATCGTTTGCGACTTGGCTTCTTGTCGCGCCGCCCTCCTTCATGGGACTTGGACTTGGCGCAACAGGGCTCGCCGTAAAAACAGTCTGCGTGCAGTTTATTACAGTAAACGGCTATCTGTGGCTTGCGACGCGTTTTATCCCCTTTTCTTTCTGGAAAAACTTGGGCCATCAATTTCTCGCAACAGCTGTCCTGCTCGTAACAGCCGGCCTAGCCCGAGAAATGACTGTTTTCTTTCCACTCGGTGAATCATTTTCCCTGCTCCGCTTTCTGGCAAGCGGTCTCCTCTACACCTTTGTGACCATGCTCCTCGTTCTTGCCTTCCCGCAGATTATGGGATGCAAGCGCGGGGAACTGAAGGAAAAGGTCCAACGCTTTTTCAAAGCGCGCCTTGGCTGAAGGGAGGTTCCATGCACGTTCGCATCAATGGTGAGACGAAGGAATGCTCGTCAAGGACAATAGACGCTCTGCTTAACGAACTGAGCCTTGATCCGGCGAAAGTCGTGGTCGAGCAAAACGGCACAATTGTCTATAGAGACGACTACGAAAAAACAGCAGTCAATGAGAACGACAGCTTTGAAATTGTGCAATTTGTCGGCGGCGGCTAGGCCAAGTGTCCATTTTTTGTACAAGGACCTGCGAGAGGAAATCATTGAGGAAATCGATATGGAAGAACATCGAGAGGACGCCCTATCAATCGGCGCAGTCACGCTCAAAAGCAGACTGTTCATAGGGACAGGAAAATACGCTTCTGACGCGCTCATCCCCCAAGTTATCGCGGCAAGCGGATCAGAGGTCATAACAGTTGCTCTGCGCCGCGTCGGCATGAACCAAGAGGGCATTTTGGACCATATTCCCCAAGGCATGCGCCTGCTTCCAAACACATCAGGCGCACGGACAGCCGACGAGGCCGTGCGTCTCGCGCGTCTTGCAAAGGCTGCGGGCTGTGGCGACTGGGTTAAGATCGAAGTCATCGCCGACAACCGCCATCTTCTGCCAGACGGCTACGCGACCTGCAAAGCAACTGAAATCCTCGCAAAAGAGGGCTTCACCGTTTTGCCCTACATAAACCCCGATCTCTATGTCGCCCGCTCCTGTGTTGATGCGGGCGCAGCTGTTGTCATGCCGCTTGCAGCCCCAATCGGCTCAAACCGTGGTTTGCGCACCAAGGAGATGATCGGCATTCTCATTCAGGAAATGCCAGTCCCAGTCATTGTCGACGCAGGCATTGGGGCCCCCTCTGAGGCCTGCGAGGCCATGGAGATGGGCGCAGCCGCCTGTCTTGTCAATACGGCCATTGCCTCGTCAGACGACGCCGTGCGCATGGCGCAGGCTTTCCGTCTCGCTGTAGAGGCCGGCCGCGCAGCCTATCTGGCCGGGCTTGGCCGGGTCTTTGGGCAGGGGGAGGCGCAGGCCTCGTCGCCTCTCACAGGATTTTTGCGGGAGGAGTAAGGTATGCAGACTTTTCCGGCGCTTCTCGCAGACTGGCCTTCTGAAAGAAGAAGCGAGCGCGCGCGCAATGCGACAAAGGACCAGGTCCTGGCTGTTCTTGCGAAAGACGTTCTTGAGCCAATTGACTTTCTCACCCTTCTCTCAGACGCAGCAAGTACTCTGCTTGAGGAAATCGCCCAAAGAGCCCACAGGGAGACAATCCGCTACTTTGGTCGGGCGGTGAACATCTTCACCCCCCTCTATATTTCCGATATCTGCACAAATCAATGCCGCTACTGCGGCTTTAACGCGAAAAATAGCCTAAAACGCACCCATCTCTCAGTTGACGAGGCCTATGCTGAGGCAAAAGCCCTGCACGATGCGGGCCACAGACATGTTCTTCTTTTGACAGGCGACGCCCCGAAAATCTCCTCGCCATCCTATATTGCCCAAGTTGTCCGACGCATCAAACCGCTCTTTGCCTCAATAGGCATTGAGGTCTATTCCCTAAGCCTTGAGGACTACAGTCTCCTTGTACATGCCGGTGTGGACAATATGACCATGTTTCAGGAGACCTACGATCCCACTCTCTACGACTGGCTCCATCCGGCAGGCCCCAAAAAAGATTATGCCTATCGCCTAGGGGCTCCTGAGCGCGCGGGGCTGGCCGGCATGCGCTCGCTCGGTGTCGGCGCCTTACTCGGCCTCTCCCCTTTTGAGCAAGACACGTTTGCGACCGGACTGCACGCCTGGTGGCTTACCAGAAGATTCCCCGGCACAGACATCGGCATTTCCATCCCGCGCATCTGCCCCCATGAGGGTTCTTTTGATGTCAAACACGCAGTTGATGACAGCCATTTTGTCCAATACATAACAGCGCTGCGCTGCTTTCTCCCCCGAAGCCCGATCACCTGCTCAACGCGCGAAAGTCCCTTCATGCGCAACCATCTCCTGCCAATCGGTGTGACCCGCGTCTCGGCCGGTGTGTCCACAGCCGTCGGTGGCCGGTCAACCGAGAATAAATCAGTGACAGGACAGTTTGAAATAAGCGACCACAGAAGCCTGCCGGAAATGGTGAATGATATCGCGAAGCTCGGCTACCAGGCGGTCATAAAAGACTGGGAGGATCCGACAGAAACCTCCTGCGCTGCGGTATGACAATCCTCGCAGAGGGACTTGCGCGCTACCTGAGCCCTCAGGAGCGCGCGCGTCTTGCCGCACAGCGCATTGGCATTGCCGGCCTTGGCGGCATAGGCTCAAACGTCGCAATCCTCCTTGCGCGCACAGGGGTCCAACACTTTTTTCTCATAGACTATGACCATGTCGAGCCGTCAAATCTCAACAGGCAAAACTATGAGCCTGATGATGTGGGAAAAAAGAAGACTGTGGCAACCTATGAAAAAATCCACAGGCTCAATCCGGAAATTCAGGCTGAAATTCTCTGCGCGCGCATAACAGAAAAAAATGTAGACGAGTGCTTAGGCATGGCGGATCTCTGGGTCGAGGCCCTTGATGGCGCAAGAGACAAGGCCATGCTTGCCCAGGCTGCCGTTCGGAGCGGAAAAACAATTGTCTGCGCATCAGGCATAGCCGGTTTCGGGGGTCCTGCCCTCACGCAGAAGGCAATTGGCAAAATCATCATTGTGGGCGACGGATCAAGCGATATAGCATCTGCCCCTCCGCTTGCTCCAAGAGTTGTGTGGGCGGCCGCGATGATGGCAGACGCACTTCTAACGCACATCCTGCGCCCTCCTCTTGACAAGCACAGCCCATAGACGCTTCTGGCAAGAGAATTCGCACGGACAAGCGCCTTTATGACTGCACACGTCATGGCTCGCCGCGCGGCAAAGAGGCAAAAGCGTCCCTCGTTTTGTGCGAGGCGCAAAGAATCTACGTATTGCGTGATCTTTGTCAGAAGCAAAAAAAAAAGCGCACGATCAAAAAAGACGCGCTCCTTGTATACAGACGATGTTCTTCATGGCCGTATGGCTTGGGCGTATTGGTCGCGCAAGAAGAAGTGCGGGTATCCGCCGCGCGTATACCGCAGGGAGCTTGGTCTGGACAATTCAGTTTTTCGTCTTGCTAGTGCTAGCAAAGCTCACTATACTGGAAGGAAGAAGGCGGGTTGCCGCCTACAATACTTAATTTTTCAGGAGATCCTATGTCAAGAGTTCTGCTCTTGCCGCTCTGTCTCATGCTCTGCTGTTTTCTCCAGGCATGTGAGCAGGGTTCCGCGCAGAAACAACAAAAAATAGGGATTGTGAACATCAATCGCCTTCTGGTTGACAGCGACTGCGGTCGGGCTGCGGCAAAACATATAGAGGGTGTTCAGGATTCCCTTCGCGAGCAGCTAACCTCCCTGCAAAAAGAAGTGGACGGTGCGACCAAGCTTACGGAAAAAGAGAAAAAAGCCCGTGAAGATACTTTGCAGCGAGAAGCGCAGATGGCCTATGCCAGAATGCAAGCTGAGCAGCAAAACGTAAACAACATCTTAAATGATGTCCTGCACAGGACAGTAGAGTCCTATCGTAAAAAGAAAGGCTACGATATGATCCTCTACTCGGATGTTGTTCTCTCCTTTGCGGAAAGCGTTGATGTGACAAGTGAAATCGCTCTTGAAATGAACAAAGAAAAAGTGACCTTCACAGCGCCTGCGCCTGACGAGAAAGCGGACGAGAAAAAAGGCGAGAAGACGGAAGATAAAAAAGAAACCATGGACGAGGCGAAAAAAGGATCCGATAAAGTCCCTGCAGCGCCGAAACAAGAGAAACCGTAGTTTGCCTACCAATAAAAAAGCCTCCCACCATTTCGAAAATGGTGGGAGGCTTTTTTTATTTTGTCAGCCGCACGAAGAACACAGGCTTCACGTGCGGTGTAGCTCGGAGCGTGGGCTACTTCTTTGAGGCGTTTAAGACTTCCTGCGAGGTTAAAGCAATCTGCAGCTCTTCGTTGGTCGGGATGACAAGAATAGCCACGCGGGAGTCATCTGCAGAGATTGTTCTCTCATCACCGCTGCGTGTCTCATTTTTCTTTGCATCCATCTTGATGCCAAGTCCTTCAAGGCCTGCGACAACGCCCGCACGGACGATATTGTCGTTTTCGCCAATGCCGGCAGAGAAAATCAGGGCATCGACCTTGCCTTCGAGCAGGAAGAAGAAGGCGCCAAGGGTCTTTTTGATCGAGCGAATGAGCATACTCTCGGCGAGTTTCGCATTCTCGTCGTTTTCACTCGCAAGTTTATGGATATCGCGCAGATCCGTTTTGCCGCACAGGCCGAGCAGACCGGATTTTTTATTCATGAGCGTATCGACTTCTTCGGTACTCATGCCCTTCTGCTGCATAAGATACGGAACAATCGCTGGATCGATGCTGCCGCAGCGAGTGCCCATAATCAGGCCTTCAAGAGGGGTTAAGCCCATGCTTGTGTCAAAGCACTGGCCGCCTTTGACGCAACCAAGAGATGAGCCGTTCCCAAGGTGGAGGGTTATGCAGTTGAAGTCTTTCAAATCCTTATGCATGTACGCGGCGCCACGGTGGACAAGATAGGTGTGCGATGTGCCGTGGAAGCCGTAGCGGCGAATCTGCAATTCCTTGCAGATATCCTGCGGGAGTGCGTAGGTATAGGCTTCTTTGGGCATCTTCATGCCGAAGGCCGTGTCAAAAACTGCTACGTTCGGGACGCCTGGGAAGAGTTTTTCGGCAACTTCTATGCCGGTCAAATTCGCCGGATTGTGCAGGGGGCCCAGCGGGAAGGTTGCGCGGATTGTCTTCTTGATCTCGTCGTTCACAAGAACCGGGGCTGTGAGATAGGCTCCGCCGTGGAGGACACGGTGACCTATGACGGCAATCTCTTTTATGTCCGAAATGACGCCTTTCTTGGAATCCGTAATCAGGTCAATGACGTCGCGGATCGCCTCGTTGTGGGTCGGGTAGACCTTTTCCCGAACTATTTTTTCTTCTTTGTCGGTGTCAGGGGCAATTTTATGGGTGAGATTGCCTGTCGCCGGATCGCCAATGCGTTCAACGAGGCCCTGGCAAAGGACGCTCTGATCGGTCATGTCAAAGAGTTTGTATTTGCAGGAAGAGGACCCGGCATTAAGAACAAGAATTTTCATGAAGGTGTTCCGTTATTGGTTGCTGGTGAAGAAAAAAGAAGCCCACTATTTTTCGATGGCAGCCTGCACAGCTGTGATCGCAACAGTATTGACGATATCAGGCACAAGGCAGCCGCGCGAAAGATCGTTGACAGGCTTGTTTAAGCCCTGAAGCACTGGACCGATGGCTATGGCGTCGCAGGCGCGCTGCACAGCCTTGTAGGTTGTGTTGCCTGTTGTGAGATTCGGGAAGATGAATACTGTCGCGCGTCCCGCAACGGGGCTGTTTGGCATCTTGGTCTTTGCGACCGTCGGATCAATGGCTGCGTCGTACTGCAGCGGTCCATCGATAAGCAGCGAGGGATCCTTTTCCTTGGCAAGTTTCGTTGCTTCGATAACCAGATCAACGTCCGGACCCTTGCCTGAATTGCCTGAAGAGTAGGAAATCATGGCCACTCTCGGCTCAATACCAAAGGCCATTGCTGTCTGGGCCGTTGAGACAGCGATTTCGGCAATCTGGGCTGCTGTGGGATTGGGGTTCACAGCGCAGTCGCCAAAGACAAGCACGCGGTCGGCAAGGCACATAAGGAAGCAGGAGGAGACAACGGAGAATCCAGGCTTGGTTTTCACAAACTGGAGAGCGGGACGGATCGTGTGGGCTGTCGTATTGATTGCGCCGCTCACCATGCCGTCTGCGTCGCCTTTCTTGACCATCATGGTGCCGTAGACTGTCGCATCGCGCATGGTCTTTTTCGCGTCGTCCTCGGTCACGCCCTTACTTTTACGCAGTTCATAGTAGGTATTGGCGTACTCCTCAAACTTGGGCGAACTAGCCGGATCAATCAGTTCTGCCCCGTCAATTGACAGGTGAAGATCGCTTGCTTTCTTCTTGATTGCGTCGACATTGCCCAAAAGAACGATATCGGCCACCTGGCGATTTAAAAGAATCTCGGTTGCGCGGAGGATGCGCTCTTCTTCGCCTTCGGCGAGAACGATTTTCTGCTTTGCCTGCTGGGCACGGAAAGCGAGTTCAAGCTCAAAGAGGCCTGGAGCCATGGGCAGTTCTGCGGAAGCGCAGAGGCGCTCGCCAAGCTTTTGCGTATTGACCGCGCGGGCAAAGCTCGCAGCTGTCGCCTCTCCTTCGGCTATAAAGTAGAGGGGCGACTCGTTCTTTTTGCCGAATTTGTCGTTTAAAGCCTCCTCTTCGGCTTTTGTAAGCGAAGCACCGAAGAGAATGCTTGCAAAAAGATACGCTCCGCAGGGGGCAAGGGTCTGGAGGCAAGAGTTCATGCACTCTTCTATGCCGGCAACATTCTTGTTGCTCACATCAAGAAGCAGGAGAATTGGGCTTTTGACCTTGGCCGCGGCCTTGGCGTCTAAGGCTACGGTCGGAAGATCCGCACCCGCATGCCCGACAGTCAGAACAAAGGTGCCGTCGTTCTTCTTCTGCGCGTACGCCGCCGCAAAATCGCCGGACGCAGAAAGAACTGTCGCTTTGTTGCAGAGTTTTTCGATATCGCCCAAAACTTTGTCATCCAGGGCAAAGGCGACGCCTTTTTTACCAAAGCCCTCCGCAAGCTCAAAGAAACCAGGAATCACTGACAAAAAAGCTTTTTGTGAAGCATTGCCTACGAGCGTAAGAGAATTGCTTTTCATCAAAACCTCCAGCGTTTTGCCTCGTTTGTGCGAGAGTGCTGACTCGTTTCTTCCTATGAGTATCTGGGCACCTATGAAAAAAGACGTGCGTCAGCAACGACGCCAACGCACGTCCCAATTACTGTTTATTCGGCATTCGGAAGCTCAAGATCGGCCCACTGTTTCAAGCCAGCATAGCGCTCCTTGTACGACTTGATGAGTTCGTCGCGGAGCTTACGGCTTGTTTCAGGATCAGCCTTGCTCAGAGAGGCAAAGCGGTTTTCGCCGCTTAAGAATTCTTCCATGTCGGTTGTCGGAGCCTTGCTATCCAGCTGGAAGGGATTCTTCTTCTCCTTCACGAGATCTGGATTGTAGCGATAGAGGTTCCAGTACCCTGAGGTCACAGCCGCCTTTCCTTCAGCCATGCTCTTGCCCATGCCCTTGCGCACGCCCTGGTTGATGCAGGGGGCGTAGGCGATGATGAGCGAGGGGCCCTTGTAGGCTTCGGCTTCGCGGAAAGCGCGGATGACGCCCTGTTTGTCGGCGCCCATGCAGATGGAGGCAACATAGACATAGCCGTAGCTCATGGCCATCTTGCCCAAATCCTTCTTGCCTGTGCGCTTGCCAGAGGCCGCAAACTGCGCGACAGCGCCGAGCGGGGTGGCTTTTGAGGACTGGCCGCCTGTGTTCGAGTACACTTCGGTGTCCATGACAAGGACATTGATGTCGTCACCGGAGGCTAAGACGTGGTCTAAGCCACCGTAGCCGATGTCGTATGCCCAGCCGTCGCCGCCGAAGATCCAGACGCTCTTCTTTGTGAAGAGATCTTCAGACATGTAGAGTTCGGAGGCAAGTTTGCTGTCGTATTCGCCAAGGTTCGCGACAACCTTCTCGCCGAATTCGCGGGAGAGCTTCGCGTCATCCTTATTGTCGAGCCATTCCTGGCAGGCGGCTTTCAGTTCAGCGGGCGCATTGGCATCCTTCACAACTTCCTCGACCTTCTGGGCCAAGTGGTTGCGACGATGCACATAGGCGAGACCAATACCGCAGCCGTACTCAGCGGCATCTTCAAAGAGGGAGTTGCCCCAAGCAGGACCGAAGCCGTCTTTGTTGGTTGTGTAGGGGGTAGTGGGTGAGGATGCGCCCCAGATTGAGGAGCAGCCGGTCGCGTTCGCAATGATCATCCGCTCGCCAAAGAGCTGGGTCAGGACCTTGACATACGGTGTCTCGCCGCAACCTGCGCAGGCGCCAGAGAACTCGTGGAGAGGCTGCTGGAGCTGCGAGCCCTTCAAGGTATCGCGGGCCATCAGGTTGTCCTTCAAGGTCACATTGGCGTCAGCAAAGGCCAGATTGGCTTTCTGAGCATCCATCTGGGTCTCAAGCGGCTTCATGACAAGGGCTTTTTCCTTGGCCGGGCAGACATCCGCGCAGGATCCGCAGCCAAGGCAGTCCTCGGGGTAGACCTGCATGCGGAAGCTGAGTCCCTTGAGTTCCTTGCCCTTTGCCTCGACTGTCACGAAGCTCTCGGGAGCGCCATTTTTCTCCTCGTCTGTGGCAAGCACAGGACGGATGGCGGCATGGGGGCAGACAAAGGAACACTGGCAGCACTGAATGCAGTTGTGCGCCTGCCATTCGGGGATGAGGATAGCGACGCCGCGTTTCTCGTAGGCTGCAGTGCCGGTCTGCGCAAAGCCAGCCGGATCCATGGCGGAGACAGGAAGCTTGTCGCCATGCTGCAGAAGAATGGGCTTCACATATTCTTCGATGTACGGATTCTGCTCGCAGCCACAACAGCAGCATTCCTCGTCCTTGGCTTGAGCCCAGGATTCGGGGTAGTTGATCTGCTTAAGCGAAGAGAGGGCGTTGTCAACAGCCGAGATGTTCATGTTGACAACCTTGTCACCCTTGCTGCCGTAGGTCTTCTTGATCGAAACCTTCAAAAGCTCAACAGCCTTCTCGAAGGGGATAACGTTTGCGAGCTTGAAGAAGACCGTCTGCATGATCATGTTGATGCGACCGCCAAGGCCGACCTTGGTTGCAACATCAACAGCGTCGATATTGTAGAATTTCAGTTTCTTGTTCGCGATTGTGCGTTTCATGGAAGCCGGCAGATGCTTCTCAAGATCAGCTTCCGACCAGTTGGAGTTCAAAACGAAGGTCGCGCCATCTTTTACGCCGTCAAGAATGTCGTACATCGTGACATAGGCACTCTTGTGGCAGGCGATGTAGTCGGCCTGGGTGATCAGGTAGGAAGAGGTGATCGGCTTTTTGCCGAAACGCAGGTGGGAAACAGTGAAACCGCCGGATTTCTTGGAATCGTAGGCAAAGTAGGCCTGAGCATAGAGATCGGTGTTGTCGCCGATAATCTTGATGGCCTGCTTGTTCGCGCCGACTGTGCCGTCGGAGCCGATGCCGAAGAACTTGCACTGCACTGTGCCTTCGGGGACGGTGTCGATTTCCTCTTCCACGTCAAGGGAAAGGTGGGTGACATCGTCGTTGATGCCGACAGTGAAGTGGTTGCGCGGCTGGAGAGAGCGCATATTGTCGAAGATGGCCTTGGCCATGCCAGGAGTGAAGTCCTTGGAACCTAAGCCGTAGCGGCCGGCAAGAATTGTGGGAGACTCGCCCTTTTCAAGGAAGGCTGTGCAGACATCTTCGTAGAGCGGCTCGCCGAGGGTTCCAGGCTCCTTGGTGCGGTCAAGGACTGAAATACAGGTCGTTGTCGCGGGGATGGCCGTAAGAAGGTCCTTGGCCGAGAAGGGACGGAAGAGACGCACTTTCACAAGACCTGTGCGCTGGCCCTTCTCGTTTAAGTAATTGACAGTCTCTTCAATGACTTCGCAGGAGGAACCCATGCTGATGATCACGCGATCAGCTTCCGGATCACCGACATAGTCGAAGAGGTGGTATTTGCGCCCGGTTATGCTGCACACTTTCTCCATGTTCTCGAGAACAATGTTGGGAACAGCATCATAGAGGGCGTTTTTCGCCTCCATGTTCTGGAAGTAGATATCGGGATTCTGGGCTGTGCCGCGGATGTGCGGATGCTCGGGATTGAGAGCCGCCGCCTTGAACTCATTGATTTTGTCGTAATCAACGATTTTCTTGATATCTTCGTAGTCGATAACGCTGATTTTCTGAATTTCGTGAGACGTACGGAAGCCATCAAAGAAATGGCAGAAAGGCAGGCTCGCATCAAGAGCTGAGAGGTGAGCAACAAGAGCAAGATCCATGCACTCCTGCACCGAGGAGGAGCAGAGGAAGCAGAAACCAGTTGCGCGGCTGGCCATGACATCCTGGTGATCGCCAAAGATGGAAAGCGCATGCGCTGCAAGGGCACGGGCCGAGACGTGAAAAACACCTGGCAGCATTTCACCGGCGATTTTGTACATATTCGGAATCATCAGGAGGAGGCCCTGCGAAGCCGTATATGTCGAGGTGAGAGCGCCGGCAGAGAGCATGCCGTGTACAACGCCGGCAGCGCCTGCTTCAGACTGCATTTCACGAACAAGAACTTTCTGACCAAAGATATTTGTTTTACCCTTGGTCGCCATTTCATCCATGACTTCGCCCATCACCGAAGAGGGGGTGATAGGATAGATTGCGGCAGTTTCGGTTAATGCATACGCGATGTATGCTGTTGCGTTGTTTCCGTCCATGGTTTTCATACTAGCCATAGAATCCTCCTGGATTGGGGTTTTTGGCATAAGCATGAGTACGATCCGGGATGGTCTTGTGTTCCCATCGCTTCCGTACTGTATGGCCCCGTGGATCTCACGGGAAAAAATTATTTATCAATATCAATCTCTATCAATCTCTATAGCTTCTCTCTCTGTGGCATGTATGCGGCTTGGCCATAGCACTTCCGATCCGAGTGCGCTGATTCTTCAGACTTCATCAAGTGTCATGAAAGATATTCTGGCTCTTTTTTTGCATTACCAACAAAGTGCGTACAGGTCGCAATTGTCAGGCGGAAGATGCCAAGAGATTAAGGAATCCAGCGGTCAAGTATTGTTTCAATGGCTTCCGCGTCATCGCGGCATAAGTCTGCGCGCAGATTTTTCGCATTGGGGAGGGAGTGGACATGGGCGGCCAAAAGGCCGCGAATGCGCTTTTCGGGATTTTTTCCCCTCGTCCACTCTCTTGCAAGGCGGAGATGGCGCAAAAGCAGGGCTTTAAGCTCACCACTGGTCATTTCATACACTGGCTCGCCACGTACGAGGCGTTTGTGGTCTAAGAATATTGAAGGCTTAGCCAGTGCGCCCCGCGCATACATCACGGTCGCAACCCCTGTCTCCTGGATGCAGCGAACACCCAAAGCGGCAGTAAGCAGATCGCCTGAGCCGACAAGCGGTATGCTGAGCTTTTCCGCAAGACTTTTAAGAAGCGACCAATCCGCCTCGCCGCGAAACGATTGATTTGCAAAACGCGGGTGCAGGGTGATCCATCCGGCTCCAAGCTCCTGAAGGCGCAGGGGAAGATCGGGGATGACTGAGTGGCCGCTGTCAATGCCTGTGCGCAGTTTAAAGCCAACCTTGCCCAAGCCCGCTTCGTCGAGCATGGCTTTCGCGCACACAAGTATGTTTTCTGGGTCACGGAGCATACCGGCGCCAGCTCCCTGGCGCATGACCTTCGGAACGGAGCAGCCGATATTGAGATCGAAGTATTCAAAACCTTTTTTTCTCAGTTCTACGACAGCATATTTAAGGTAGCAGGCCTCGCTGCCAAAGAGCTGAACAATTAGCGGTGCATCGCCCGCCACTGTTTGAAGAAGGGGCCATGTTCCTGGACTTTTATAGAAAAGTCCCTTCGCGCTGACCATCTCTGTTGTGCAGCATGCCGCACCGTTTTCGCGGCAGAGTATTCTGAAGGGAAGGTCGCTATAGCCCGCAAGCGGCGCGAGCCACGGTGTATCAGCGCTAAAAGGTAGAGTTTGCATGCGTTGCTGCCCTTCTCCTTAGCAGAAGGAGGGAAAAAAAAGAACACTCTAGAAAAAGTATCACCCTTTTCTACTTTTTTTCTTTTTTTACTCTTTCTCTTTCCCTCTGTAAATATGTGAGAAGCGTCCGCGAAACTTTTTTTCGACGGCCCGCGCGATACATACTTCCGTCAGAAAAAAAATTATCACTTAAAGTTGGAAATACAGGATTCTATGCTACCTACCATTCGCAAAAATAGCAGTTTGTTTCTGGCTTACGTATACTCTGGCCATCGCATGCAGCCACAAAGGGCAGTACCCGCAATGATTTTCTCATGGAGTGACAAATGAGAGCCATGCTCAAGCTTGCAGACAACTCATTGTCTCTCATGGTATACTGAGCCTCATAAAGATTTTCCCTAAGCGTTCTGCGGAAAATCAATGTGCGGTCGAGTATAGACACGCGATCTGCCCCGCGTAGCAGACTGGCATCGTGTACCGGCGGTGATTTCATGGTTTCTCTTGTACAGCAAAAACAATCACGGGCAGTTTCCAATCCACCTTCTTATGCGGCTAAAGGGCTCAGCCTCACAACGAGCTAATGGTCTAAGCACGTATACGCGGCGTCACAAGGATTTTCACAGCGACACGAAGTGATTCCTGTGGGCGCCGGCAAATTGCGGAAATCCTGTCTCTCGACCTCCAAACTGAGAGCAATTCTTCGGCGTCGTTTGCTCACGCGTATTCGTCGCAATTGCTTCCCGCCGTAAGCGTATGCCTCTTGGCTCCTTATGAGGGTTTCCCCTGCGAAACTCAATCCGCGATAGCCAAGCAGCTGTATTTTGTTGATCCAGTTTTGTGGGAACTTGCACCCGTGTTTGCCTCCTGGCATTCCCTAAGTGGACCGCCTTTCACTCAAACACTCGAATTCGCCTTCGGCGCCACAACTATGCCACCGTAAGTCAGCTAACCAAAAATTCGCTTCGTTATGAGTCGTGGGCGGCTCAACTCTCGCGCATGCGTGGCTTACCCGATGGACCTTGGCGGCCTTCGGAAGTCATTCATTGTGCGATCTGCTTAACTTAATCCGCGTCCAAGGAAGTGAGCATCGCAAAAAAGCGAGATCGGCGGACAGTCAAGGGCGCGTGAGCTTCCGCCGCTGCACGGTAGAAAAAGGCGTTCGACGCGGCGCAGTGCAGGGGCGCAACAAAGGTGAGATGCAAAAGAAGGGAGCCGACGGGGCGCTCTCTGCCCGTAGCTTTTTCACGATGCCTACGAAGTCCCAAAAAATATGAGAGCATATCCGTCGGAACTTTTTCAAGGCAACGACGGAAAGTATCGGCACTGGCCCGTTTCGAAGCGAGAGAAAAGAGGATACGCACAGCGTGTGAGTATTGATCGTACAGCCGGCTTTGATCGCAAGCAAAGCTATACGAAGAATGTCTGCAAAATAATGCAACATGACCATGGCATGTGACGGTGATCTTGGAGATATTCAACAATTGCGTCGCACAAAGAAGAACGATCGACAGGAAAAAATGGGCATAGAGCAGTCTTATCGGAGAAAACAGAAAAAACTTAGAAAATTTTAAAAATATCAGATATGTCAAGTAAAAGTGTACGAAGGCAGGAACATGGGTAAAAAAATGAACGCAAAATTTTTTAATTTAATCTCTTCTTCATGAAATATCAAGAAAAATTTACAAAGTACATGCGGTGACCCTGCCGCTTACGAAGGAGGCGACATTGCCACGGTATAATGGCCATCAAAACGTCGATTTTCAGATGAAACATACCAAAATACTGGGAATAGTCATTCTCTTACCTCTTCTCCTCTCAGCCTGTGCCCTCTTCACTTCTTATGATGACTCAGCCCCACCACCTCCGGTAGCGCTTGCTGTCTGTGAAACAGCAAAAGCACAAGTCGGAAAACCGTATCGGCCGGGAGGAACCACCGCAAAAGGTTTTGACTGCTCGGGTCTTGCTTTCTACTGCTACGGCAAAAACGGTATATCCCTTCCAAGAACTTCGAGTGACCAGGCTGACGCTGGACGCAAGGTGTCCGAAAAAAATATCAGAGAAGGTGATCTTCTCATTTTTAAGCCAGGCTTTTTCTCTTCGCATACGGGAATCTATATTGGAAATGGAAAGTTTATACACGCTCCAGGAAGAGGGCGCAGTGTTGAGGAATGCTCGCTTAACGATGAACACTGGAGAGACATGCTAAGCCAGGTTCGGCGCGTAATCCCAGATGCTGCTGATCCAGAAAAAAAGTGACCATGAGAACTGTATGAAGTTCCCAGAACAAGGGACTTCGTAGCCAAGCTGCTGCAATTGTATTTCTGCCCGCAGTATAGCTGCAAAGAATCGTATACTCTTTGTCGCACGTGGTCTTCCCAGTTTTTCGAAGCTTAAAGAATGGATGTGCCTGAAAGACACAGGCAAGGGAAAGCCAGGTGCGACGCGGCTTTCGTGAGTTACCAACAAAGTTACCAACATTTTAGCAACACAACTGACATTTTCTTTCAGGCAGGCTGCTTTTTTGGGCGAAAATGTCAGTTGTGTTCGTAACGTGTTGGTACAATGTTGGTATCTTTTCCGCTTCCCATGCGGGTTTAATAGACTTACCAACATTCCAACACACCTAATAACAATAATAAGAGATTGATATCTTTCTTATTAATCCATAGTAGAGCGCTCCGCTTGGCTGACAGCACTCGTGCCCATGAAGCCTGATGGAAAGCTGGTGAGAGCATACGCGTATTCTACCCAGCCGCATACAGATTGTCCCTCGCAGGTCAATCGGCAAGGGAAGAATCATTGTGGCGCCGAGAAATCTGTACTTAGGTCTTGCGTACCTTTCTGAGCTAAAGAAGCCAGTGTTTTTGCCCTCTTAGGGAATAGGTGCGCGCAAGCCCGCAGTGGGCTCCCTGCGTGGAATTTGGTGTCAAACAACATTTGCATCCCCACATTGTCTTTGTCACAAGTGGTCTTTCTTCCTGAAAGACACAGGCAAGGGAAAGCTTTGTGCGACGCGGCTTTCGTGAGTTACCAACAAAGTTACCAACATTTTAGCAACACAACTGACATTTTCTTTCAGGCAGGCTGCTTTTTTGAGCCAAAATGTCAGTTGTGTTCGTAACGTGTTGGTACAATGTTGGTATCTTTTCCGCTTCCCATGCGGGTTTAAGGGACTTACCAACATTCCAACACACCTAATAACAATAATAAGAGATCGATATCTTTCTTATTAATCCATGGAAGAGCGCTCCGCTTGGCTGACAGCACTTGTGCCCATGAAGCCTGATGGAAAGCTGATGAGAGCATACGCGTATTCTACCCGGCCGCATACAGATTGTCCCTCGCAGGTCAAGCGGCAAGGGAAGAATCATTGTGGCGCCGAGAATCTGTACTCAGGTCTTGCGTACTTTTCTGAGCTAAAGAGGCCAGTGTTTTTGCCCTCTTAGGAATAGGTGCGCGCAAGCCCGCAGTGGGCTCCCTGTGTGGAATTTGCTGTCAAGCAACATTTGCATCTTGCGCCCGCATCGTATATAATGTATTGCTTTTAAAATGTTGTGCGGTAGAGGTGTTCTCTACTACTGTAAGAAACGTATAGAGGAGGCAGCGTTTTCCCCTCGCGAGTGGTGCGAGGTATGTACGCTGAAAGTTTGATGAAAAAAAACATACACCCAAAAGTGTTTAACGCGACCATTATTTGTGCCTGCGGCCACGAGGAAAAAGTCCTCTCCACCAAGGGCGAGACCGTCCACGTCGAAGTCTGCTCGGCATGCCATCCTTTTTTTACCGGCAAGCAGCGTTTTCTGGACACAGCCGGTCGTATAGACCGCTTCCGTAAGAAGTACGCAAAATTTGAAAAGAAATAATTTGTTTTCACGCCTTCTCATCCTTCCTTTCCTGCTTTCTCAGTCCAGAGACGAGATTGAGCCGGGAAATCCCTTTTCCTATCGCCCTCTTGTGGGCGGTCAGGCCATTATTGAAGGGGTCATGATGAGAAATGGCGATGTATACGGATTGGCCGTTCGTCGGCAGGACGCAAGCATAGTGGCCTGCCGACGGGAGTGGCGCTCATTTTTTCCGAAAGCTCTTCGAACAATTCCCTTCCTCCGTGGTTTTCCGATACTCGTAGAAACTCTTTATAATGGCGTCGGTGCCCTGAACCATTCAGCCATGCTGGCAGAGGATGAGGAGAGTCAGAAGCTATCCCGGTGGCAGCTCGTATTAAGCACGCTGCTCGCGCTTATGCTGGCGATTGTGCTTTTCGTTATTGTTCCTCATCTTCTCTCTCTTGGCATGTTTTGGCTCAATGTTGGGGGAAATGTCGAGGGACTTTCCTTCCATGTTTGGGATGGTTTCTATAAGGTAAGCATTTTTTTCTGCTACCTCTGGTGCATATCACTTATGCCTGAAATACGGCGTGTTTTCTGTTTTCACGGCGCAGAACACAAAACAATACACGCGTTCGAAACCCTGCAGGAAGTGTCCGCAGCGTCGACAAGGGCAATGAGCCGTTTCCACCCTCGATGCGGAACAACATTTCTGCTCTTTGTCATTACACTCTCAATTATCCTGCACGCGATTTGCGTTCCGCCTCTGATCGCACTGTGCATGCCTCTCACAGAATTTGCGAAGCACGCTCTGACAATCTTTTTTAAAATTCTTCTTATTATACCGATAAGTGCATTTTCTTACGAAATTATCAAGGCTGCGGCGAAGCTCAAAAAAGGTTTCACTGCTACCCTCCTTCAAGCTCCAGGGCTCTTTTTGCAGCGTTTGACAACACGTGAGCCCGATGAGGAGCAGCTAGCTGTGGCAGTTGCAGCCCTGCATATTGCACTTGACAGTGAAGACCAACATTGCGTCAAATCTGTACCCTATACGGTTGTGTCGTAAGCAAAGAGATGGTTTGGCAATGAGCATTCGCGGTCTTAAGGAAACACTCTATGTTCGCCAAGCTCGAAAGTTTAGAAAAAAAATATGTTGAACTGGAAGAATCGCTCGCAAGACCAGAAATCTTGAACGATCAGGAGCGATACCGCAAGATAGCGAAGTCACGCGCCGATCTTGAGGGTGTTGTGACGCTTTTTAGAAAACACAGAGAACTCCACAATGAGCTTGAGGAGAACAAACTTCTCTTGCACGACTCGGATCCTGAAATTTGCGACATGGCACGTGAGGAAATTGCCGCGATAGAAGAGGAACTGCCTAAGATTGAGCAGGAGCTTAAAGTTGCTCTCTTGCCTCCTGATCCACTGGACGAAAAGAACACAATTCTTGAGATTCGTGCCGGAACAGGTGGCGAGGAGGCCTCTCTTTTTGCCGCAGACCTTTTTCGCATGTATATACGCTTTGCAGAACTGAGAGGGTGGAAATACGAGATTCTCAGCGAATCTGACTCGGAAACAGGCGGATACAAGGAAATCATTTGCCTTATATCCGGCACCCGGGTCTACAGTCAGCTGAAGTATGAGGCTGGCACACACAGAGTGCAGCGTGTTCCTGTGACAGAAGCGCAAGGAAGAATCCATACCTCGGCGGCGACAGTTGCCGTTCTTCCAGAAGCCGATGAAGTGGATATTGAAATCAGGCCAGAAGATATCTCTATTGACGTGTACCGTGCTTCTGGAGCCGGCGGCCAACATGTGAATAAGACTGAGTCCGCTGTGCGCATCACACATATTCCAACAGGTACTGTTGTCACATGCCAGGATGAGCGTTCTCAGCACAAAAATAAGGCACGGGCTATGAAGGTGCTTGCTTCACGTCTGCTTGCAGCTGAGCGGGATAAGAAAAACTCGGAAATTTCGGCAGACAGAAAAGCGCAGGTCGGAAGCGGTGACAGAGCCGAGAGGATTCGGACCTATAATTTTCCGCAAGGTCGATGCACAGATCACCGCATCAATCTGACTTTGTATTCGCTTGACCGCATTATGCAGGGCGAACTGACGCCGCTTATAGAAGCGCTTGCGACCGCCGCTCAGGCTGAGGCCCTCAAAGCCCAGGCTGACGGATAATTTCAAGTAACCCCGCCGTTCGCGGGGTTTTTGCTTCTTTTAAAATCCTATGTGACATGCTCTGCCCATCTCTTTGCATACAATTGGAACTGCGAATGCTTTTCCTTTGTACACAGGTCTCCTTTTGCCAGTACCTTGTCGCATAGCGCCTTTGTACAATATGTGAGTGGAAGCCTGGCGGCACAATGATTCTTCTTGCGAAGCCATATCCCCTTTAGTTTGGCGGAAAAACAATATCCCGTGCGCTCCACGATGACAGTCTATGGAGAGAAAAGTTCTGGCCGTGCGTGTACACCAGAGATACCAGTACTTGCGTGCCATTGGTAGAACGGATGCTATAAGTCGGCCTATACTGGCCGATTGTTGAGGATTTGCTTGTTGTCCGTGTGTACCCTGAGCCGCAAGGGGTTCGGGTTGAACTAAAATGGCAGCTTTCGACGTGCCCGCTCTTTTCGGTCATAAACGTGTACGATTCTCTCGTGCCTCATGCGGCCGACCATAAGCGCAGGTTGTGATGAGGCCACGAATATTTGCTATTCCCCTCGATACTCGGCAAAGCGTTGACTATGGTTTTGAGAGGTCACAAAAATTAAACAACATTTTTTTTGATATTTGTATAAGAATTGGATAGATAATTCACTATTCTTTACAAAAAAGGAAAAGTATGGGAAATATAGAGTTTTCTCATGATTCTGAAGATAATACACCTAAGCAAAAAAACACTAAAAAAGGTAAATCCATACTGCGGGAGTACGCTGAGGCTGTGGCTGTTGCACTAGCGTTGGCCCTCTTATTGCGAACATTTGTCATACAGGCATTCAAAATACCTTCCGAATCAATGCTTACCACGCTTCTCGTAGGTGATCAGCTTCTTGCAAACAAGTTTGTGTATGGGATGAAGATACCCTTTACCCACATGTATATTTACAGGGGGGCTGAACCAGAACGTGGCGATATCATAATATTTGAGTATCCGGAAGATCCCGATATAGATTTCATAAAACGGGTGATAGGTGTTCCAGGGGATGTCATAGAAGTACGCGACAAGCAGCTGTATCGCAATGGCAGTCCTGTAAAGGAGGACTATATACGCTTTACTGAGCCCGATATGATTTTGGCAAAAAGGGATAATTTCGGACCAATAACAGTAAAGGAAAACGAATACTTCGTGATGGGTGATAACCGCGATAACTCACATGACTCCCGTTTTTGGGGGTGTATTAAGAGAGAGGCCATTCGAGCAAAGGCATGGCGTATTTACTGGTCATGGAATGGTCCTTCAGACATACGCTGGTCACGCATAGGCAAGGAAGTGCGCTAAGCTGCTCGCTTCCTTGGGAGTGAAGGTACGCATTTGCGGTGAAAACCTTAACATGCGCCTCTGGGTTAGGCTTGACAATAACTATTCACCTAACAATGGGCGGGGCGATTGACCGCATGTCCTTACCTGCCTGCAGAAAAGTACTTATCTGTAAAAAGCTAAGCTTTTTGCATTTTGCAGATACACAAAGATCCGTTTACAGTACATTTCTTTGCTGTAAGCAAACTTTTGGGACAGAGTGTTGCACTCGTATCACCCGCAGGTTGCGCTTGGCTTTTGGAGAATTTTGAGCGCCTTGGCTTTTCTTGCGGGATGTGGTCGTAAATGGCTCACGAAGTTTTTTCGTGCGATTTGAGCCTTTCGGCTAGCAAGACTCCGTCTTGCGTGCGTTTCAACCGTACAAGCTTTTGCTGAGTTATTGAGTATACAGTTCAGGTTTATTAAAAATCACGTTCAATTCTGTTGTCGAAACTGCCTGGCAGTTTCGACAACCGTGT
>JAFTDR010000068.1 GCA_017454105.1 Desulfovibrionaceae bacterium | reverse complement strand
TTTTCGGTGTAAGAGACGAAACTGAATCACTGAGGGTGTAATACCCAGTGGTGATTAACCTAAATGAAGAGCCGTGTGCGGGAAAACTGCACGCACGGTTCTGTGCGGGGGGCGTTCAGTAATGGGCGTCCCTACCGCGTCGGCTTCTCTCCATTGAGCTATGTTATTGTTGACAAAAACCGCCGACTCTGAGCTTGCCTACCGTGGGTGATGTGCGATGAGGTTGGATACAAAGCGCATCCGCTATACACCAGAGGATACAGCGCTCAAGTATTACTGTTGCTACGTTCTCGCTACCTAAAGCCTATATCCCGGTTTAATCTATTGAACTTTAGTATCCGCTCACTGGTGAACGGTGGAATGCGCGATTTATTCAAGCTTTTCTGGTATCTCTAATGGTAGAATGCGGACTTTGTCGGTTCTGGTACGATTTGAAGAACTATAAACGCTGTGTAGCCCGGTGACCCGTGAGCGGATACAACTACTATGCCTTTTTCTGACTTCTTACAGTTCTCTTTTGTCAGTCGAATGACTTCATACGACATCGCTGATAAGGAGAGTAACTTTTTATTTACGTAAATCTTGTTGGAATCAAGAATTTACTTAATAATATACATATATCATATCTCGCAGTCTTGGAAAATCTCTCGAGAATTTCACTAAAGAATTTAGCTTTTTATATTATAAACCTTTATAAAGGAAAGTAGTTATGGTATCTGCTCACGGGGTATGCTGAAATCGCGCCTATCAGGCGATTGTATGCTACTCCTCAGGACGGTAGAAGCGAACTTTTCGTATCCGCTCACAGGTCAACTGTACTATGCAGGCTTCGTACCCCTTCCAGCTATGTCAATGTCGACAAAGACCGTATGCTACCGTTGGTTGGGCGCGACGTGTATGGTACAATTGCGCATTCAGCTATGCAGCCGTGAGCGGATACAACTTTTCTGACGCTGCTGCGGTTTGAATAGATTTAAAACCAGCGTAGTTCCGTTGCCTTGTGAGCGGATACTAGTTATGTATTTTGTCTAAATATATCATTTGCTCTATTTATGTAAAAAATTTAAATAGAGTAAGATATATTTTTTGTTTCAAATACTAATGGTGCTTTTATTTGAGTTATTATTGCGATTTTTTAGGTTGATTTTAATAGATAGGTATCCGTTCACTGGTCAAAAGTGACGCATAGCTAGTATGCGCGTTTTGTACTCTTTCCAGCTATTGTATTGTCGACAGAGACCGTCTACCGCAGGTGAGATACACGGATATATACTTGAGCGCACATTGATTTTCCGCAGAACGCTTAGAGTTACACTCTGACATCGTCCACCTAGGGGAAAATCTTTATGAGGCTGAGTATAGGATACAATGCGTCGCTGTACACTTGTGAACAGATACATCGGCGGAATCAGCTCATGGTTGGGCAGCCAGATGATTTCATGCGTGCGATGTAGCGCTTCATGCAAGAAACTTTTAGAATTGCAACACCCTTAAATATTGTAATATTATAGTATTTATTTTTTAAAAAGGAGATATAATTTTATGGCTAGAAAATTTATTGATAGGATTAAAAAATTTTTTAATAAATTCGATGCAGACGATAGTGATCCTTCTGATTCTATTGATGAATGGTTGTATAATTCACCTGATAGATTCTTTCTTTTGAACGGAGTTCGGTTGGCGCTACCTGATCAAACGCAAATTCCAAAATCAATTGACAAAAAAATTGTTCAGGAGTTTGCAAAAGAAGGGGACCCGTACTGGCAATATCTGCTTTCTAGAATGTACGATAATGGTGTTGGTGTGAGAGCAGATAAGGATAGGCGTGTATATTGGTTAGAGCAGGCAGCCAAACAGAAGTATGCTGATGCCATAGTTACATTGGCCTGTTTGAATATTGGCAAAAATTCCTTCATTAGAGAAACGCTCAAAATGTTTGCGGAGGCCAGTCAATTAGGCAGTGAAGAGGCCGTTCTGGATATTGCTCTTCTTAATATTAAATCCGAGAGTATATTCAGTATTGACAGACAGAAATCTACAATGCAGCTTTTAGACCTATGCAATAAAGGAAATTCCAGAGCAAAGATGAATATGGCAATGACCTTTTTAGTCGGGGAGGAAGTTGGCCGCGATCTAAAGCAATGCATGGGTCTTTTGGAAGAAGCCGATTTGCAGGGGGTTGCCGAAGGGGCCTCTCTTCGCGCCATGATCTACAATACGGAAGTCTTTAGCGACTATTATGATCCGTGCAAAGCTTTCTATTGCATGGCGCGCGCACTACGACGTGATATCAAGTATTTTCCAGAATGTCTGTACGACTTTTTTTACGATGGCCGCTACATGCATAAAAATTTGAAAGATGTTAAGCACATCATAGATGCACCATTTTTTGATAATTCGGACTATATTGAAATACGCAATCGGCAGCTTGAGCGTTGGAAAGAAGAGGTTGAAAAAAGTCATTCGATTATTGCCACATTAAACCGTAAAAAGAATCTCGAACCTGATGAGCATTATACGCTTGCGATGGAATATATGGCAGGAGCGGTGGGCGGCAGTGGAGAAAAAAACGCAATGCGACATCTGCAGGAAGCCGCAGAGCAGGGATATACTCCAGCTCAGCTTGAATTAGCTCGTCATTACTATAGTAATGGGGATAAAAAAGCTATGTACTGGGGCAAGAAGGCGGAAAAGGAAAGTGATGAAGCTTTCTTTATTTCTGCCCTATCCCTTTATGACGAAGACGATAAAAATTGCCTTCCACTCTTGAAGGAGGCCGCAGAGAGAGGATATCATGCTGCCAATGTTGTACTTGGCTTAATCTTTCAGTACGGTGAGCTTGGGCAGAAAGTGGACTATGACGCCGCGCGTACCTTCTACGAAAAGGGGATAGAGGAACGCGAGGATAAATCGATTACCTGGTATACCAGAGGGTTCAGACAGTTAGCTCAATTGTACGCTGAAGGATGGGGAGTACCGAAGGACGAGGAGAAAGCCATGGCTCTGCTTAAGGAGGGCTATGCATACGACGATTTGGATTGTGCGTTTGCTTTGACAAGACTTTATCGTAAAGGGGATCGATACGACAAGCGTATGGCCTTCGATATCCTCCTTTTCCTTAGCCGCTATGATGAGTACTTTAAAGCCAATGCCAGTCTCGCTAGCTATTATATGAGGGATTCAATACATCCTATGGATCCTGTGGCAGCACTAGCCTATCTTGAGGAAGGGTACGACAAAGGCAATGGGTTTCTTGTATGCCTTGTGGGACTGGTTGAGCTTAGCTTTTCGGGGCTTATACCCTGGCTTAAGCCTGAATATGGACTCAAATTGCTGACTACTGGAGATATAATCTTTGATTGGCGAATTTTCTATATAAAAGCTCTGATGTTTGATTTTGGCTACCTCTATGAACAAGATTATACAAAGGCAAGAGTGTATTATGAGGCTGCAGAATTGTGCGGTTGTGCCAAGTCCATGGTGAACCGTGCCCTGCTGCTTTTGAGCGGTCTAGGAGGTGAGAGAGATGAGCGATTGGCCATCAAATTGCTACGTGAGGCAGAACTGGCTGGTGTGGAAAGTGCCAAATATAATTTGTCTGTCATCTATGACTGTGAGGTAGATGATACATATGAATTAGAGTCTGAGTATGAATATATTGATCCTGAGACCAAGAGAACGTATATTCTTGCTAAAAATTGCTGTCAAGATATTTTAAATTTTTACGATCTTGCTGCCGGCACATTTAAGCCGAAATCCGACTGTACAATTGATCAGATTCCGCAGGGCATAGAAGGAATAGTAAAGTCTAAAGATAGGTCAATTTTAGTAGTCGACAATCCTAATTTGCAAATGGTGTCTATTGACGGGTATGAAGATGAGTATATCTCCCAAGAGAATATTGATAAAGTTTGTATTCTTTTGAGGAAATTATCGAAAACAATAGCAGAAATTAAGAGTAAATATTCTAAAAATGATTTCATAAAGAGTCCAGGCGAACCTGGAGAGAAAGGAGAACCGAAAATGAGCTATTCTCGTTTTTCGAAAAAATCTGCCAAAAAAAAGCGTAAAAAGAAATAGAAGCATAGTACGCATCTCATGAGTCACTCAACCAGGCTTTCAGGGGTATGCGGCAGATAGTCTGGATAGTACTTGTTGAGAGGGCTTCTCCTCCGTATTACAATTCGAGAAGTTGATTGCAATGAGTGGCGATCCCGCACTGTCATAAACTCCCCCAGTCTATTGCAATCAACCAGTAGAACCGTAATACTCACTTTCTTCTATCCTCTTGAAGGACAGAAGACGTATTCGCTCACGGGCCGGCTCTTTAGGTTTACCGTGTCGCAGAGTAGCCCTGTGTCAGCGGTTTTTTTTGACAATGCTACGCTGTGAAGAGCTATACAATCCTCGTAGTGCCGTTGACCCGTGAGCGCATCCCTAGAACTCTCCTCTCACTTTGCAGCGGAATACACTATCTATTGATATCTCTGTTCTTCTGCCACTTGTGCGACGCTTGCGTGTGTCCGTCGATAGCGCAGGAGGCTGTCTTTGAGTTGTGCGATTGCCCGTGCTGTAGCCCCACGCAAGTCCGGTTGAAGCGTGAGCAGCCGTACTTGGCGTCCTGATGATTCTTCCAAGCGACACAACGTTCTCCTGCGCAAGGTGCGAGACTCTCCGTTGGCTTGAAAAGCTGATTTTTGACGAATTTCTAAGCAAAATGGGAAACTTAGGAGAATTGCGCCCTCTGGGTATACTTTTGCTCAGAACTGCGCCTGCTGCAAAGTTTCTTGGACTTAGAAAATGCGCAAGCAGCAGATTGGCAAGCATGCCGCGCCTTGCGTGAGCTGCAGTACTTTGTGCATCAGTGGCCCAATCGCACGCAGAGGTCAAGAGAGTGGTTGTGGCATCACCTACCTGTTTTTCTCTTGTTGTGTGCTGTATTCTTGACCTTAATTTTCAGGCATGCAATGGAGCTTGTGCGACGATAGGCCTACAGTGGACTCGATCGTCCGCTTGTATCCGCTCACAGGTCTCTGATTGTGTGCATCGTGCTCCCGACCGTATACTGATTTAATCAAGGTAAACCTCCGGCTTTGCCGGAGGACTCGCAAAGTTTGACTTTTGCGGAAGTGTACCAAACGCCCTGCGGCTGCGTACGTCGCGTAGCGGTGAAGTCGCAAGCCGCGAGCTTGCGAAGTGGCGCAGCGGCGGAGTCGCAGAGCGGCGTGCGGCTGCGCGCGTTTGGTTTGAATAAAGTGAGAACGAAGAAAAGTAGGTTGTTTAGCAAAAAAAATCAGTAAGCTCGTTTTGGGTACTGCTCAAAGTGACCAAAAGAAACTTACAGATGGAAGAAAGCTTGAGTCTATCACATACGAAATATTTTGGGCGCGAGGATTTTATGTGTCAACAGTGGGTAGAGATGAGAAAACAATTCGCGAATATATAAAAAAAATCAAGAGAAAGAAGACCAGAGAATCGAACAATTTAGTCTTCTTAATCAATAGGTGATGCTGGTATGCCGCCTTTAGGCGGCTCAAGCGAAGCGTCTAAAAACCGCTTTGAGCGGTTCCCTGCCTTTCAAGCCCCCGGCTTTGCCGGGGGTACCTGACT
>JAFTDR010000067.1 GCA_017454105.1 Desulfovibrionaceae bacterium | reverse complement strand
TTTTTTCCTGACAACTGTTGGGGCTGTGGGCGATTATGTGGAGCTTTTTTTTCGCTGCGATAGTGCAGTATAGTGCATTATACAATGTCCGTTTTTTCGAGAGTGTCAGAAGTTTTGTGTAAATCTATCCTCAAGCTGAACTGGTCTTGGGCAATTGCGGAGTTTCCACAAATTTTATTACACTCCCTATTTTTTTCGTGAATCCGTGTCTTGCTCCCGGCAGATGGCGAGTGTCTAGCGCTTTAGAGTATTTTTTTTCTTTGTCAATATGCAGTATAGTGCATATCCATTGCACGACAATCTCGTACGTGACCTCTCGCGACGGTTGAAATCTTCCTTCCCAACCCAGGAGGAAGTGCGAGGCTCGCCGTTGACGAGGACGAATGCGGAAGATCTCTTTCGCCGCGAGTAAATACTGTTTTTTTGTGGCTAGCTTAGAGAAGTACAGCGTGTTTTGCGTAGTGCCCATAGGCATGTGTCTTTTTTCCTGACAAATGTTGGGACTGTGGGCGGTTATGTGGAGCTTTTTTTTCACTGCGATAGTGCAGTATAGTGCATCATACAATGTCCGTATTTTTCCGTGCCAAGCGCGTGAATCCGTGCCTTGCTCCAGGCAGATGGCGAGTGTTTAGCGCTTTAGAGTATTTTTTTCTTTGTCAATGTGCAGTATAGTGCATATCTATAGCGCAACAATCGCGTACGTGGCCGATGTTGTTATTTTGTGTCTAGCTCGGAGAAGTACAGAAGACGTGTCCTACACAGTGCAGTGTACGCGCGCACCTTTTTTACTGACTATTGTTGGGTTGTGGGCTTATATGGGATCTTTATCCTGTTGCAATAGGGCGTATCCGTTGATGCAGCTTTCTCCGTACCCTGCTTAGGTGATTTGGCGCAGAGCGTGACAGATGACGAGAGATTGATTGCCTGTACATTTTTTCCACAGCTAATGTGCAGCAGAGTGCGTACAGCCAAACTGTCTGATTGCAAAACGTAAGACCAAGCAGGGCACGTACTTGTTGGCCGTTCTCAACTGTGTGGCGGAGGTTGTCAGACTGCAGAAGGAAAAATCTCTTTTTCTTTCTTTGTGTCACGTATGGCTTCAATGTACCCGTTTCTTTTGGATCGACCATAAGTTGAGATGGAAAAAGTATGGCGCTGATCTTGTGAAACACACTCTTGTTTGTACGATGAGCTGCAAGCTAAGAAGGCGTAATCACTGGATACGCTTTCGGTCAGGAGACCAGCGGACGGGCTGAAGCCTGGCAATGTGGACATCACATTAAATCTATATAAATCTATTGAGTGACGGAGTCCTTTCAAGGAATTCACTTGGAAGGAAAGCTATGCATGCTCGAGCCGGAAAAAAAGTGACTATGCCAGATGAATGGAGTACCTGGAACAAGGGACTTCGTAGCTACACTGGCTAAACTTTATTTCAGCTCACAGTATACCTGCAATTTTGGATTGCAAGACCAGGGTTGCCTGTTGTGTCAGCAATGGCAAAATCGAACTCATTGAAGCGGAAGACGTTTTGAAATGAGTAGTAAAACATAAGTATATGTAGTTCCGTATAGATTTATATATATTTATTGTAGAGAATAGCTTGGAATGCTAGTACTGGTTTACCGAAATACGTGTGTATCTTTTGCCCACAATTATCGTAACGAAGTAGGAGTATCTCCCCCATCTTTTTACACACGGACATAGAAAATTTACTACTAGGCTGCCCTTGCCGCGAACATCACCACTGAGGAAGAAGAACTGAAATGGGGCCGCGTATGGCGGCAGGCATCGAAGGGCAATGATAAGCGCTGCTGAACAATGGTGTGTGAGCGCTATGCTCGGTCTGCGTGGTGACAGGAGACGAATTCCTTTCGCGCAACCAAATTCTGCGCCTGTCCGCGTGCAGGGAGACTCGATGGCAAATGGGAGAAGATGAGTTTGAAGCGGCGGCATAGTGGCAGGAACTGCGTATCCTGTGCAGCGTAATCTCACAGCATGATAACGCTTCTAAGTAAGACAATCCCTGGCTGTGAAGATGATGTACCCAGGGGCATTTGAGTCATTTGTGAGAATAAAGAGAAAAATTACGGTTTTTTACTGTTTCTTTGTTGATGATACCTGCTTTTGTAAATGTGAAGGATAAGGTTTCTCACACCATCAAGGTCATCTGTGGTTAAGCTGTTGAGGGCATGAGTAATGTCCTTGATAACTTCTGCTCTATCTTTTTCTTTGGTTAGAATTTCAAAGATCGAGAGGTTCAGCGCCTCGCAAAGAGATATGAGTGTTGTAAGAGAGATATTGGTTTTTCCTCCTTCAAGACTTACCAAGAATCGGACGCTTAACCCTGTTCGCCTTGCAAGTTCATCCTGACTTAGTTCCAGCTCGTTTCGTCTATTCCGGATTCGTACTCCAATTCGCTTGAAGACATCTCTATACGGAGAGTTCTCAATTTTATCTTGGGTAATGTCGTCCTTGTCGTTAGGAGTATTTTTGTCGTTCATGATGATACCATATCCTAGGGCAAAACGATTTGATCTGTATAACGTAGAGAGAGCGTTTTGAGCTTCACGCTGTTTATTTGCTGTGAATGTGTCTGCCAGTTTGGGTTGAAGGAAATTTCCTTAGGGTTCCTGCCGAGCAATAGTATACTGATTTCTACCCTTTCGTTCATGCGCATGGTCGGTGACTCCATGCGCCAATATACTCCGGTCAGAAACAAACTGACATCTTTGCAAACTGGAGTTCCCACTGAGTCTGGTTTATTCAACTTCAAGTGGCAACTTTTTTTCTGACCGCAGTATACCTTGAGCGTGCTTTGAGGGAAATCCGCGTTTCTTGAAAATCGCCAACTCTCTTGGCGACGTATGTGTCAAGCTGGCCTTGTCAAAGAGCCTCAGTGTATGGAAAGCGCTAAACGATCTCTATACAAAAGGACAGCGAAACACCCTCTTTGTAGTTGGCGTAGATTATTGTGGGACAAGATACCATGCTGTATTTCCCTGGACAGCCAACGTATAGGGTTTTCCATTTGTCCGTGCCCGCAAGGCTCACTTCGTGGCGCGGGAAGAATCGTTGTGACGCTGGGTAGAATTGTTCGGCGCGATAGGGCGTCAAACGTAGATGGTCGGCCGGCTTGGGAAGAATCACTGGCAGCAATATGTAGCAGAGTGTTTAGTTCTTTGTCACAGATAAATAGTATACTCTGGCTCGAAAAATACTTCCCTTCTTAGAGGATCTTCTTAACGTCAAAGCTTACAGTGTCCTTCTTTGAAAGGAACTTTTTTTCGAGTAGGAGTATAGTGTAACTCGGTCCATAACGATTCTGTCCGCAAAGGGTCACGCAGTGTCATTGAGCTTGCGTATATATGTGAGGCGAATGCGCACTGCTCTGTAGAATTCGCCAGAAACTTGTGTAGCGCTCTGTCTCTACTCCAGGCACACAGTAGTTTGGCATTTGTTTTCGGCTAGTGTCGCCCGATATATCCTTCAGGAAATGGAAAAAAAGGTATACTCAAGTCAGAAAAGAATGTGTACATGAGTGCTATGAGACTTCACAACAATGCTGGGTTCGAAGCTCAACGAGGCAACTTTTTCCACGTGTACGGATTGGCATAATATCGATCAAGATCTCAAGTCACAGAGAATCAGGTGTTTCAGTCGCTTTGTAGTTTTCCAGAGAATCCTTGCTTCCTTTTTCGCAAGTTGCTCATTCGCAAAAATGTCAGTTTGTTTCTGGCTGGAGTATAATTGGTCGGCACGGCATTACCCCCTTGCTGTACGCAATGATTCTTCTTGTGCCGGTTAATTGATGTCGCTTCTCTTTGGATATTTAGGGAAAACCACTATGCGGTCGGGCATGATTTTTCCGCGTAAGTCTTTCTGGCTTTCTTCTCAGGAGTACCCAGGTGCCGGATTCACTGAGGCTGCTTTTAAACCAGGCCTGCGAGGAGGCACCTCGCAACATCCTTTGGAAGAACATGGAAGGCTGATAATCACCGCATAGAGTGACAGATTTCACAGTTACTGGTAGTATTGAGCGAGAAGGAACTGCGTGGACATAAGCCCTGCGCTCCCGTGGAATCAGAGTATTTCCTGGGTACCATGGAGGGTGGCTGAAAATCGTGAACGAAAAAATTCCACCTGAGCATTTTGGGTTTTTCCGCTTACCCGTTCCTGGCCCCTTCCTCCCAGCATTCAAGTGATATATAGTATCACGGTGTGCCAAGGGATATATGGCGTCGACGTGAAACTAGTACGGCTTGACTCACGATTCCTAGCAGTGTCTCCGACTGTGTAGTCGTTTTGTAGACAAAAAAAGGGGGATTCACGGGCAATCCACCTTGCCTCGGAATGCTTGAACTTGAAAAACGAAAAAACCATAAAATGCACAGACGGGATTTTTGTTTGCAATCTTCCTCTCACACTTGAGTATCTGCTGTTACATCTCACTTGTCCTATGTTTTCAAGCCTAAGGCTTAAAGGCGCCTTTGGCAAAGGTCACTCGAAAATCTCCGAGGCTAAGCATACAATCCCGCTATTGTGTGTAGGAGTTTTCGAGCAGAGAGTACGTCAGATTCTGAGCGGAAAAACCCAAAATTCACAAGTGGCAGAATTTTAGCAACCTTCTGGATTCGAGGATGCTCTGGTTACAACAATGTGGGAAGAACTTGGATGTATAAACAATAGACCTGCTAGTGCAAGTCTTGTTGGTTGACCACAGCAGAGTGAGTGCGGTGCATTTTGCAATTCTTTTCTGCTACTAAGTACCTTGTTTACCTCGCACGTCTTTTGTAGCGCAAAATAGGTGTTGTGGTAAACTGTGGACTCGGCTGCGCTCGTACTGCGGTCTGACCGTGGAAGAATCTTAAAGGGTAAACCAGATTTGAGAGCTTGCATGCGTCTCTGGATCCTGCCCAAATGCGCTGCAGAAGAATTGAGCAGCGGGAGAGCAAGGACAGGTGAAGGAGAACGTGAAAGTTTTTTTGTTTGGGTTGCGTTAAGGCAAATGCGTAAATCGCGCTCCCATATGCGGGGACTCTGCCTGGATACCTTGCCCCGCTAGACGTTCCGATACGGAATGCGGCTGAACACAAATTTTCCGGCCAGTGATACTGGCTTGGAAAATTCGTGTTCCTCTTGTAGCCTCAAAAGGCTTCGTGGTAAACCGTGCCCAATCGGTGACAAGACCGCACTATTACTTAGGAAAATTTTGCAGACTGTAGAAATGGTGTAATATGATTCTTATTGATCCGATCAATTGAAGGACTTCCCTTTGACTGCTGAGCGAAAAAACTGTATGCAGTCGAGCTTATCAGAAGACTGTATACAGCGAGCAGAAATAAAATTGCAACCAGTTTGGCTTCAAAGCCTCTTGTTCCAAGAACATCATACAACTGTCACAGTCACCTTTTTTGATCAGGTATGGCAATCGGGTAGGGGGGGCGACCGCCCCCTAGCGATGCATCGCCACACCACCGTACGTGCGGCGACGCATCGCTAGTCGCATACGGCGGTTCCTAATGAAGACGAGAGATGTTCTATACGCGCCACTCCAGGTGATCGCGACCCTATTTACGATATCACATGCGGTTCGCATGCCGGACATCTCGTTTCTTCGCATCGGCATGCTGCTCCTACGCTTGTATCCTACGTCTGTAATCCTATTTTCATAGGTGGTGCGGCTGACCCCTTGCTACTCTCACTACACCGGTATCGCCCATGGGGAGTGTAACTCCCGTTGCGAGTTTCTAAGTCGACTCAGATTTCGGTTCCCTGTACTTTTGCACTTATATGTCCACGAGTACAACGACCGAGGCTTCCTTCCAGACTTCGTTGCGACCCAATGGGCTAGCACAGCTCTCGCGGCTTGCTAAGCCCTTTGGG
>JAFTDR010000004.1 GCA_017454105.1 Desulfovibrionaceae bacterium | reverse complement strand
TCGCGGATTGAGTTCCGCAGGAGTAACACGCATAAGGGGCTAACCGGCATACGCTTACGGCGGGCAGAGAGGGGAGGAACTTAGTTCTTATTGCACGTCACTGTTGCAAGCAATTGCTGCGAATAAGCGTTAGCAAACGACGCTGAAGAACTGTCATCAGTTTGGAGGCAGAGAGACTGGATTGACTTCTGGAGTAAATCCCAGTGGTAATAAACCTGGATGAGGAGCCGTGTGCGGCGACGCCGAAGGCTAGAATCCGCACGCACGGCGAAGCGCAGCAAGTGTGCGGGGGGCGTTCAGTAATGGGCGTCCCTACCGCGTCATTTGTTATGGAGCTTTTCGCTCCAAATACATTTTCATGTCCTATTTGTAGCGGTATGGACAGGGAAAGACTCGTTGGAGCGTATCTCTTAAGAAGATTAGGAAGGGGATTCCATAAATCAAATTTTCGTTTACTTGAGATAGCGCCTCGGCCCTCAATTGGCAATTTTATTAAGAAACATTTTGTTGTCCGACATCAAACAGCTGATATGTTCATGAAGGGGGTGGATTACCAGATTAATCTCTCATGCATGCCTGAGATTGAGTCTTCAAGCTGCGATGCATGGATATGTCTTCATGTTTTAGAGCATGTCCCAAATGATCAAAAAGCAATAAGTGAACTCTTTCGCATACTTAAGCCTTCTGGTTTTGGTATAATTCTTGTTCCTATCAGTTTAACGCTAGTTATGACGGACGAGGATCCTGATACGTCGATAACAGAGCGTTGGAGTCGTTTTGGCCAAGATGATCACATCCGACTCTATGCGAAGCAAGATTTTATGAACCGCCTTGCAAAGCCTGGATTTCTAGTCAGAGCCTTTGGAAAAGAGTATTTTGGGGAAATCTTGCTTAAGACATTAGGCCTTCCTTTGACCTCTGTCTTATATGTTATTGAAAAACCGTAGCCTAGTATTCATGGTGCTTTAGATATGAATGAAGGTGAAGTCTACTATTCATGTTGTCAGATTCGCAATGGCTTTAATTTTTATAGGTCATCAAAAGTTACTGCTTGTTGTTTTTCTTTAGATAAAGCTTTGGAAATTACAGATATTTCAGATCCCATGTTCCTGTTACAATTCTAAAATTTCAAAACAATCTTATAACAAGGCATAAAAATAATACAGCGCCTGATGCCTGTAAAAAAATGTGTAAACTTTATAAAAGATGATTGATCTAGATATAAGTTTGTCGTTTTCACCCAAATAATGTTAAATCACTATAAGAAATGCAATTTACGATGCAAACACTGTGGGTATAGAGCTATTGATAATAATGAATCTGATACACCGCACGATAAAGTTCTGAAAGCAATAAATTATTGTATGTATTATGGAATTTTATCAAAGAGAATTCACCTTGGTGTAGGTGGTGGAGACCCAAGTTTATCCATATGTATTGATAATATCCTGCAATTTGCATTGAAAAATAATTTTACTGCTGATATAAATACAAATGGAGCAAAATTTTCTGAAACATTTGCTATAGGTGTAAATCGGGATTTGTTTAACTTGTATCTCACACCTGATGCCGGATCGAGAGATGTGTATACAAAAATAAGAGGGGCAGATTATTTTGATAATGTATGGAATAATATAAATCAATACATTCGTAAAACTAATGGCAAAGCAATTGTAAAATTTATCATTGATGAAGGGAATATTGATGATGTAGAAAATATGATATCGACATCGGTAAAAAACAATGTGCAAAATATCGTCTTATCTTTTGATTTAAATATTAAACCGAAAGACTATGATTCGTATATGAATCCTGTAAATAAATTTATATATTTGGCTTCTAAAAATAATTTAAAGATCTCACTTACTGATTTTGTCCCGAAAATTTTATTTAAATAGTTGTTTTTTTATTGCATGATTTTTCATTTTTTTTTCGACTAAGTATAAAATTTTTATAATCTTAAATTCCCGCCCTCAAAGTTAGCTACACGGTAGACAGCCGCATTCCATTGTATTTCCCTGTACAAAAGAGAGCTTTTGTAGCTAAACGGATCTGTTTAGCTACAAAGCGCCCTCAAGACATGTAAATCCGCATATTGTGAGCCTCTCGTTGCTGTAGCTAAGTGAAATGCCGGGAATTTACGGTAATTTTTAATCGTTTACTATTCCTGCAATTTTCTCTACTGAATAAAGTAGATCTAAGGCCATATCGATTGTTCTTTTGTTATTTCGTATTAGAGAACTAGTCCAATTTTGCAAATATTTTATAACAACATTGAACTATAGCACCCGCTTACTGGTTAAGGTACTCTACAGTTTTTTTGCCTCTTCGAATCGTGACAACGTCAGCAATGTCCGCATTCTACCTTGTCTGAAGGGCGCATTTCACCTACCTTGTGCGCGGATTCTTCGCTCATAGGACCACCAGTTCCCTGTATACTCCCGACCAAAAGATCGTCTTCCTCCTCTTCATGGCAGTGGATTTGCTGGCTTTAGTCAAAAAAATCGTGGAGGAAGATTGCATGCTCGCGTGTATACTTCTACGCTCTTATCCTCGCGACGGATACAATGTTCTTCTTCAATCGTGTTGGCGATATGCAATGGGTGCATAGGCCACAAGGAAGAGAAACTTTGGCGTTTGTGTATACCTCCTGATACAGCACACTGTCGCGCGAATTCGCAGTGGAGTTGACCAGGAAAACCAGGAAGTCGCCTTTTACCGTAACTCCGTTGCGCGGGTACAGTTGAAAAAGAAAAACCATGCTGTCAGGTTTGTAGAGCGTTGCGAGATTTTGTCTAACAGTATAAGTTGGAAACAGTTTGCGGCGATTTCTATCACTGGCAAGCTTATGGTACGCTTACGGTATAGTGCGTCGCGGACGTGGTCAAGGGTCATGGTACAAATCTTTTTGAAGTTTTCCGGCAGAAGGGAAAAACAATGAGTTCAACCTCAACCAATGTCTTGTCAAATATCTTCTTTGACTCGGAATACTATCTCACTGAGAAGACGAAAGCCCTCAATGCTTCAGGGACGCAGGATACGGTGTGGACAAACGAGACCACAGCAGAAGCCATTACCAATGCAGGAATGACCCCATGGCAGCATTTTATAAAGCATGGGGCCTACGAAACGAATGCTTCTGGCGAGGTGGGTATTGATCCTGGGGCGTTATTTTCTGTGTCTGACTATTACAACGCTCTTGCCGCAGCCGAAAATATCTCTGTGAGTGCCGCTGTCGCCGAAGTACGCGGTGCAGGGGGGCCTATTGCCCACTACGCAGAGCAGGGGTACCAGGAAAATATTCTCCCAACGACGGTTGTGTCAGATGATAGAGCGCAATTCTCCTCGCGGCTGGATCTCTTCAAAAGCTTTTATTTTGACGCTGATGAATACCTTGCGAACAAGACGGCCGCGCTCAACAGCATACACTACCAGGGGCAGGAATGGACACCTGAGATGACGGCCGAAGCCATTGCAAACGCCGGTATGACCGTACAGCAGCACTTTATGCGCTGCGGGGCTTTTGAAAAGGATGCCAATGGCGATATTGGCATTGATCCGAGCCAGTATTTTGACGTCTCCCGCTATTTTTCAGAAAAATCAGAACTTGTGGGACTAAGCGTTGAGGAGACAGCCAATGCCTTTAAGGCGGTACATATCGATCCGCTGACGCACTATGCGAAATTCGGTGTCGCAGAACAGCTCACAGTCCGGGCCACGTCGCTCGATCCTGTGAGCGTGACAGAAGATACCAATGTCATTCCTCGATCGGGAAATTCCTTAATTGATTCGGTGCTTGTACGTGAGGATATGTGGCCACAGTTGAACAGAATTGCTGCCGATGACGGTATTGTACGCTACCACATGCTGACAGACAGTGAAATAGCGGCCAATACAGAGAACCAATTCGAGAATATGACCCAGCTCAACAGCAATCAGGAAAGTGCCTTTGAGACAGGCTTCAGCGTTCTTTCTAAAATGACTGGGATAGAATTTGCCGAAACTGATACGTATGAGGATGCGCATATTCGTATTGCGACCGCCTCGTTGTCGAATAACACCGGTCTTACATTCTATGGCTTTGGTTGGGGGAATTCTGCTTTGACAGTCGTTTTGGACAATTCTGCCAAAACCCCCGAGAACGTGGATCCAACCTTCGGAAAAGAAGGTTTTCAAACAGTATGTCACGAATTGGGGCATGCCTTGGGGCTTGAACACCCCTTTGAAACAGAGACCGAAGGTGATGGTCTTACGCACGTGCAACTTCCAAAATCGCTCGAAACGACGGCGATGACAATCATGTCTTACGACAGAGGGAATACTGTGACAAATGCCGACGGAGAAGCGGTTGCGCCTTGGTGCGTTGACGGAACCTACTACTATTCGCCCACTGATATTCTTGCCTTGCAGTACCTCTATGGCACAGACGGCATAAACGGTGAGGAAGGTATTGTCTACGACACGACCGTTCTCGCCTAGAACGAGACAGAGGTCGTTTTTTGGGAAGAGAAAGATTCTCGCTTTGTCCCAAGGGAGAAAAGTGTCCAAAGAGAAGGGGTTTCAAGAACTTCCTTGTTTTCCTTCTCTGTGTTTTGCGCGGATTTGTACACTGCTGTCAAAAAAATTGTCACTTTGAGTTGAAAAGACAAGATTCTATACTGGCTCCTTTTCACAAAACTGTCAGTTTGTTTCTGGATCAAGTATAGTTCTTCCGTGCGCCTGGCTTACCTTTTTCTGATTGTAAAGAATCGCTTTGGTCCTTCGGTACTCTTCCAGATTTCGTTTTTTCTCGCGCTTTTCGCCCAGCATCTGTGCCGTCTCACTACCGAAGGCCAGCGAGAACCGTTTGATCGTCGCGTACTGCTTTTCCCGCGTTAGCCAAAAGCGAGCGACCTCATTCCATTGCCAGGGAAAGAATTGTTGTGACGCAGCGTATTGTATAGGCTTACCGAAATACGTGTGTACTCTAACAATACCTCTTTACAATTGGAGCCTTAAATCGTTTCGTGAGTGACTCTACTGCGCGCTGAGAGTTTGTCGGCTCTCTCCTTTTTGTGCGGACGAGCCTCCTTTCAGCGCGCAGCGCAGCATTTGGGTCACGGTGCGCTTTCGGTGCCTTTCCATTGAGTTCTTTTGTTCTCCTTGAAGATTCTAATCGAGTCTCCTTAAGGCAGAAACAAACTGGCGTATTTTCGGGCGGAAGTCGGCACTAGCCTCTCAAGGCGGCAGTACGCTCACAAAAGCACAAAACAGATCTGCGGGCTTTCGTGAGGAACCCGCTTTGAACCCTTTTTCTCCCTGAGAGCGACGACAAGGGCAATTTTACGCTTCTTTGGCAAATCTTCCAGGACCCACGAGGATCAAAAGGTTTTCGTCCACTTGCCTTCGGCGTCACAACATGGAGGAGAGTTCCAAGCGAAAGAAGACCAGCTGCTTCTTCATGATCTGAAAAAAGGCGAATCTGGGAAAACGGAAGAATAGACTGCGGTCAAAAAAAATTACAACATATAGTTGAAAATACAAGACACAATCCTGACATTTGTTCGCAAAAATGACAGTTTGTTTTTGGCTTGAGCAGAACAAGACCGTGTGACTCGCTGCGTAGCCACAAAACAACCATTCTTCTTAAATCGCGCATGGTATACTCACGTCGCGCAAGTTCTCCTTCTCGTCATTGCAGTGGGCGTACTGGGTTTTGCCCAAAAAACTTGAGAAGGAAGAGTTGATCTGGTGCGCGTAGAGTTCACTGCTTGTTTATACTCAGCCTCATAAAGATTTTCCCCTAGGTGGACGATGTCAGAGTGTAACTCTAAGCGTTCTGCGGAAAATCAATGTGCTGCCGAGTATATACACTGAAGTGTTGCCTGCAAGCCTTCGTCATTTTTGACGAAAATCGTCTTTTTTTGTCTTTTTCGACACAGAGACAGCGTACATTGACCAGTTTCCTACCAGGCCCCTGATTTCGCGGCATTGACAAGGAAAAATCACTACTGGTTGAGATTTTTCTAAGTTTGCGTGTAAAAAAAGTTGAACGTTTCGTACCGTAGCCAAGGTATACTGCGGTAAAAAAAATACCACTTAGAGTTGAAAATACCAGACATTGTGCCAATTGCCGTTTGCAAAAATGTCAGTTTGTTTCTGGATGAAGTATAGTTCTGCGTATAGGATGCACATGAATTTAGAAAAGCAGGTGTAGGTGCTGTATTTTCTCAATCTGTGTGTACAATAAGAGAGGGCGACTCCCAGTCTGCTAGAGTCGGCCCACAAGATACACGCGCATTGAGAGAAGCCTGTACTGGTTTTTTTGTTTTGCGTAGGGCCTCTGCAAAAATTCATCCAAGAAGAATACGGGCAAATGCGCTCGCAGGCCAAAAATTGGAGGAAATGCTTGAGACGGGCGAAGGAAGAAAGTGTTCTGCACAAGCCAGAAAAAATGACTCTGTCAAATGTATACAGTTCCAGGAACAAGGGACTTCATAGCCAAACAAGCTACAATTTTATTTCTGCCCGCAGTATACGCTTCCAATCAGAACGTACGCAACTCTATGTTCTGGTACAAGAGTTGCTAGCCATTTCCTT
>JAFTDR010000066.1 GCA_017454105.1 Desulfovibrionaceae bacterium | reverse complement strand
GAGACATACCGCAGCTGATCCAGACCTGTGCTGCTTGATCTGACAGAAAAAACGGACATCCGCTGTTTTTTATATCATCCTGAATTCCCGGGTGTTTGGTTGACTACAACGCATATTTTTTTTGCGAAGCCTTTTCTTTCTTGAAGTTTACTAGATAAAATATTGTTTTTTTATTTCCTGTAGTCTACCATAAGTGGTGTGACTACAAGGAATAAATTTCCCAATTTTTTCCCTTGTAGTCCAATCAAAGGAAGACTACGGGGGATAAAATGATTCAGATTCAGTACACGTATCATCATGGTACGCTCATTGGTGTATGGCCAGGAGCAAGCGTTAGGAGTGATGGAAAGAATCCTCATAAAAAAGGACGCATCTATCTCGGCAAGGTTATCGACCGAGACAAAGGTATCTTCTGGACAAGAGAACGTGGGTACTACATCTTCAACCCAACTGATCAGTCTTTTGGTGACGTTCCCCCAGAGGATGTGCCGTCAGCCTTCGCAGAGCCTGACAAAAGAAAACGAGGAGCCTCGATCATTGTCGACTTTGGCGATGCATATTTTCTTCATCACCTTATCAACGGCATGGGATACGATCAGGTTCTAGACTCGATTGAATACCAGAACAAAGACTCCCTCCGTGCAGCCTTGTCCTATTATATCCTTGAATCAAGCGCGAACTGTCATGCAGAATCCTGGTGTCGGCAGAATTTTGCCTCTTTTCTGTACCCAAAGGCGAATCTTGCCAGTCAACGATTCAGTACAATGCTTGCCACGATTGGCAGACCTGAGAACATTCGAAGATTCCTTCTCGCCCACATACAGTACTTAGGCGATATTTACGGAAATGACCTTTGCGTTCTCATTGACTCAAGCGGCATGGAGAACGACTGCTCTCTTCCTATTACGAATGTCAGCAATCACAATGGCGACGTTTCACTTAAGTTTCGACTGATCGTTATTGTACAGAAGTCTACAGGCATTCCCCATCACCGATGCAAGGTATCTGTGCCCATCAAATATTGAACGTCTAGTTCTTTCTGGAATTGAGTTCATGTCCCGCCTCAATCCTATGTTTCTCCTCTACAAGGAAGCTGTTCAGGCGCACTTTGACGAACTACAAGACAAAAAGAACATCGTGCGGTACAAAAATCGATTGGTTAACATCGTAAAGATTCCCTCTGTTATTGCGATAGACAAGGTTACAGGAGAGCGCAAAACAGGCTTTATCTTCCTGTGTAGGGATATCCAAAGTGCCTACAGCAAGAGTGATCATCTGCTCAAATCCAAGCTCCTCGCCAAGATGACCTTAGACGAGTGTGATCAGGTGCTGAGCAGATTTGGTGTCTTCGCAATCGTGACAACCAGAGATTTGCCGCCAGAGCAGATCCTGCCTGAGTACTATGTTCGGCAATACTCCGAACAGTACTGCGACTACGGAAAGAACTATGCCAAGTTTCTTCCTGTTCGTCAGCACACCATGGAAACTCTGTCAGGGCATCTGCTTCTCTCCTTCATTGCGTCATTTTTGATTATCGTCGTGAAGAACAGACTTGGCATACAGGATCTTCGTTATGTAGCACTACCTACAAAATTGGTCGTACCGTACTCAAACGAAGCAGACGAAGAGGCTATCCTGGAACAAGATCCGCTTTGTGAGATCTTTCGTGAATCACCATCGACGCTGTTCGAAGAGTTGAGAGGTCAAAAGGCTGATGTTTTCTCAGGGTGTATCGTTCCTACATGTCCTGTGAAAAAGGCCAACGACTTTTACCGGGCTTTTGGCCTTGAAAGTCCCACGAAGATTCCTCGCAGTGGCGAAAAACTCTTTTTTGAGTTGAGCGATGCTGAGAATACCATCAATAAGGCTCTTGTCTTTACACAGTGCCCGTGTCCAACAGAGGAAGACATTTTGGCCAAACGCGCCAAAAAGCAAAAAACAAAAGAGAAAGACGGAGAGAAGTCTCAAATTGTACGCAGTGAGGGAGTTGAAAAGCGGGGTCGTGGAAGACCCCCTGGATCGAAGAACAAGAAGACTCTTGAGCGCGAATCCGCCCTGGCTTCAAACGCAGGGGCCGCTTCCATGAACGAGACGAAAAAGCGGGGTCGCGGAAGACCACTTGGATCAAGGAATAAGAAGACTCTTGAGCGCGAAGCCGCAAGAATATCCACCGTAGAGTCCAAAAAGTAAAGCGAATAGATGATTTGGGAGTCACATGAGACGGAAAAGTTGAAACCATTCAGCCGGGAAGCTGATCAGTCTTTTAGAGTAACTACACAAGAAAAGCATAGCCGAGAGTCAAGGGCTCTCGGCAAAAAAAATTCACTAAAAATATTTCTGAAAATATTGATTGCTCTCGAAAAAATATTCTCTCTGTAGTCAACCAATCACCAGGGAATTTAGAATGACTTTTTGTGATCAATTATGTGGTATAGGTTTTGTACACAAACACTTTGTATCAGAGCTTGGGTATACAAAATGTATACACGACGGCAAAATGCAGGAAAAATATGAGTTGATACGGTATCTGACGTAGAAATATCTGCAGGGGTAGCTGTGTCAGGATGTTGAGTGCAAGGTATTGTTAGTACCTGAAATTTTTAGGCATACTGCGCAGGATAGTTGTCGCTGCCTCAGAGGCACTCATGGCACAATTATTGCATGAAATATCTGACCAGCGTTTGTAGAGGGCACGTCGTTCTCTGTATAAATCGTTGAGTGTCTGACCAGGTGCACAGGCTATGCCACGTTCGGGATTCAAAGAGATGCGTTCCTTAAGTACAGGCAGTGGGACATCAAGAAAAACGATGAAGCCAAGGTCTTTCAGATGTTCCATGGCCGCCTTGCGATAGATCACACTTCCACCTGTCCCAAGAACGCAGCGCTGAGCCCGTATGGCACAAATGACGGTGCATTCAAGATCCAGAAAGGATTCCTTAT
>JAFTDR010000065.1 GCA_017454105.1 Desulfovibrionaceae bacterium | reverse complement strand
CTCCAGAGGCCATTCTGCCAACTTAAGCGGCGGATTGTAGCTAAATGAACTCGTTTAGCTACAAAGGCTCTTTTTGAGTTGGAAGAGCAGATGGACTGTAACTCACCTCCATGTAGCTAACTCGCCGGGCGGGAATTTAAGTTTATGAATATTCTGAATACATATTGCCACACAGCTTCACTGGAAGCCTCAATTCATGAGTATTCTTGGGTCTACATATTTATTCGCAACGACAAATATCCTCCTCTTTGGAAAACGTCGGGCTGTTCTACTGTTTCGATACAAAAAGATTGTCTATCATATATTAATTTGATTACAAATGAATCAAAAAAATGAATTTAATCAAACAAAGGAGAATACCATGGCTAGACCTTCTCAGACGATAAGCTACGCCTCACCTCTCTCATGAGGGGGGCCGCTCCAAAAAACTGTGGTGCTGGCATGGCAGGGTGGATCAATTTATTTTGCCGATCCCGGGTCAATTTATTTTGCCTATTGACACCGTCTCGCTCACGGCGTTAAGGAGCTCTCGGTCGCGGTTATTTGCCTTTTTCAATGCCCGCCAGCCTTGACATGGCAGCACCTCATGCGAGTGAGGGCTCCAAAAAAAAGCCCCTGTTTTGATAGGGGCTATATTCTCACAGAAGATACGGGGTTGTAAGTGTGAGAAACCGACCGCTTACAGTCTGTATCCGCTCATGGGGGTACGATGAAATGCGCCTTTTAGCCTACTCTTCAGGCATCTCACGAGCGGCAGAATGCGGTGTTTGTCGACAATAATACATTTGAAGAACTATAAAATTCGCGTAGTGCCGCTGACCCGTGAGCGGATACGATGCTGGAGCGTAATGCTGTTGTGGCATCATGAGGTGGGGACACACCTACATTGCGGTACGTCTCACGTTCTGCGCTGAAAGATTTCGTGTCGCTTCCCACCTGTGTAGACACAAAGGAGGATAAAGATGGCTGGTTTTCCACCTTTTCCGTAAAGTCCACAAAAAACTGTTGAAGCAGCGCCAAGACAGCGTAAAATTTTTCCATCTGTGCATTTTAGGGTTTTTCCGTTTTTCGAGTTCAAGCACTCCGAGGGAGTGTGGATTGCCGAGTGAATTCTCCTTTGGTGTCGCCAAAAAAGAATGTGCCGTCGGAGACATAGCTAAGAATCGTGAATCAAGCCGCATTCCACCATGAATCCCTTGGCACTCCGTGATACTATAGATCGCTTCATTGCTGGGAGGAAAGGGCCAGAAACGCATAAGCGAAAAACCCAAAATGCACAGGCGGAAATTTTTTCCGAACAAGTCGTGGTACGGCGAGTTTTTCGTAGGCCGTACAACAAAACGTTATATTGCGCTCGTGGCTCAATTGGATAGAGCAACAGGCACAAACCTGTAGGTTGGGAGTTCGAGTCTTTCCAGGCGCACCAAATGTAAAAAAAGCCCTCGTAGTTTTTTTTGTCCAAACCACATGCTACGGATTCGCTCGAATCGTGTCAGATATACCGCAGATTCAAAAAAGGAGTACAGACGCTGCATGAAGCGTGAAGTAAAAAACCATACTCTCCAAACCGCCCTCAAGCACTAAGATTGTACGCCCCGTCTCTCAAGACGGGGCTTTTTTTGCCTAATATCGCGCTGATACTCGCGTTGCCGTGGTCAGAAAAGGAACTACGGGAACGCGCCTTATCCGTAGGTTTCCTCCCACGTCCAAGCTCTCCGAGGTTGCTGCTGCAACTTCCAAAAAAGATCGGCGATGCGCTGCGGATCACCTTCGCTTGCCTGCACGACCTTCTTCACCGTAATGCTCGCAATATGCACGCCGTCCTTGGCCAGTTCTGGGAAAAGTGCTTGGCACATGCAGCGTATGCCTGCCTTGCCGATGCTCAGGGTCAAAAATTCGCTCGAGGGAAAAAGTGCTAAGCCGCCACCAGTCAAGAAAATGCTCCCCGACCGACGTTGCCGCATAAACGGCGCTATGGCCCTAACCGCTACCAATGCTCCCGTGATATCTACCTGGATATCCCCGGCAAGGCTTTCTGGCGTACTCTGCTCAAGAAATTGTGGACGCAGCACTGCGGCATTGTAGTGCAAAACCTGAATGTCCTTGCCATACTCTTCGGCCAGAGCATGTATCTGGTCGCTGACGGCCGCGTCAAGAACACGGGCTTTAGCGTCCATGCCCGTGCGCTTACAGATCTCATGGGCCATGCTTTCCAGCCTGTCCATGCTGCGAGCAGTCAGAAGAGGCTGAAATCCCTCCTGAGCAAAACGCAGGGCTGTCTGCATGCCGATACCAGGCAGTGCCTATGCTACAAAAGATCTTTGCCATGAGAGATGTCTCCCTTCATACGAAGTAGCCGCTATGCCACAAGCCTTTGCCCAAGGGCGAACGCATCCTTCAATTCCTGCTGAAAGACGGTATCGTGCCGTTGACGTTTGGCCTCTTCCTCCCACATGTCTGTGTCGTATTTGGAGTAGTCGTCAAATTGAAGGGTGTCGCAGCAAAGCATAACCTCGCAGGGGCCAAACAGATGCTCCTTAAGCCGTTTCGCCGTAGCGACGATAGATCCTTACCATAGGCAGCCATCTCCTCCTGCCGTACGTTCATGGTATAAACCAATGCCGTAGCTTTCTTGCGCGGAGAAAGCGGCGGCTTCACATTGGAGTAGAGAAGATACTGGAACCAGAGGCGCTCCTCAAAGGCTCGCATAAAGGCTGACTCCGCACAAATATAAAATGGCGTGCCCAACACCAAGACATCCGCCACATGAGCCTTGTCGAGTACAGGGGTCAGGTCATCCTTGAGAACGCACCGCCCGTAGGAAGGCCCTCCAATTTTCTTATACCCAGCCGCATAATGATTTTCCCTGGGCAAGCTATGGCAAGCGGCCTCAATTGGTAGGCACCCGCATGGCTCACTGTGTCGCGGGAAGAATCATTGTGACGCCGAGTATACACGAAAAACAACTTTGCATCCGGTGTACTTAAGGTCCCGGAGGTGGACAAGCTCCGCATCCGCACCTTGTGCCCGCGCTCCGGCCACAACCTGTTGCAGGAGCTGCGCCGTGTTTCACGTCTTTCTGGGACTTCCATTAACCGCCAAAAGTTTCATGCATTCCTTCCTATCAGAGTCTCGGTACAACATCCCCTATGTATGCTCAGGCGAAAAAAAACGCGAGTCCTTCTGCTGCTCTGGACACAAGCGTATACGCGAACAGGGCTCAATTGCTCGCGGACTTCCTGGGCACTCTTTCTGCACCGTAATTGAACGCCTCTTCGCCACGCTCATATTCTTTGGCTTTTTCTCTGCCCCAAGAAGTACAATGACGCATACGCAAGGGGAACACTTTGCTGAATCCTTCGAATATTTTCTGAAGCGCGCAGGTAGCACAGATCTCATTCGGAAGATGTGGAGAACACGGCGAGCATTCTCCATCACACACAATCGCACTCTGCGTTAAAAGACCATAAAACCATGATCATCGGTAACGGGATGCGGCTGATACGGAGCTTCCAATGCTCGAATTTCCTCTTCATCAAGAGTGATGTTCAGCGCACTCACGGCCTCTTCGACATGTTTTGGATCGGTTGTTCCCACAATGGGAGCTGTGATGAAGGGCTTTGAAAGCATCCAGGCCAAGGCTTCCTGTGCCATAGATACACCACGTTTTGCGGCAACATTCTGCAGATTGTCGATAATTGCGCGATCAAGATGCTCGTTTCTGTCCCAGACTGCTGGTGAAATGGCATCCATGCTGTTGCGCTTTGTTTTGGTGCCTCTTGGATGAGCGAGACGTCCACCAGCTAATGGACTCCAAGGCACAAGGGCAATGTGTTGATCCTGGCAAAAGGGAATCATTTCCCGTTCCTCTTCCCGATACATGAGATTGTAGTGGTTCTGCATCGAGACAAATTTGACCCAGCCATGCTTTTCGGCAATGTTCTGCATTTTTTGAAACTGCCAGGCATACATGGTTGATGCGCCGATGTAGAGGGCTCTGCCACTCTTCACCACATCGTTGAGAGCCTCCATGGTTTCCTCAAAAGGGACGGCAAGATCCGGTCTGTGGATTTGGTACAAATCCACATAATCCATCCCCAAACGTTTTAGGCTCTTATCGATTTCAGCAAAAATTTCTTTACGCGACAGTCCACCCCCATTGGGACGATCTTTGCGCATGTCAAAGCGAACCTTTGTGGCCACCACGATATCGTCACGATCAAGCCCAAATTCACGGATCAATCGTCCGGTGATTTCCTCGCTCGTGCCATATTGGTACACATTGGCCGTATCAAAGTAATTGATGCCCAGATCTACGGCTTTCTTAAAAATGGGTTTGGCACTGTCGAAATCACGCGCCCAAGGAAAATCGCCGTGTTCCGTGCCTGGCAGGCCAAAACTCATGCAGCCTAAGCAAATGCGTGAAACCTCAACACCAGTATTGCCTAACTTTACGTAGTTCATGGAGATCCCTTTTCCTTTTTTCCCAGTATCTACTTGTACAAGATATTCCTACGACTTTCGGACTATCAGACATTCGTATCGCTCTTCCCAGACTGACGACGCAAATACTGCAAATCGCCGAACCAATAGGAAGCCGTAGCACCACCGTCCATAAGAAAATCACTGCCAGTAATGAATTGAGCTCGATCACTCATAAAATATGCCGCAAGATCGCCAACTTCGTCGGGTGTTCCGGCACGTTTAGTCGGACAATGGCTCAGCATAGTACGGTAGCCTTCTCCACGCGGCCCCCTAAGCTCGTCATTAGCCAGGGGGGTTATGATGATACCAGGGCTTATGGAGTTTAGGCGGGCACCCCGCCGCCCCCAGAGAACACACTGCGCAGCCACTCGCAAAACATTGCAACGTTTGGAAAGCTGATAGGCACGCAGCGTGCTTGTGATGTTTTGTAACAAGGGCAGCGTAAGAAGGTTTTCGGTTGGGGTAGTTGCCAAAAGATCATTTTCTTCCTGGGACAGAGAGCCCAGCCTATGGCCAGATTGCGAGGAAATGACGATCCCAGAGCCCCCATTGGCGATGACCTTGCCGAATTCTTCAAGAATCACCGCTGTACCGTAGCAATCCACCTTGAGTATAGCCTCAACCGAGGCTTGTGAGGGGGAAACCCCGGCTGCAATGACCACACCAGTGACGGATCCAAGACTTTCCGCCAGATGAACCAAATCCACAATGGATTGGCGCTGGGCTATGTCAACGCGTGTCGCTGTGACCGTAAACCCAGCATTGTCAAAAATGTTGGCAGCAGATTCTGCATGCTCCTTGCGTAGATCCGCAATGAGTACACGCCGTCCTGCCCCCACACGTCTGGCGATGGCCTGGCCGATGGAGCCTGCCCCAATAAGAACCACAACATTTTGCAGGGCATTATTCATATTTTTTTCTTCCCGTTTTTTGGCAATGTATGTGAAACACGCAGGTTGAAGCTCTCGTCAACGAAAACAAAAACGCCGTACCTATGGCGAACTTTTATGGATTGTTGACAAAAGTGTGAAACATGTGTTTCTTATCCCATGCGAAAGAAAAAAACAACCACACCAAACTCATTTTTTGAGTTTAAGAAACACATTCTTGCTACGTGTTTCCTAATCCGGGGAGAATGGATATGCTTATTAAGGGAACCGAAGATCTGCGCGTACAAAAAACTATTGCCAACATTGACAGGTCCTTCTGCTCGCTCCTGCTTGAAAAGGATTATGACCAGATCACTGTGACAGATATCTGCACTCGGGCAAAAATTCAACGCAAAACCTTTTACACCTACTATTCCTCTCTTGATGAACTCTTGCGCGAAAAACTGGCTGTTCTGTCTCAAACCTATATTGAGCGTATCAAACAATATTCTGTGCCTGAGCAAATTGCCGAGATCAATCGTGAATTCTATCTCTATTCTTCTCAGGCAGGAGAACTGTACGAAAAAATCGTCTGCAGCGCAGCCTATCAGGACATCGGCAGCGTTCTGCTCAATGAACTGGTGCGTAAAACCTGGGAAAACTCTCCATGGTTTAAAAACCTGAGCCTTTGCGAACAAAATATACTTCTGACCTATGTCTACAGTACCGGAGCTGCTCTCTATCGGCAGTGGGTCAAGGATGGCAAGCAGATTCCGCTAGAAACCATGATTCAGTTCGCGGATCAGCTTTTGGAACAGGGTATACGCGGATTCAGTAAAGTAACCCGCAAAGAATACGCAACGTACAATCCTGTAAAAGACTGACAGAAACTTCGGGACCATTGACGAGGGTCTCTTGAGGCTGAGCTTCCACCGATACATCTTCTATTGATGCATTGAGGGCACAGGTTTTTAGCGTGGTATGCTCCTAAGGGTGGGCACCAGTTTTCTCTCTATTTTTTCCACCTCCAGTCGCAGTGGCGCAAGACTGTTTACGCTGCCCATCAGCGGACAGATCTTCTGTTGAGGCACACCTGGCATTGGTTTTCTCAGCTGCATGCTCTTGAGTTTTCCCTGAAGACATTTGTACTCCTAATCCACTCTCCTTCTTATCCTTGCTCCCAGACTTTTCTCCTTGAGTTTCCTTGGAAGTTATTTATGTCCCTTTTTATCAGACTTTTTCTTCAGCTCATCAGAAATAAAAGAAGCTGCGAGAACTTCTTGACGCGGTAGGGACGCCCATTACTGAACGCCCCCCGCACACTTGCTGCGCTTCGCCGTGCGTGCGGATTCTAGCCTTCGGCGTCGCCGCACACGGCTCCTCATTCAGGTTTATTACCACTGGGATTTACTCCAGAAGTCAATCCAGTCTCTCTGCCTCCAAACTGATGACAGTTCTTCCGCTTCGTTTGCTAACGCTTATTCGCCGCAATTGCTTGCAACAGTGACGTAAAGTCAAGAACTAAGT
>JAFTDR010000064.1 GCA_017454105.1 Desulfovibrionaceae bacterium | reverse complement strand
GGCGAAGCACTGTCAGGGGAAGTACTGCCAGACGAAGCGCTGAAGGACGGCGGGGCACAAACGGACGCGGATCAAGACCAAGTCGCAAGCGCTGCAACCGCCGATCTGGAAAATGAGTTGCTGGGTCAAGACGCAGATCTCTCTGCCGATCAGTCTGTCAGTCCCGATGCCGTATCCGATGCGAGCCCAGACGAAGCACTGTCAGGGGAAGTACTGCCAGACGAAGCGCTGAAAGACAGCGGGGCACAAACAGACGCAGCTTTCCTCTCTCAGGACCAAGTCGCAAGCGCTGCAACCGCCGATCTGGAAAATGAGTTGCTGGGTCAAGACGCAGATCTCTCTGCCGATCAGACTGTCAGTCCTGATGCCGTATCCGATGCAAGCCTAGACGAAGCTCTATCAGACGCAGCACTGTCAGGCGAAGCAATTTCTGACGAAGCACTGAAAGACAGCGGGGTACAAACGGACGCGGATCGTATCTCTCAGGACCAAGTCCTGGGTACTGCAGCCGCCGATCTGGAAAATGAGTTGCTGGGTCAAGACACAGCTCTCTCTGCCGATCAGTCTGGCATAGCCGACATATCCGATGAAAGCCTTGACGAAGCGCTGAAGGCTGTTGAGACGGAAATCAAAGCCATGCGGACCGATCTTCCCAAGGATCTCGCAGCAGTCTTTGCGATGGATCCCGCGATGGATTCTGAGGAAAATGCGACGCCGGAGGCGGCAGAAGAGAGTGTCCAGGGCGAGTCTATTCCGCAGAGTCAAACAGACACATCGTCTCAGCATGATCTGGCTGCGGACGAGTTCCCAGACAATATTCAAAAAAGCTTCGCAGAGGATCTTCTGAAGCAGGAAGCAGATGCTGAAGCGGCGCAGTGCGAGAAGGAAGAACAAGGGGAGATCCCAGCGCAGCCGATGGACGAGCTGAACTTCCAAAGCGAAGCCCTTGAAACGGCTGAATTAGAGGGGCAAGAGGCGCAGCCTGATACACTCGAGACGAGTGATGATAAAGTGGCGCTTGACGATATCCAAAACTTTGAAGAAGCGGGTGAGCAGGATTCATCAATCGTGCAGCGAGCCGTTGATCTTGAAAATCTCTCGGCTGAGAACACGCTCTCTTCCGATGGGGAAGCTATTTACGCGGACACAGAACTTGCTGAGCCAGAGATTGTCCACGCAAATCCCAATCCACTCAAGTCTTCCCACACAGTTTTGCCGACTCCTCAATCCTACGCAAAGCCTTTGGAAGGATCGCTGAACAGAGATGACATCTCGCTGCGCACCCGTTCCATGGCTGAAGTACTCGCGGAGCAAGGTGACATTAAAGGCGCCCTTGATATCTATTGCGAACTTGAGAGCAGTGCGTCCAGTGTAGAAGAGGCCGCCGATCTAAAGCAGCGTGTTGCGACCTTGCGTGCCATGCTTGCCCGTCAGCGAGTTCAGGAGGCAAAGGCCATGGAGTCCGTGAAAATTGACAAAAGCCGCGTGATCAATCTTATTGAGGCGCTCTCCGAACGACTCGAAGCAAGAGCGCAAAATTAGACGGAGATTCATGTGTTGCGATACCGTTCGCTCGTCGTCTTTCTCGCGCTTGGCGGACTTATGGCTGGCTGCAGTTCCTATCAACCGACCAAGAATGTGTGGAAGGGGACAAAGAGTCTCTGGTATACTTATGCCAGTCCGCCGGCATCGGTGAACTACGACGATAAGGGAGATCTCTCCGAAGGTGCCTTGCGCCTGTCGCAGTGCATGATCTCTCTCGATAAGGAACTGACACGCTTAGAGCGCGTCATGCTCAATGCAGATAAACCACCTACGCAGGAATGGGTCTCAAACTTTGTGATCACTTTCCCCTGGGTCAACGGCATTTCCGGCGTAAAATACGACGGAACTATTCTGGGCCAGGAGCCGCCAACGCCTGTTAAGGAACTTGATTACATCCCCCTTCTGTACGAAGACAAAAAACAGAGACGCAACGCCCTGCGCGGTGACGTGCAAATAACGCCCCTTGGGCCGGAAGTTCTTCTTGCGGCTCCTCTCTACGAGAGCGGGAATTTTCTTGGAATTGTCTGTGCGCATTTTGATATGCGCACACTTGCCACGCAGTCGCAGGCCGCTGAACAGCTTGTCGTTCTTTCTCCCTACGCTCTGCTCTGGGCAGGCAGCTATGATTTTGCAAATACCCCTCTGGCAGGCGTTGACTGGCAGAAGGTCTGCGAGCAGAGTTCTTCAGGATCGTGCAGCAATTCCCTGGGCAAATTTCTCTATCAGGTGCGCTATCTTGGCAATCTTCCTATTATCTTCGCTATTGCCGAGTCCGGCTCCTTCCCCAAGGGAAATGGTTCTGTAGAGCAGGGGCTCGCCTTTTTCCCGAAGGACCGCCCCAAGCTTTCGCCGCCTGTTTTTGAAACAAAAGAAATGTCCGACAAGGGTGTTCCTGCTTTTGTCAAGCCAGAAGAACTTGTTCCCGATTTGCCGCCGCCTGAGCCAGAGCCTGAAATCCAGAAGCCTAAGCCGCAAAAAGTGGTCCAGCGCCGCAGGGTGGAGAGAAGGCGACAAACTCCGCGCGTCATTTATATAGAGCCTCCGCGCGAGACCAAGCCTGTCAAGGTGAATGCCGATCTTGATCTCGGTCCAGATGTAAAGGGTCCCACATTGCCTGGTGGTCGACCAAGTCCCTTCAGCGGTGGCCCGCAAAAAACAGAAAAACCAGCCGATGCCGCGCCCCCCGAGAAACCGGCTGAGCCGCAACCAAAACCGGCTGTTGACACGCCAAAAAGCACTGAACCTGCGACCCAACCAAAAATGTTGCCGGGTGGCCGTCCAAGTCCCTTTGGTTCCTAAGCGAAAGGAGTTCGTATGGCTGATGTTACCGTTACTGAGCACCTTCTTTTCCATCAAAAACAAACGCCTCATGCAACCGGTAAATTTACCGGTCTGCTCTACGACCTTATTCTGTCGGGAAAAACAATTTCTCGTCGCATAAATAAAGCAGGGCTTCTCGACGTTCTGGGCGGAACAGGTGAAGTCAACGTTCAGGGCGAGAATGTCCAGAAGCTGGACGATATAGCAAACCGCATCATGATCTACAGGATGGAGCGCAGCGGTGCGATTTGCGCGATGAGTTCGGAAGAGGAAGCGTCGCTTATACGCGTCGGGCCTGAATTTCCTCGCGGCGACTATATTCTGATCTTCGATCCCCTTGACGGCTCCTCAAACATTGATGTCAACGTCAATGTGGGCACAATCTTCTCAATCCACCGCAGGCCGGAAGGGCGCACAGGCGAAGTGACCCTTGATGAAGTCCTCCAGCCTGGAAGAAATCAGGTCGCAGCCGGCTATATACTCTACGGTCCGTCCACAATGCTTGTTTTGTCAACAGGGCAGGGTGTACACGGATTTACCCTCGACCCTGGTGTTGGAGAATTTCTGCTCTCGCATCCTGATATGACAATCCCCGAGCAGGGCAAGATCTACTCTGTGAACGAGGGCTATTCCCGCTACTGGGATGCCGCGACAGAGGAAGCGGTCGACTGGTTCCACCACTGTGAAACAGATAACGGCGGAGCCTACTCAGCACGGTATGTCGGTTCTCTCGTCGCCGATTTCCACCGGACATTAATTTACGGCGGCATTTACATGTATCCTGCTGATTCCAGAAAACCGCAGGGCAAACTCCGTCTTATGTGCGAGGCAGCACCGCTTGCTTTCCTCGCCGAACAGGCTGGTGGTCGGGCCACAAACGGCAAAGACCGCATCCTCGACATCTATCCAGAAAAGCTCCATTCAAGAACGCCCCTTTTCATAGGTTCCAAAAAGGACGTCGAAGCTGTTGAGCGCATCTTTGCGCGGCACGCAAAATAATACAACGGGTACTGGTGGAAGCATCAGTACCCGTTTTTTACCATGAGCGAAATCTATGCACGCACGTGTCTGTGGTCTGTGTCTCGGCATTGAAAGTTCCTGTGACGAAACTGGTCTCGCACTGGTTCACGAGGGCAAGCTCGTGGGGCATGTCCTCGCAAGCCAAAGTGATCTGCACGCGCTTTTTGGCGGTGTTGTCCCCGAACTTGCCTCGCGCGAACACTATCGCTTTATCGGCACTCTCTTTGACGAATTGCTGCGCCGCACAGGCTGTTCTCCTTGGGACATCGCAACCGTCGCTGTCTCGCGCGGACCAGGGCTTCTTGGGAGTCTTCTTGTCGGTGTCGCTTTCGCAAAATCCCTTGTTCTTGGTCTGAACGCCCGTTTTATTGGTGTCAACCATCTTCATGCACATCTTTTAAGCGCAGGCCTTGACAATCAGCTCTCCTTTCCGGCCCTGGGCCTGCTTATCTCAGGTGGGCACACGAATATCTACCGCATCGATTCCCCGGTCCGCTTCACGCAGCTTGGCCTGACACTTGATGATGCCTGCGGTGAGGCCTACGATAAAATAGGAACTCTCCTTGGCATGCAATACCCGGCAGGACGCATGCTCGATTTGGCCGCGCAGTGCGGAGAACCGACGATTTCTTTGCCAATGCCCTATGTGGACAACGATAGCTTAAATTTCAGTTTCAGCGGAATCAAAACGGCAGTTGCCACAGTCATTGAAAAAAATTATCCTCAGCCAACATGGGAGCGCCCAGTTACGGATGTGCGCAAGCTTCCTCAGTCAGTCCACGATCTCTGCGCATCCTTCAACCATGTCATAGCCAAAACCCTTGCCTGCAAACTTGAAAGGGCAATTGCGCAGAATCCCGGCATCCGCACCTGTGTGGTTTCAGGAGGGGTTGCTGCAAACTCGTGTGTTCGAAGCGTGCTTCTGGATCTGTCCGCGCAGTACAAGACAAAGCTGCTTATGCCGGCAAAAGAGCTGTGTACGGATAACGGCGCAATGATTGCCTATGCCGGCTGGCTCCTTGCCGAGGAAGGAGTCCACCACACGCTTGCCATGGAGACGTACCCTCGCGGCCACATCATTCCCGATGACTATGTGTACGATGCCGCAGTGGATCGCGGAGCATGTCCTTCCTAGAGGCGTATTGTCGCGCACCGCCGTTTGCGCCCGCGTGAATTTTCTTGACGTCTGTTGTGTTCTGCTTTACGGTGCAAAAACACTCATCTCACAAGCTTGGTCTTTAGTGACAGACACTGTCACTCAATGCGACAAGTGCGGGTGACGATGCTGCTATGCTTTCGACGCACTGAAAATTTCAGACGGTTTATCGTGTCACACATCCCACATGACGAAAATAACAGAGCAGGAGGACATTCATATGTCAGAACAAATCTCTGATTCCACATTTGAAGCATCGGTTGTCAAGGCAGAACTTCCTGTTTTAGTTGATTTCTGGGCTCCCTGGTGCGGGCCGTGTCGCTCGATGGGTCCGATCATTGATCAGATTTCCGAAGAGTACAAAGGACGCCTGAACGTCTATAAGATGAATGTCGATGAAAACCCCATTTCTCCTGCTAAGTTTAACATTCGCGCGATACCGACGCTCATCTTTTTCAAGGCTGGCCAGGTAGCGGAACAGTATACTGGTGGTATTTCTCTTGACGATCTGAAAAATCTCATTGACTCAAAGGTCTTGGCATGAGTGTCGATAGCGTCATTATTGGCGAAGGACCTGCAGGCGTCACGGCAGCGCTCTACCTTACACGCTCTGGAGCATCCGTACACCTTGTCGAGCAGATGACCACAGGCGGGCAGATTCTTCAGACTGCTGCCCTTGAAAATTATCCCGGCTATCCCAAGGGCATCAAGGGCTATGAGCTTGCGGATCTTTTCGCTGCCCATCTTGAGGGACTCGATTCCCTTGAGCGTTCGACTCAGACAGTTGTCGGTGTGAGTGGAAAAGCGGGGGCCTTCACTGTTACGCTCAAGAATGGCAAAACAATTGATGCAAAGACTGTTCTTGTGTGTACTGGGGCTAAACATCGCATGCTTGGTGTGGATCGCGAAAAGGAACTCACAGGGCATGGTGTGTCCTACTGCGCGCTGTGCGACGGAAACTTCTTTCGCGGAAAATCCATAGCTGTTGTGGGCGGCGGCAATGCGGCTCTTGAGGAATCCCTCTATCTCGCAAACATTGTCGATACGATCCATCTTGTCCACCGCCGCAATGAATTTAGGGCGCGCAAGGTATATCAGGACCGCCTGAAAGCCATGCCCGAGAAGGTTATCTTTCACTTGGACAGTTGTGTTGAAGCGCTCCATGGAAAGGAAAACCTTGAAGGGATCACGGTACGCAATATAAAAACCTCAGCGACTCAAGACATTGCTGTTGAGGCCCTTTTTGTCTATGTTGGCTTTGAGCCGGTGACATCCTTTCTCCCTCAAGAACTTGAGCGCGATCCGGCCGGTTTTATCATCACAGATGTCGAGATGAGAACATCGATTCCCGGTATTTTTGCTGCCGGCGATATCCGATCGAAACTTTGCCGTCAGGTAATAACTGCGGCTGGAGACGGCGCAACCGCCGCACAAGCTGCTTTTGTTTTTTTGGAACAGCTTCATGAATAGAATTTCAGCCGGTTGTCAGATCAGAATATGTCTGCTTGCTTCTCTCCTGTTTCTAACTGGCTGTGGCATAATAGACATAATCTATCTTCCGCATTCGGAGGATACCGCGCAGGAAATTTTTGAAGCCGCTAACGATGCCATGGGCGATAAGAACTATGTTCGGGCGGTTGAACTGTATAATAAGCTCAGGGATACGTATCCGTTTAGCCCCTACACAATAGATGCTGAACTCTCGCTTGCCGACGCATATTTCCTCGATGAAGAATATGAACTCGCCGCAGAAGCCTACAAGGATTTCGAAGCACTCCACCCAAGGCACAGAGCTATTCCCTATGTCGTCTACCAGACAGGCATGTCTCTTTTGAACCAATTCCGGTCAATCGACAGGGCAACAACTATTCTTGAAGATGCCTATGCGCATTTCAAGCGTGTCTGCGAAATGTACCCAGACACGCCGTATGTTCAGGGCGCCCAGGAAAAAATGGCGCGCTGCCGCCAGCTGATTGCGGAACATGAGCTGTACATTGCCGACGTCTTCTGGCACATGAATAAGTACGGCGTTGCCTGGAAACGGTATGAATACATTGTCAAAAACTTTCCCGACGTACAAGACGTGTCAGAGCATGCGAAAGAAAAACTGCTCGCAGCCTACCATAATTATAGGGAAACGGGCGCTCAGGAAATACGGGAAACGCGCGAAGGTTCTTGGAAGCAGTGGTTCAAATGGCTTTAAGATCCAGCGCGTCTGACGAAAGTAAACAGGGCAGAAGGGCATCTTCTGTCCTGTTTTGCTTTGCACGCAATGTTTCGGTTCGTCTCCTAACAAGCGAGTCAGAAGAGTCCCGCCCAGGGAGAGAATATTTGAAGTTTTTGTCTAGCCGTCTATCAAAAAACAAGTTAGCCAGTCGCTTTGGACTACAATCGTCCTCTGCTCTTTAGAGAGAGGCGAACCGCGCGAGAGATTTGCAAAGCTTGGGCTCACTTCGTGCCGCTGGAAAGAATCATGGCCGCCGTACAATGTATCGCACTTTTGACAACACCAAACACGTAAGGCAGCATTTCTATGCCGGAACAATTTCAAAAAAAGCGCGAAGAAGGGACGCTTGCGCATATCTGTGCGGCCACAAGATTTTCTCTTGCAGGATTTTGGGCAGCGTTCCGCGATGAGAAATCCTTTCGTATCATCTGCACTGAATGCCTTGTTTTCTTTCCACTCTCCTGTCTATGTGCCCGATCTTGGGAAGGATGGATTCTGCTTATCTTGCCACTGTTCATTTGCCTCATTGTCGAACTTCTAAACAGCGCCATAGAAAAGACACTCGACCGCATCTCACTCGATATTCACCCCCAAGCAAAAGATGCAAAGGATATGGGAAGCACAGCGCAATTTTTGGCGCAGATCTTCCTTTTTGTTGTCTGGGGGTCCTATTGTATGCTCTGCCTCTGACTGCAATCAATAGGCGGAGGCATTCTCGAGGTCGCCGTATGGGCTTTGCGCTTAGTTGAAGCCCTCTTAAGACTCGTTCACGCGTCCTCTTCAAGACTTCTCCCTTCTCGCGCTCCGTGTGTGCGTCGGCGTTCTTGGCTCTGAGCGCTCGCTCCTTACAAGCATGATATAGCTTGCGTACAGAAAGCAACTGTCGCAACAATATGTATATTTTCTGCCATGCATACGCTGATTTTTTTAAAAGTGCCGTACACCTTGGTTTTTCCGTGACAAAGCGACCACAGCGTGATGTCTGCTGCTGGCTTTGGCATTCTTCACTTTGAAGACACAGTGTTTACCGTGAAACACGGAGAGGGATAGAAAGCAGATCTTTCTTTGTACACGTATTCGGCCTAAGCGAAGCTCGCCTCCATACGATACTCTGGAGTCGTGGCGCGCAGTGCCAGGGGAAGCTTCGCAGCTTTCACAGAGAAAAATACAAAAACGAGATATGCAGCTCGTGGGAGGGAAGGGGGATTGCCAACAGATCCCTAGAGTAACGACACATGTATGGAGGCAGCGCCATCTCCTCTGCAATGTGCTGAAGGATTATGCGCTGAAAAAAATAGATGAAAAAAATTCTTTTACTAACGCTCTTGCTCATTGTGGCATGCGCAGTGACTGTTTGTGCAAAGGAAAATTCCGCACAAAGCGTGTTTAAAATTGGGACAGGAGGTACAGGAGGAAATTACTACAGTTATGGGCGTAATTTCGATACAATGATTCGGGAGAAAACCTCATACGCCCTCGAGGTCCGAGCAACTTCAGGATCAGCTGCCAACATTCGCTTAATCAGCCAGGGCTTTCTTGATATGGGCATAGCTCAAAGCGATACAATTGCTGATGCCTATGCAGGAAAAGGAGTATTTGAAAAACCTCTGACAGGCTTCCATCCTGTCACCGGCCTGTATACAGAAAGTTGTCAGCTCATCGTATCTGCGTCTTCCGGCATAAAAGATGTTTCGGATCTTCTGGGAAAACGCGTTTCAATCGGTGAGGATGAATCGGGAGTTCAGAAAAATGCTCTGCAGATTCTTACAGCTGCGGGAATTCCACAGGAGAAATTTTCCGTTTATCGCTTATCCTTCCTGGATGCTGCCCAAGCTGTAAAAAACGGCACATTGGATGCTTTTTTTGTGACTGCGGGAACACCGACAAAAGCTGTTGCCGATCTTGCCCACTCAACGCCAATACGCCTCATTTCTCTCTCAGAAACAATCCTGCACAAATTAAACGATCTCAACCCGCAATATACTGAAAGTGTTATCCCTGCAGGCACGTACGCCAATCAGGATACACCCATAAGAACCATCGGTGTTAAAGCAGTGCTGATAGCCTCCGATCTCGTACCAACTGAGGTTGAAAAAGAATTTCTAAGCATTCTTACGGAAAACGGAAGCAAACTTCAAAAAGTAAGCTTTGCGCAGCCGGCGAAACCAAAGATCTCAGAAGGTATTTACACAATCCACATCAATATGTACTTAACGCTCGCTCTTTCTGTGTGCGTTCTGTATCTTGGAACCTTTATGCGCCGCAGAATCACCTTTCTTGAAACATTCTGCATTCCAGCGCCTGTTGTCGGAGGTCTTGTTTTTGCCGTTATTTCCTGCATTCTCCACGCATTTGGCATAGCGGAATTTAAATTCGACGAAACCTAAAAAACGTCTGCATGATAATGTTCTTCACCTCGGTCGGTTTCCAGGCGAATTTTAAAGTTCTGAAAACAGGAGGCGTTGCCCTTTTAATTTTTCTTCTCTGCGTGGTTGTCTTAATTGTTGCGCAAAACAGTCTGGCAATCTTTTTGGCAAAGGTACTTGGCGTAAGTCCATACGTAGGTCTTTGCACAGGCTCAATTCCAATGGTTGGTGGTCATGGCACTGCTGGAGCCTTCGGCATGGTCTTGCAAGATTTAGGTCTTGAAAGTGCTCTTACTCTCTGTACCGCATCAGCAACCTTCGGTCTTGTTATCTTAATTTCCCGGGGTCGTAATTAGCTACAAATTTTGGGCACGACTATAGAATAACCAATTTTTCATTTTTTAAAAATTAGAAAAAATGGCGCTCCATTTTAAATGGTATATATATGGTTTGACCTATTTTTTTCTGTCTTATCAGATAGTTTTTAGATAGCAGATATTAAATTTTCGAATATCTTTTTTTCTATATCTTCGCTCAGCCCCTTTGATACTGCATAGAGGTGCGCAAAGTCCGAGCAAAATTCTTTACTCTTTATCTTTTTTTGTCTGTAAGATCCGCGCTTGGTACCGGGTTTAACG
>JAFTDR010000063.1 GCA_017454105.1 Desulfovibrionaceae bacterium | reverse complement strand
CGCCGAGGCGGTATATGCTGAGAGCACGGCCGATTTTGCCCATAAATTCAAAATTGCTTTGAAAGAGGCTAACGAAACCGAGAAATGGCTTAAGGTGTTATATAGAGCCGGTAAGATCGATGAATTAAACTTTAAGCCGGTTATGGACAGGTGCCTTTCACTGAAAAGGATGCTTATATCTGCCGTTAATACAACCAAAGCTAAGCTCGAAAACGCATCAAGATCAAATTACAAATATGTCGCATAAAGCTTTTTAGCATGTTCGGAAGCACTCGCCAATGGTCAAGACAAGCGGCAATCGCCGCCATTGACGGGTCCTCACGAACCTGCTCCGGTAAAATAAGGGGCCAAGCCCCCTAATTATGATGCCTGGCACTGCCCGGATTTTTTTCATGGTATGGGTTTCACCTGCTTCACCATTCTTATCTTTTACGATATAAAAAATCGGGCGCCCGGAATCCGATCCAAAGCGCCCGCACTTTTTACCTAAAACCTTTTACTTATTACCTTGTCCGGCATCGCTCGCGTCTCGCACTTCTTACCTTTTACTTCTTACTTATTACTTTGTCCGGCACACGCTCTAACTAAAAGCGGCACTCCCTCAAACCATTACTTATTACTTGCGCAGCACCCCTCGCGTCTCGCACCTTGCATCTCGTCACTTGGCTGCACTTCGTGCTTGATCACTCCTCGATGAAATGTGGTCGACGTGGGCCCTCGCGCAGCACTTCTTACCTTTTACTTATTACTTTTTACTTGCGCGGCACTCCCTCAAACTATTACTTATTACTTAAAGCGGCACCCCTCAAACCAGTTCCTCCATCTCCCCGATCAGCTCCCCAAACAGCTTAAGCCCGCTGTTCACCGGCTCCGGCGTGCTCATGTCAACGCCTGCGATCTTAAGAACCGAGATCGGATCCTTCGAGCTTCCTGCGGAAAGGAACTGCTTGTACGCTTTCACTGCAGGCTCGCCTTCGCTCAGTATCCTTTCCGCGATGGCGACTGCGGCCGAGAAACCTGTGGCGTACTGGAACACGTAATAATTGTAGAAGAAGTGGGGGATCCTTGCCCATTCGAGGGAGATCTCATCGTCGGAGATCATATCGGGTCCGAAATATTTCTTGTTGAGTTCAAGGTATTTTGCGCAGAGGGCGTCGGCGGTGAGCGTTTCGGCGCTTTCGGCCATCTTTCCAAGTTCCAGTTCAAACTCCGCAAACATGGTCTGCCTGTACACTGTCCCCTTGAATTGCTCGAGAAAATGGTTGATCAGGTATGCGCGGTCCTTTTTGTCATTGGTTATGGAGAGCAGATGCTTCATGAGGAGAACCTCGTTGACGGTCGAAGCCACCTCTGCCACAAATATAACGTAGTCTGCCGTGCATGTGGGCTGGTATTTGGTGCTGTGATAGCTGTGAAGGGCGTGACCCATCTCGTGGGCAAGGGTGAACATCGAGTCAAGATTCCCGCTGTGGTTGAGAAGCACGTAGGGGTGGGGGTAGGAAAGCCCGGAGGAATATGCGCCGCTGCGTTTTCCCTCGTTTTCGTAAACGTCGATCCACCTGTTGCTGAAGCCCTCGTCAAGGATGGCAATGTAGTCGGGCCCGAGAACCTGAAGCGCCTCTTTCACAGTATTCTTTGCGGTCTCAAAATCGATCTCCTTTGCCGCGTCGGGGACGATTGGCGTGTAAACGTCGTACATGTGCAGCTCATCAACGCCAAGGAGCTTTTTCCGGAGAGCCACGTAGCGGTACATCTTGTCAAGGTTCTGGTGAACGGCTTCAATGAGATTGTGATAAACCAATGTGGGCACCTCGGTCCTGTCAAGGGATGCCTCGAGAGTGGAATTGTACTTCCTGGTGTTTGCAAAGAACACAAGCTGCTTGAACTGGGCGTCGAGAATGGATGCAAGGGTATTTTTCAGCTCGCCGTATTTTCCGTAGCACCGTTTGAATGCATTTTCCCGGAGAACTCTGTCCTCGCTCTCTTCGAGAAGAACGAATGTCCCGCTGGAGAGGGGATGCATGTTGCCCTGTGAGTCTGCCACCTCGCCGTATTTCATATCAGCATTCCTGAGAATACCGCCAATGGTCTCCGGCCCCTGGGCAATCTCCCCTGCGCGGGCAAGAATAGTCTCGCATTCAGGGCTGAGCACATGATCCTTGCTGTGTCTGATTACCTGTATCGGTCTTCTGTATACCTCCAGCTCCTTGCATTCATCGAAAAACTTCGCAATGGTCTCATCCGGGATCGAAATGATCTCGGGAGTCGCAAACGCCCCGGCACCGCTGATGGCAACGTAAAGGTTTATGGCCTTTCCCTTCATGATCTGACTGGCGCCGTCGCTTGTGTCCTCGTCGCTCTTAAGCGATGCATACCCGTAAATTTTGGATATCTCTATCGTGATCTCGTCCTGAAGCTTAAAAAACTCTAGCATGGTCTCTGCACTCTCGCCAAGCCTGCCGCAGAAGGCACCAACTTTTTCGGGATATGCCTTGGCGTTTTCAAGAGCCGCTTCGAAGGCCTTGTCGTCTTCAAAAATATCTTTAAGGTTCCATGTAAACTCCACCGGAACCTCGCTTCTCTTAGGCAATTTATCTTTTTTCATAATATACTCCGTCCCTCGCCAGAGATTCGATTCACCGAAACACTAAAAAACTACGAACCAATGTCCATATTAAAGCCTTCCGGCGCATCTCTGCCGCAGAAAAAGTATATCAGCAAGACACGCCAATGTCAATTAAAGCAGCCTTGCGCCCGAAAGATGGTTACATTGTAGAGGATATTATGCAATGCTATGAGTCTCGTTTAGAGACTATAGATTTTGATACCGCCTTTACAATAATTGATGAATTTAACAGAACAAATATGGACGAATTCCTTGGCCCTATGGTTAGATTTGCAAAAAAGGACACATCAGAGACTGAGCAATCATTGAATGGTAATTCCTGTAGATTTTCTCCAAGATCAGATAAAGGTTTTAGGTCTGACAGTTTATCATTGCCATCTAGTCTTATTATGTCAACCGTGATGTCATTAAAATCAATCTCAGAGAGCATGTCATTAGTGATGCCACATTTTATTAACTCTACTTTATATGTAACGGTTTTAAAAAACTTATATAATCCGTCTGACGGAATCACACAGTCTGCCGTAAGTTCTGCTCACATTCTCTTGTTGTTTCGTCCAGTGCATCAATCATCTGCTCCTCAAAATTCGTCCCATTTGATCTGATTGCATGAAGTTCATTAAGAATCTTTCCAACCGTTCCATCAAAGACTGCATCATCCAAACAAACATTGATGATTTTCTTTTCATATGCATCCGCCGTTATAATCTCTATTTTAACATCCTCAGATTTGATCGAGTTTGCCGAAGAAAATACAATTACATTTTTAGAAAATTTAATTTTTTCTCGCAAGACCTTGCGCCAATTGTCACCTCCTCGTATTCCGCTATCGTACCACAAGCGAAATCCGCTCCTCTGCAATATATGGAGTTTTTCCTCGACTATTTTTTTATCACCATGCGAATAACTTATAAAAATATAATCTTCGGAGCCGACATAAGGTAGCGCAACTTTGCGTTGTGAGTTTAGTCTTACTTCAGTACTTCTTGAGCGTTCAATAATTCCATCAAGCTGCAAATAAAGATTTCTCTCGTTAAATACCGAATCCTCACCACCGTACAAAACAACATTGTCAAAAAGATTCGGGTTATTAATATAAACATGCTTCAGAGTTCTGCCTGTTGCCAATCGTTCCTCGCGTTGGGACTCATTATAGTAGTGCACGGCATTTTCAAGAGTGTGATCATCAAAATACACATAAATCAAGGTAACATAATCACCGTAATCGGCTTTAAGATTTTTTAAAAAGTCAATATCAGAACAAGCAACCGATGTAAACATATCTTCTGTGCCGTTCGCAGCACTGTCAAAATCCTTTTTATTGAACCCTATCAAGCGTTTATTTACCCGATACATGTAGTCGCATTTCTTTTCAAGCTCATCGGGAGAGGAAACCACAGGAAAACCTTCCATAGAGACCCACCTAATATCTTCTTCCAAATCGGAATAATACATTTTATTCATTTTTTTAAATCCAGATGTAACGAAATGATCACGGACTCTGTGACCAATTTCTCCCGTAAGTCCGTACAATACAACAAACATGTTCGATGAATGACCTTCCTATCACAGAAAAATTATTAACGCTATACTGTTAATATAATAAAAAAGAGGGATCGCGCCATTTGATAATTACCTATTTAAGAATTTTGCCTTTAGCTATTAGGTTTTCATAATAAGTTTAGTTTATCACAAAAAACGCAAAAAAACAATTACTTTAGGGAGCCTCGCAACCCGCCCGACACACGCCAATAACAAAAGAAAAATCACAATATTATTGTGGCTCTGGATGCAAAAAGTATGAAGAATTGATTGAATCATCCTTGTTTTACGGAGAAAGGCATTGTGGAAGGTGTTTGAAAAATTTTTTCAAAAAAACGAAAAAAAGCGCTTGACAGAGGGATTCAATGGTGGTATTATTGTCGGGCGCCTCAAAAACAGGGGCGTTACGGACATTGAAAACTGAACAGCAAACAAACATGAAACTCGTTAATAAACGAGGATTTAATGCTCTTTACGCATGATGTCGGAAACAGGTGCCTTAAGCGGTGTCTGCGACGAATCAGTGACATCATGCTTCGCGCGAGCTCCCTCTCGCGGTACCTCCGTACAGCGTCGAGGTCGCGCACGCAAAAATAGCTATTAAATCTAACGTTTTTTCCATAATTTGAGTTTAAAAGACAAGCCAGATAACACTTCAGAGATATCTGAAAGTGAGTTTGAAGCTCGAATCACACAATCAATAAAAGAGATAGGAAAGTCCT
>JAFTDR010000062.1 GCA_017454105.1 Desulfovibrionaceae bacterium | reverse complement strand
ACTTAGTTCTTGACTTTACGTCACTGTTGCAAGCAATTGCGGCGAATAAGCGTTAGCAAACGAAGCGGAAGAACTGTCATCAGTTTGGAGGCAGAGAGACTGGATTGACTTCTGGAGTAAATCCCAGTGGTAATAAACCTGGATGAGGAGCCGTGTGCGGCGACGCCCGACGCGAAGCTAGTGGCTAGAATCCGCACGCACGGATCTGTGCGGGGGGCGTTCAGTAATGGGCGTCCCTACCGCGTCATAATTTGTGATAAATTTGATTATAATGCTTTTCAGAGTAAAGATCCGGTCGTTAAATTGAAGAATATGCAAATTATCAATGGTGGTCAAACTTGTAAAACTATTTTTGAAACACTTAAATCATCCTTAGATTTTTTTAATAAATCTGCTTTTGTAATGGTTAGAATATATCAGCTTCCTGAAGATAATGAAGATTTTATACGGGATATTACTTATGCAACAAATAGTTAAAATCCTGTAGATTTACAGGATTTACATTCGAATAACGATATACAAATGAATCTAGAATTAGGTTTTCATGGTTTAGGTTATTGTTATATACGTAAAAGTGGCGAAATTATAAAAAATGAAATTAAAAATTTTAACCATATAACAAGTGTGCAGGTGGCTGAAGCTGTACTCGCTATATGGCGAAAAAAACCGCATCAAGCAAAATTTTTACAAAGAGAGTTTTTTGGAAACCTATATTTTGAAATTTTTAATAATTTAAATTCTGCACAGGCTATTTTAGCTGTTTTAATCTTACGATATACCGAAGTGATGAAAGATAAAAGAGATGTAGATTCTGATGATTTTATACCTTATGCATCATATTATATTTCTATGTGTATAGGCATGAAAATATTGGAAAAAAATAAAATATCATTAGATGATATAGATCACAGAAATTTTGAGGAGATTAAAAATTTTTTTGGTATAAATAGAGATTCGTTATACGAAAAATCTAAGGAAATGATAATAGATGCTCTGGCTGAGTGTTATGGAAAGAGAAAAATATCCTTACAACAACTTTCTGCTACCTTTCGCCGGGGAGATCTTTTGAATTTTAAAAGTTTACAATGTGAGAAGAATGGTAACTGACTATATTCATTTGTATTATAAGAGCATCCGTATTGCAATTTGTATCCGCTCATTGGGGTACGGTTGAGTACATCCTGCTGCAGACTCTTCAGGTATCTCTCCAACGGAAGAATGCATCTTTGCCGATAAAGATACGTAGTGAGACCCGCAAAGTTCCGTTGATCCGTGAGCGAATACCTAGGGGCGGCAGGACTATGCCGAGGCGAAGAAGTGGTATGAGAAAGCTGCGCTAAAAGACATGCAAATGCGCAAGTAAACTTGGGCGCGATGTGTGCTAGGGCAAGGAGTTCGACAAAATCTACGGGTAACGAAAGAATGGTTTGGCAGGCTTGTGATGGTGATACGATGCTGAATGAACCAGGCATATATACTTCCAGCCAGAAACAAATGACATATTTGCGAACGGGAGGCATCGCTCGAGTTTGCTACTTTTAACTCCGTGTGGCAATTTTTTTTCTGGCCGCAGTATAACTTGGCTGTCCATGAGACGCTAAAGATAATGAGTGGACATTCAAATTACCCCCCTTGAAAGCTTTCATTTTCCAATTTTCCGCAGCTGACTTGCGACTCACCCCTTGACTTGCCGTTGCGAAACCGTTATTAGAACAAGGAGCAAAAGATACGCTTATCTCAATTTCCCGGCAAGAAATGTAGCTACAGAGACAATCGTCGCCCCTAGCTTCGCGTCGTCACATCACCGAACATGCGGTGTTAGTCGCAGTCGGCGGTTCCTTTATACGAAAAGAGTGACCTCGGTCTTTCTCTTCGAACATCTGGATCCACAGCCGGCCTCTTTTAACGCTTTGTTGGATAAGGCCTTATTTATCTGCATTTTCCAGTAGGCATTTGACGAGTATGCATAGGCTTCCTGCTAGGCGATCCTACATAGTACTCGGAACTTGCGCTCACTGAGCAACGGTACTGTGCTGGTTTTAAATCTCATCGAGCCGTAGCAGCGTCAGCAAAGTTCGCTTACCGTCTGAGAAATAGCATAAAATCGTCTGAAAGGCGCGATTCCACCGTACCCCGTGGCGGATATCGGAACTTAGCCTTCCTGTTTCCTACTGGACCTTTTGTAGCTAAACAGGTCCGTTTGGCTACAAAGGCTCATTTTGAATTGGAAGTCTGATTTTTGCATGTTTTCGTACGTGAAATTCAGAAACCCGCATCAGAAAAGGCTCTCTGAAATGCAAACTTAAAGAGGCCACAGCTGATGCGGGTTACAGACTCGTTTTCGCCGTGAAACACATGGCTTAGTCAAGGTACTTGAATTTGACGCATGAAAACGTGCAAAAGTCAGATTGGAAGGGCCGATGGACTGCGGTTCTCCTCCATGTAGCTAACTCGCCGGGCGGGAATTTCAGGGTATACCCATCTTGCGGAATACTCGACCGCACAATGGTTTTCCCTCCGTCTTGCAATCCCATCGCATGCGCCAGAACGGAACGATCTTTTACGCTGCCAACTGTGTTTGCGCCAATGCGCGAACCTCCTCCCTCATGTGTATTTTTTTACAAAACCCTTGATAATCAAGGACTTTGTAAAAAAATAGCTGAAGGGGTCTGCGATCGGCCAGCAGCAAGCGTTTTAGGCCCATGTTTTCAAAATTTACCGCAATGTACGTAAGAGCTCCGCGAATGAGGGCCCGAAAATCCTTGAATGATGCGGGCTTCAGAGTCCTGGAGTTCAATTAGACCTGGTTTGAAAAGGGATTACGACGTGACTATTTCTTCTTAGCTAAATCTTTTGTCAGATTGTTGTTTGAAATAGACCTGTTTTGAAAAGGGATCACGACCATCTTGGCTATGAGCGTACACATGCGCTCGTAGTTTCCAGTAGATCTCCGCTCACGGTGCATAACGGAATGCGCATTGCATCCTACCTTGTCGCCCTCACCAACGGTAGTCGGCCTTTGTCGACAGTTAGCTGGAAGGGGTACGAAGCCTGCAATGTACAGTTCCGTGAGCGGATACTCCAAGGGATTACGACTCAACTAAAAACCTTGTAGAGTGCTTTCGGAATGCGAAGAAAGAGGCCTGATTCGAAAAAGGATTACAGCGATGATTTCCTCAGTATTATTCTTGTTTCTAGTTCACGCAGAAAGAGACCTGATTTGAAAAGGGATTACGACTGGTATCGCGTCCTTCGGTATTTGTAGCTGAAAAATAGATATAGACCAGATTCGAAAAGGGATTAGGACACAGAGAGCCTTCATTTTTAATAAATAGAAGTGAACTACCACACCCCAAAAAGGGGTGTGGCTTCCTTCAAATAGTTCATCAGACTAAAGTAGTAAGAAATTACTGCTACGATGATTGAGTCATGACACCTACGGTTGACGCAACAGACTGTTGCTAGTCGCGTCTGTCTTTAAGTTGGATGGGAGTAAAAAAAGCCCTGTGAGACAGATGTAAAAAGCTTGATTATCATTGCCCGAGTTTACGACGGAAAAATGTATTTGGTAACAGAATACAAAGAGTACGCATAACCCGTCAAAAGACGGAGTGGTTCATAGTTTTTTTAGGTAATGCTTATGACGGTAAACCTTTAATGCCTTGCGAAAATGCCATTGCAAGGCTTCTAAAGTCGTTCATCGTGAACCGTTTACGATCAAGCTGACACGTCAAAGCAAAGAATACACGCAGCCTCATGCGCTTAGAGTAGATTCTTGTTCAGGAATAATAGGAATATTTGCTCTCAATAACAATGAAGAAGGCGTATATGCTTCAAAAACTCATATTCGTAATGATATTAAAGAAAGAATAGATCAAAGAAGAAAATATCGGAGAAATCGTCTCAATCGGAAAACATGTTATATTTTGAATCGAATAAATTCAATACGAACCAATAGATTTTTGTCCTACACTACAAAGCAAGATTTAAGCGCATATTAGGGAGTTTGAATTCGAAAAAAAATTCTTCCGATTTCAAAACTTGTTATTGAATGCGGGGTTTTTGATCCACATCTCATGAAGAATCCAATACTAGCCCTCCGAAAGTATGTCATTGGGGGTACCAAAAAGGATTAAATTACGGTTTTGCAAATACACGCGCAATGGTTCTTGAGCGAGATCAGCATAAATACCAACTTTGTGGTGGTAAACACAAAGACGAAAAACTTGAAGTACATCACATTATTTTCAGAAAAAACGGTGGTTCTGATGAGCATACAAATTTAGTTACTCTTTGTCATACTTGTCACCATGCATTACATCATGGTCAAATCAGCAGGAAAAAATTGGAAACAATGGAAGGATCAACTAAAGAGCAGCTTAAGCATGCAAGACAGATGAACACCATTATCTCACAGTTGAAGTGTAGTTATCCTAATGCGACAGTTACATATGACCATATCACAAAAGAGAACTGTTTCGCTCAGAGTTTGAAATAAGATCATCACATCGACGCAGGTGTGATAGTAAGCGGTGGAAATCCATTTACTATGACTAAAATTGTTTACATCAAAAGATGTATTCCGATAGGAGATTTTCAAAAAATAAAAACTGTTCGTAGTGGGCAACCAGTGGCTGCTGAGAAAGTGTATGGATTTAGAAAATTTGACAAAGTTAGTTCTTTCGGAAAAGAATACTTTATCACACGAAGAATGTCTTCGAGCTATGCTATTTTGTATCAGCTCACGGGTCAACGGTACTATGCTGGTTTAAAATCTCTTCAAGCCGTCGCATCGTCAACAGAACTCGCTTCTACCGTCCTTTTGAGCAGCATAAAATCGTCATTAAGGCGCGATTCCACCGTTCCCCTGTGATATGATTTTGCAGTTCCTTACAATCTGGGGTGTGTTGGCTAAGCGCTGGCGAGCAAGGTCGGGAGCTAGCCGTGCACAGCCAGGCAAGGGAAGCGCGAAGCGTGCGACCGTGTCATTTGGGGAAGTGAGCAGTGCGAAGGTAATTTTCTTGTGTACCAAGGAAGGCAAGCGGTCACGCTTCGGTTCACGTCAGTCCTTACGACACATTTTGCAAAGTGCATTTCGAGAAATGAAATTTAAATTCAGTATAATGTATAAATATAGATAAATTTTTTATTTTTTCCTGATTCTTTAGAGTTCTTTGAAATTTTATGTATCTAGACTTTTGGTCCTTCGTTATGAGCTGTGGGCTGCTCCACAGTGCGCTGCGAGGTTTTCGGCGTCCTCCAGTTTGCGTGGATTTGCCCGTTGCGTGCGACGTACCCTATGGATCGTGGAGCGCCATTGGAAGTCATTCATTGTGCGATCTGCTTAACGTAATCCGCGTCCAAGGGAGTGAGCATCGCAAAAAAGCGAGATCGGCGGACAGTCAAGAGCGCGTGAGCTTCCGTCTTCCCGAAGCTTCGCAGGTTTCCGAGTCGCAACAAAGGTGAGATGCCCGAGAGGGAGCGAAGCCGCTCTCTGCCCGTAGCTTTTTTACCCACCTACGAAGTCCCTGATTTTTTTGCTGAAACGGAAAAGTGAGAGTCGCTTTTAATAAAATGACAGAACAGGCTTATCCAGAATACCGTTTGCGTTCAAAGATGTCAGGCTTAAGAGGCAGATGCTCATCATTATGACTGTACAGTCCTTTATTGTGGTATGTCGCCAGGTCGAACTAAAAGTGTGCTTCTTGGTTTTGCCTTAAAAGTGCCATAATCTAAAGAGTTTGAAAGTTCAAAAATAGTATAAAATGAAATATATTTCATTTTCTTGAAATGCACTGTGCGAAATGTGTCCAAAGGACAGGTTCAATTTGCGCAAATACTCGGCAGTTCGCGACTTCTGACAAATCGGTACAGAGTCGGCCTCGTACGGGGCCGCAGCAGTGCGAGTCATCTTTTTTGTGCGGGAGGGAGAGCAGAGGGCTGCAGTTTGGGGGGCTGGTATTTTCAGTATTGACGGAAGGAGCGCCATCTTATATGCTTATCCATTCCCAAGGTATCCTTTTAGGCATGTATTGGCAGAGATATTCGATGCGAGCGTGCGCCTTTCTTTTTGCCCCAAGAGTTGCACTCTTTCGGAAAAGAGAGAAAGAGAAAGCGATTGTGTTGAACCGAAAAGTCACAGAGCTTTTTTGCTGGAGTCCTCGTCAGGGACTGGGTAGATCGCGTAGTCTTAGCACCTTGCCCAAGAAGGCATCAGTCTTTTTGCGAATGTCTGCCCAGCTCAATGATTTTTCGTATACTCCAGCGTGAAAAAAGTTCCTTTTTAAAAATGGTACTGCACGCTTGGACAAAGAAAAAATTATTTAAAAGAAGGAAGTTTTTTTCGATCCTAAGTACAAAAACTAAGGGCCGCTGACCGCATAACCCTTTCAGTATGTGCTTTTTAAAAGGCTCTGGGGGGGGCCTTGGGCACAAACGCAAGAGCCGATCTGTGTCTTCCTGTCGGTTGCGAATCTTGAGAGTGCAATACAATTTGTGTACACTCCGTACTCGCCCAAGACCAGTCCAGCTTGAGGATAGATGTACACAAAACTTCTGACACTCACGCAATCCAGTGGATGCGCTTCGCTGTATACTGCGGCAGGCAATACATGTCTTTCTCGAATGGAGGCCGCACGCCCCTATACAAGGAATTTTTTTAGCTTGAGTATACCGTGTTGCGGGATGGAGCCAGCACTATTCCTTGAAGAACCTGCCTCGCCGGAAGTGGCAAGCAGAAATTGAGGCATCTTTCTGCGTGTCCCGATGAAACAATTGCAATGCCTTCTCCGGTATGTATGCATCGGGTACATGTACCCCGCTTCCCCGAAAGAGGCGAGCAGAAATTTTGATATTCTTGACCGCATACTGCTTTTCCGCCCTTGATCCAGGGCCGACCGACTGAATTGCAGCATTCGGGAAAAATCACTGTGACGCTCGTGCAGCTTTCTTTTGTGCGTCTCTATGCACCGGTGTTTCATTGCTCAGGGCGCGCCGGAGGATCCTGACTTGAGCCAGAAACAAATTGACTTTTTTGCGAATTGGAGTCAGCACTCGAGCCAGGTATTTTTAACTCCATGTGGCAACTTTTTTCTGACCGCAGTATACGCGACGGGTGAAGTCTTCTTTCCCAACCTCGGAGGTGAGGTTTCGCCGTTGGCGAGGACGAAACAAGGAAAGCCCGTGACTTCCGCTCTTTAATGAGCAATGTGTTTTTTTTTTGCGCTTGCCCCGCAAGCTCGTATCGACTTCTCTAAGCCTGTGCGTACATCGTGAGGAGAGTTCTGGGTACAAGATGCACACGTAATTCGCAAAGCGTGTACTAGGGGGCGAATGAACAGAGCGTCGTCTCGTTATTCGTGGTGTGGCAAACATGTGTGTCTCATGGGACGCGAATTCTTTCAATCTGCGCAAATTTATCTCAATTTCCCGGCATGAAATTTAGCTACATGCGAAAGGCCCAGCTGACGCGGGCTTTCTATCCTACAGGACCCTATGTAGCTAAACGGACCTATTTAGCTACATAGGCTCTTTTTGAGTTGGAAGAGCAGATGGACTACAGTTCTCCTCCATGTAGCTTACTCGACGGGCGGGAATTTAAGTTGATACGGAAGTATAGGCCTAGCATCTGTAAAAAGCTAAGCTTTTTGCACTTTGCAGATACACAACGATCCGTTTACAGTACATTTCTTTGCTGTAAACAAACTTTTGCGACAGAGTGTTGCACTCCTACCCGCAGGTTGCGCTTGGCTTTCGGAGACTTTCGAGCGCCTTGGCTTTTCTTGTGGGGATGTGGTCGTATAGTCTTACAATGGCTCACGAAGTTTTTTTCGTGCGATTTGAGCCTTTCGGCTAACAAGACTTCGCCTTGCGTGCGTTTCAGCGTATGCTGCGTTTCTGTTGTCGAAACTGCCGGGCAGTTTCGACAACAATGTCAAGAGACTTTTTTACAGTTCCTAAGACCTAAAACTTTCTGATCGCGCATCTGTCCTGTATGGACAGAGCTTTGTGTTACCAACAGAGCAAAGAAACTCTACGCATGTATACTGCGGTCGAAAAAAAAGTTGCCAGCGTTGCGCTTCGAACCCGCATACATGGACACTTTTTCTTCTGACTTGAGCAAACGAGAAGCCTGTTGTATACAGCGGCAAAATCGGACGTTATGAAGCAGGATTCTGAATCTTGCGAGACTAAAGAACGCTACGTACTGGTGAACTTGAGGTGTTTTATGGCTCGTAAGGCGGAGTACACGTCGAAATAGCCTGCGCTGTTGGGCGATATATACTCGGCGTCACAAAGATTCTTCCTGGCTGAGTACTTGAGGTCGCTCTTCTTTGGCTTGCGGGGGAAAACCAGTATGCGGCCGTGTAACTTTGGGCAGGAAACAGTATTTTTTTCTTGCTTGGCTATCTGCAGTCCAGAAAAATATGCGGGCTTTGCACCCCTCTCGCTCTCACAATTCTAGGAATTGATTGCAATCAATGAGCGCCGAGTACTACAGAAGCCCACTGACACTACGTTGTTCACGAGGTCTATTGCAATCAACCTCTAGAATAGTATTACGATTTGAGAAGTTGATTGCAATGGGGTTCCGTCCACGTCTGCTTGGCGTCTGTCCGTTCGGCAACATCTTTTGCAATTAACCTGTAGAATTGTAATACGATGTCATTGCCAACAAAGATCGAATTCTACGGTGGGTACGGTACGACGAGGTATTTTTTCCTATTAAACCGCGAGCGAATACGAAAAAAGTTGCCACCGTTGACGAACCCGCTTTGTCCTGGAATCTCAGACCACGCATATACATATTTTTTTTCCGCCTTGAGTCTATACTCGCGACGGAAAAGATTTTCCGCTTTCGTCCTCGTCAACGTCGCACTTTCTTCGATAGTAGGAAGGAAGATTGTATCCGCTCACCGGTCAACGGTACTACGCGGATTTTATAGTTCTTCAAATCGTATTATTGTTACAAGCACCGCATTCTGTCGTCCGTGAGATGCCTGGAGAGTAGGTCATCCGTGAGCGGATACGGAAGATTGTACCCGTCGCGGGTATACTTCTCCGAACACCGACCAAGTTTGCGGTTTGTAGGGTCAAAGAGCTTTTTGTGCATTGACTGCCATGCGTTTTCTGCGCTATAGCTGTGTGCGGCACAAAAAGGCATGTTCCGGTGTATTGCGTGTGAAGCCCGAGATTCGTTTTCTTTTCAGCGATTTTTTTTTGGGGTGTGTGTGCTGCAAAAAAAGGCCATGGGTCAACGGTACTACGTGGATTGTATAGTTCTTCAAATCGTACGACAGTCGTACGTGCGATGCCTCGAGAGTTGGCTACAAGGCGCATTTCATCGTACACCTGTGAGCGGATATAAAAAAAGAAGAAAATCAGTAGCAGTTCAATTTTGTTTTTATAGAATAGTAAACTAATTTTTTACAGTGTACATATTTTCTAATGAAAAATAAACTGCGCCACACAATGAATTTGTTTAGACCACGCGCTTTTTTATTGATATGAAACGTCTTTTTAGTCCGTTGATTGCATAAAATGTTTGAAACGGAATTTTTTTATTGTATGCTGGTATAAATTAGCGGGGAAAATCCACTAGTTTGCGTGTCACTTGACAAATATAGAGATAGGATATATAATCTACGTACAAACAAAAAACAGTAGATCGACAAGGTAATACAGGGCATTTGACCGAACGTTCGTTACTGTGGCCGCAGGCTTGCTTGCGACGGATACACTCTTCCTTCCCAACCTCGGAAAGTGTGAGGTTCCGCCGTTGATGAGGACGAAAGCGAAAGATCTTTTTCGTCATGAGTTAATAACAGATGGATACCTGTACGACGCGAAGCTTGGCCTAGAAAAAAGTCTGAAAATAACGCGAAGCTAGTCTTTGGTGATGAGCGATTCCAGGCGAAGCAAACAGAACAAAGTGTTAGCCTGTGGATCCGTTTAAACAGTGATATGTGGCTGTGATGAGTATCTGGAGAGTGCTTTGCGTCGGAACCCGATATTGCGCGTAATAGTCATGAAAAGGGCATTTACGGACTTTTCGATCCTGTGTAGATCGCAAACGATCCGTTGAACTACAAGACTATACACGGCACAATGATTCTTCCCGCGACACTAAATGAGGGAAAATCAGTATGCGGCTCTGGGTTTGTGCGCTAGGAAGATTCAGAAGGAATAGGGCGCTCCTCTGTGTAGCGTATGTGGCGAGCGGGAAATTAAGACTACAATTTGAGTATGTTGTGTAAGAAGTCTATTGCAATCAAGATATTGACTAGGGTCAGAAAAAAAGTTGTCACTTTGAGCTGAAAATACCAGACTTGAGTGCTGACTCTCGTTCGCAAATATGTCAGTTCATTTCTGGCTGGAGTATACTGTGGTCGAAAAAAAAGTTGCCAGCGTTGAGCTATGAATCCGTATTGTTCCGAGATCTTAGACCACTCTTGTATACATTTTTTTTGACTTGAGTATACTCCTAAACTATAGATTACCGAAAGTCTAGAAAAGAGTGTCGAGGAAAAGACGCGGAGCCCGTTTGCGCTGCAATGCGATTATCCTCATGCTTTCGGATTTTGTTGGAGGCCGAGATGTCTTAAGGGAGTATGAGTGTATAGACGAAATGCTTCGGGACGGAACGCACTCCGTCCTTTAAGGACATCTACGGGTGGCCCCGTTGCATTGGCACGATAGGTAGTGCTGATTGTATAGTACATAAGCCCGCAAAACTTGAAGAGAGCGAATTTGCCGTTAGTACGATTCATGAGGTTCCTTGCAAAATGACAAGTATGTGCTGAGGGAGTCAATCAGCATCGCAATGAACTTCGAGAGTTGTGATATCAAAGAATTGGCGTCGCATGAGGTATATGATGGAAGAGAGTGTGTTTTCGCATCAGCAGTTAAGCAGAGAAGCGAGTGAGATTTTTTTATTGACCGATGCCCTGTGTCCCTACTTGAACAATGTTTCATTGGGGCTTGTTTTGCGTGCGCTTTCGTTACCGCCTCCACAGCCGTTGCAAGCGTGGGATTACGATGCAGTGAAGCAGGTCCGTGACGGTTTTGTCCAGAGATCCTGTTTTACACCAACCGGCAGATTGCAGTACCAGATTCGCCATGAACTTGCTCTTCTGGCCGCGCGCCGCAGCGACATTGTCTCTGCGATTCTCTCTGTCTTGCCCCAGCTGGAAAAATCGTGGACGCTCACAACAGAGTGGAATTTCCTCTCACTCTATTCTGACGAATGCGCCGCGAAGTATCCGAAAAATACCGACGTGTTCGCCGAGGCAAACATATACCAGAACATCATAGACACATATGTTTCGCAGATCGATTTTTCTGTTGAGTGGCTTCGCTCAAAGTCGTTAGAACATCAGCGCAACATCTGCTCCAGTTGTGTCTACGCGACGTTAAACGAGTCCATACTCTGGAAGGGCCTTGGGGCTGTCTGCGATCGGCTTGAGGCAGAAAACATTTTTCCGGCTGACAGCGCGGATTCGCTTTTGCACTATGCTGTCCTGCGTACCCTTCAGGGAAAGCCGTGGCTTTGCCCTGGAACCAGGGAGCTTGGCAGCCTAAAACCTCTTTTTCCCAAGCTTGCCGAAGCAGTTGGGCAGACACTGCGTGGCGAGTACCATGAGGCGTATGATGCGTTGCAAAGCGCGGCCAATCAGTGGACAAAGGAACACAGTGTCAGGGGCTTTCCCTTTTATCCTGATTTGTACGGCCTGATGCTGTATATTTGTCGTATTCTCTTGAAGCAGCGGCTTGATAGCTTTCTTGAGGAAACAGGAAAAATCTCGCTGAACATAGGGGGGCTTAAGGAAGGGTTAGGCTATGCCTGTTTGCAGGATATCTTCCGGATCAAGTTTCAGCCAGGCACAGCGCTGGGCATAGACGAATATTGCCCGTCGGAAAATGTTTCCGTGTTTACCCGTATCCTGAATTTTCTTGTCTGCATGCGCAGCAAGAATAAGGACTGGGTTCCAGCCTGTGTGGCCCTGCGCGATCAGTACGAGTCTTTTTCACCTGTTATCTTCAACATGCTGAATGATATCCTGCGCTACGTCGACGCCACAGACAAAGCAAATATTGAAGGCGTCGAGTATGTGACCTGGCTCGATATGGGCAAGGGGCTTGAGCGTTGGGAACTCCAGATGGATTCCTTAAAGCGGCTTTTCGGGGACACCGAGAAAGCTCCAGAGAATGGAGAGAAGCAGCGGCGTCTTGTGTGGCTTATCGATTTTGCAGGCCAGACCGTATACCCCTATGTGCAGGTCCGCACAGCAGGTGGGAAGTGGTCGCAGGGCCAGAAGTTTGCCATCAAGCGTCTGAGAGACGATGAGCCCTGGCTTACCCCCCAGGACAAGGACATGTTTTCTGCCTATGAGCAGGATTATCAGTACTACTACTCAAACACCAGCTTTTACTTTAACGCAGCAAAGGGTTTCCAGATTCTGGTTGATCACCCTCTGCTTTTTGATTTTCGCGACCGCACACCTGTCAAGCTTGAACTGCGCACTGTCGAACTGACGGTCAAAGAAGAAGATTCCCGCTGCATGATCAGCCTCTCCGCAAGGCCGGTGAACAACAAGAATTTCTTCTTGAAAAAAATAGCCGACGGTCTGTGGGGCCTGTATATCTTTGATGCGACCGTATCGTCCTTAAGTGAGATTCTCGGTCCCGAAGGCATGGAGATGCCGACAAGCCAGTTGCCTGAGTTTTTGAATGTTGTGCAGAATCTGAAGAAAGTCAGCGTGAATCTGCAGACAAAGACGCAGCGTCTTCCAGGGGATCCGACACCTCTTGTGCAGTTATGGCAGCAGGGATCGACTTTCTTGGCTTCGCTGCGTGTCAGGCCTGGTGGAAACGAAGGGACGACCTATGCTCCCGCAGAGGGGAAGGCTGAGGTCATCCAAGTGCAGAATGGCAGGACAGTCCTCTATGAGCGGGATTTCGCAAAGGAAAGCAATTGCCTTCGCGAACTGCTTGGATTGTGTCCCAGTCTGACAGATCTTGATACGAATTATGACTGGGTTTCACCGGAATTGACGGATTTTTTCCGTCTTATCACGGAATTGAAAGACTCCAATGCCATGGAGCAGCATTGTCGGCTTGAATGGCCCAAGGGTGAGCGTTTCAAGCTCCTTGGGAAGGTGGACAAGAGCCAGCTGTCGGTTCGGACAATGAAATCGGGCGAATGGTTTGCTCTTTCAGGCGAAGTCAAGGTCAATGAACTGAAGGTTCTTGAGCTGACCGAGCTTCTTGAGCGTTCAACTGGAAAAAGTCCTTTTGTTCAGCTGAAGAATGGCGAATTCCTGCAGCTCTCTGATGAAGTGAAGCGCAGCCTGGAGCGTCTGCGTCTTTTGACAGCAAAGCGCAGCGGGAATGAGCGTACGATACATCCGCTTGCAGGCGCTCTTGTTGAAGAGATCTGCAATGAGATGCATCACGAAAGTGATAGTAAGTGGAAGGATATGATCCAGCGCATGCGGGTCGCTTTTGAGATAAAGCCTCCTGTTCCTGCGGGTCTTCAGGCAGAATTGCGTCCGTACCAGACCACAGGCTATGTATGGCTCTGCCGTCTCTCCGAGTGGGGTGTTGGCGGTTGCTTAGCTGATGACATGGGTCTTGGAAAGACCATTCAGGCCATTGCCGTCATGATCCGCGAGGCGCAGAAAGGGCCCTGTCTGATCATCGCTCCGACTTCTGTCTGTCCCAACTGGGTTGAGGAGCTCAACCGTTTTGCCCCGGCGCTTCAGGTCGTGCGTCTGCGCGATGCCACAGACCGCAAGGCCATGATCGATGAAATGCAGGCCGGCATGGTGATGGTGGCAGGGTACGGCCTTTTGCCGAGAGAGGAGGAGTTGTTTACAACGAAACAGTGGCGGATGGTGGTCTTTGATGAGGCGCAGGCACTGAAAAACAGCTCAACCATGCGCTCGCGCGCAGCCCACAAAATACCCGCGCATTTTCCTCTTGCTCTGACCGGCACCCCAATTGAGAACCATCTTGAGGATCTGTGGAGCGTTTTTAACATAATCAACCCCGGTCTCCTCGGCACGCTCCCCGATTTTCACAGGCGTTTTGGTGATGCTTCCGAAGGCGGACCGTCGGCAGCGGCACTGAAGATGCTTATCCGTCCCTTTATCCTGCGCCGTTTGAAGAGTCAGGTGCTTGATGATCTGCCTGAATTGACAGAGCAGACCATTGTCATCGAACCAACGGAAAAGGAAGCCGCATTCTACGAGTCCATTCGCCGCAACGCTGTCAAAAACGTCAGCGATGGATCAAACACGAAAAGCCGTCGTTTCAGCATCCTTACGGAATTGACAAGGCTTCGCAGGGCCTGTTGCCATGCGTCACTTGCCGATCCCCAGGCAGGGGCGCTTGTTGAGCCGATTTCTTCGAAGCTTACGCGTTTTCTGGAACTTTTTGATGAAGCGGTTTCCGGCGGACACAGACTACTTGTTTTTAGCCAGTTTGTCGGTCACTTAACGCTTGTGCGTGAAGAGCTTGATAAGCGACATGTGGTCTATCAGTACCTTGACGGTGCAACCCCCGAAGAAAAGCGCAGAGAAAGTGTTGCCGCGTTCCAGCGTGGCGAAGGGGATGCCTTCCTTATTAGTCTTAAAGCCGGCGGTCAGGGACTTAACTTGACGGCAGCTGACATTGTGGTTCATCTGGATCCCTGGTGGAATCCGGCTGTGGAAGATCAGGCTACGGACCGCGCATACAGAATAGGGCAGAAAAATACGGTGACAGTGTACCGCCTCGTTATGGCCCACAGCGTTGAGGAAAAGATTCTCAAGCTTCATTCAAGTAAACGCGATTTGGCGGCGGATTTCCTCGAAGGCAGCGAGGAAGCGGTTACGACCGCAACTCTTTCCGAAGAAGAGCTGATGTCCCTGCTTCAGTAGGTTTTGTATTAGTATCTGTAAAAAACTAACACGAGCATTTTGCAGATACACAAAGATCAGTTTACAGCAAATTTTTCCGCGTGTACGAATAACAATTAGTTGCACTGAAATCCTCGCGATACAGAGCATCTTGGCTTATGTCGGAAGCTCCGTGCAAATAGAACTGTAAAGCGACAGGAACGCCTGGTTCTTTGTGGCTCGTGAGCTTGAGCGATAGTATGTTAGTCCGTACACGCGGAATTTTTTTGCTTCCACCTCTTGCCTTTCCAAAAATCGATCCTACCATATACGTTGAAGGCTACTGAAGTAGACCCTATTACTATTTGCAACTCTGTTTGCGTCAAGGAAACTGTCTCCCTACGTATCGCGCGCACCCCGCAATGTTGTCTCGTACACTCATGGGAAAATGTCGCTGCAGGGACCTCAGTCCTTGCATGCCTTTACGTACGTAGGGTAGCCTTCAACTCTTCATGGAGGAAATCATGGAGAACAGGAAGGCTGCGCAATGAGGGAAGGCAAGAAGGCTGGCTCCATAACTGCCGTGACACGCCGTGGACGCCTTGTTGCCGCTCTGCTGCAAAGCCTGACGAAAAGAAATGCATCCCGGTCAGCCACGCTGCCAGCCTATGTCCTCCCTTGGCAGAGAGGCAAGCGCAGCCGCATTCTAGTGCGTATTCGCGCCATAGTAACAAACAGGTACTTCACATAAGCCTGCGGGCCAAGCTGCACATATCTGGATACTACTCGCAGCGCCGCGCATGAACTAGGCGAGAGGCCAGCCAAGCCCCAGGCGGCGGAAGAAGCGCAGGATGGAGGAGGTGAGCAAGCCTTGGTACCTGAAGCCTCGCCTCTCCTCTGAGGTACCCCACTGAACACGGCATATCCAGGGAAAAACGATTTACACAAACATCTAGACATACCCAGGTATTGAGCATATTGATGTATGTTTTTGTATTTTTGGATAGAACTGTAAAGTATTTAAGTATAAATTAGATTATAATATGTAATATCGATTCTGCTAAAACATATTCCTAGTTATCTTTGATTTATTATTTAAATAGATTAAAAAATATATGACTATTATTTTTCAAAAAGTAAATGATTATGACCTGTTTACAGAGTGTTTCTTAAGGCCTGCGTTAGCCCCGAGGTTTGTCAGAAACGCAGATCTGCCTTTTTGCGACTTTAGGGGTGAAAAAGGTGGTGGGGCCTAGAGGTCCCCCCCCGTGAGCGGCTACGCACTGGCTATGGGTGCTGTGTAAAGACCTGCGCGGCACTTTTTAGAATATACTCGACCGCATATTGATTTTCCGCAGGACGCTTAGGGGAAAATCTTTATGAGGCTGAGTATACATTCGTAGGTCCGTCTGGTTGCAGGAGGACTTCATGCCATTTTGCACCCCCCCCCTACGCCTGCCTGAATGGGTTTCTGTGACGGCTTTTAGCCTAAGTCGGGCCGAAGGTTTGCAAGTCCCTTCCCACTGGGTTTCAGCCAGCCCTCACGAGACCTGCCTTGGGAGAAGCTCAACATTTGCCACCAGTGGCCGTGTTCGGGACTTTCATCCTATAGTAATTATCCATGTTAGACGCACAAAAAATTAAACAATCATTTATATTAATATTTATTTAATTATATAAAATAATAATTTTATATTTCAGTATTTTTTAAATTATAACTTAAATATACGAGTTAAAAATGTCAGCTGTATTTGCGTCAAAAGAAAATGAAATTTTAGAAGAACTAAATAATCGTATTTACAGTTCTAAACCATGGACTTCTTCGGATACAGCTCATTATCTCAATGAAGCTGATAAATTTTTTCAGACAAACCCCGAAATTGCATATGTGATTAAGGGAATTGTTTACACACATGATAAAGATGAATATCTAATGCGTAAAAATTTTGAATTAGCTCTGGAAATTTCTGAAAACGAAACTGTGATATGTAATTACATGACTTCATTGCAAAAATTTGACTATCTTATCGATGTAATAAACTTAGGATTAAAGTACGAAAATATAGTTAATAGCAAAGAAATTATAAGGTTAATAGCAAAATCATATTTGCAATTAGGAATGTTCAATAATGCTAAATATTACATGTCTAAAATACTATCAAATGATGAGATTAATCAAATAATAAAAAAGGAAGAACCATATATTCATTTAGAAGCAAATGAAAAAATGAAAGAAAGTTTTCGTAAAGATAGAGAAATATGGAAAAATCTTGCAAATTCATAACTGCTTTTGATATTTTGTATATAAATAAGTGTGTAATTAAAGATACAGGTGGATTGTTTATAGGAGAAAATAATATTCGTCATGGTCAAAATTTAGAATTAATTTTAGAAGAAATTATGTTTCCTATCTATCAAGTTGATCGTTTTCCAACATTATTCATGAAAATTGCATGTTTAATTCAAAGAATAATTTGCAACCATGTTTTTAACGATGGCAATAAAAGAACCGCCTTGGGTTGTTGTATACAAATGTTCTTCATAAATGGCTATAACTTTACTGTTGATGACGAAGTAGAAAAATTTTTAATAAGTATATCTATAGATAAATTATCAATTGAAAATATAGCCAAGTTTATAGAAAAGAAAGTGAACTACCACACCCCATAAAAGGGTGTGGTTTCCTTTAAATAGTTCACCAGACTAGACTAGTAAGAAATTACTGCTACAATTATTGAGCTATGACACCTACGGTTGACGCAGCAGACTGTTGCTCTGTTGTCTATCATTAAGTTGGGTAAGAGTAAAAAAAACTGCGAGACAGATGTAAAAAGCTCCTTCATCATTATCGATTTGACAACGGAAAAATGTATTTGGTAACAGAATATGAAGAGTACGCATAACCAGTCCAAAGACGGAGTGGTACATTATTTTTTGTAGGTACAATTTATTGTATAGGTCATATAACGGCAAACCCTTAATGCCTTGCGAAAATGTCATTGCAAGACTTCTGTTGAAAAATGGCAAAGCTAAAGTCGTTCGTATCCGATCACGGGCCAACTGCGAAACATAGTATCAGGGGCTTTAATATAGCTCTATAGATCGTATCAATAGCGACAAAGTCTGCATTCTGACGCTAGAGAGACAACTGAAGAGTCAAGTCAAAACCATTTAAATTTTGATAAAATTTGTCATAGATTTATTTTAATTCATTTAAATAGTGAATTATATATAAATAGAAATATGCTTGTGTAAAATCAATATTTGTTATTACTGTCTATCTATTATTTGTAGTGAATTTACCTTGAAAAACTTTAGAGTATTTGTCGGTAATATAAAAATGTCTATCGATGCGGTTAGCATATCTGTTTAATACAAATATAGTAGTATATTTTTTTATCTCAAATTTATTTAGCAAATTAATTGTATTTTAGTATTTTAAAAAGTAAGCAATAACAACGTTACTGATTTATAGAGTCTTTATATTGCCTACCTAAAGTATGGAAGATTTTAAATGATTATGACCTGGCTCATCCCCATGCCTTAGACAGATCGCCTGCCACGCGAACTTATACTTGGCGTTCCAATGATTCTTTCCATGCGGGTACCTGAGGTCGCTCTTCTTGGCTTGCGCGGGAAAACCATTATGCGACAGAGTAGCTATAGTCCAAGGCATGTTTTAGAACACAGCCATGGTCCACAGAAGCGTTCTTCTCGCAAGAAAATACGAAGATGTGTCGAGCTTAGGACTTGTGGAAAAATAAGTTGAACAGAGTGCCAAAGCGGAGCGCTCCTCTCGTTATTAAAAATGAACGCTCTAATGGAGAAAGCCTGGATATTTTTATGACGTAAACAAGTGAGAGTCTGGGGTAAGTCCATACTT
>JAFTDR010000061.1 GCA_017454105.1 Desulfovibrionaceae bacterium | reverse complement strand
CCACCCACACAATATCCTCGCCAATTCTTGATGCTCTGGCTCAAGTCGAAAGAGAGCCGCGATATCCTTGATAGTCTGAACCAGCTCTTTTTCATCTTTCACTCGTTCCAGCCTGAACAATCTTCCAGGTAAACTATCCTGCTCAAGCAGTTTTGGATCAAGTCGTCCGACGTCTACGACAAAGTAGTCAAAGAGCAACTGTAGCTGAAAATCGTTTTCAGAGTTAACCTCGACTGGATCATGGATATCCCGCATCGATTTGGCAGCAGACCAAGGCCTGTCTCCATTGTAGACGACAATCGGAAGGATCAGTGTAGAACCTTCACTTGTTTTCAGGTTACACTCTGACATCGTCCACCTAGGGGAAAATCTTTATGACGCTGAGTATAGAATAAGGACGTGGCTATCGTTGTCACGGTTCGAAGAGGGTAAGGGCCTGCAGTACCTAAGTCACCGAGCGCCATGTACAGGTGACTGAAGGGAAAGAGCCACATCTCCTTCACTCATTCATACCCACTTTGGCTGGGAATGTTGCTTGAGTGCAGGAATGACAAGTGTTGCCTAAGGACCACTGATGCCAGTTACAGATAGCATTTTGACTCCTTCGAGATGGCCCCCCCGACGATCTTCTAAGCATTGGACGATCCTTGAGGACCATGCAAACAGCGATAACTGGATAACCAGGGGGGGCCTATATTCGTCCAACAGCCGATGAAGCCAAGAAACTGGCGGTTTCTGGGGGCCTCGGTGCTTGACCGAACACGCGGCAACAATGTCAGGATATGTCTGGACAGAGCCGGACTTGGGCTTGGCTCTGTAGAACCGTTTCCAGGGGCCTTGAGGCATCAAGCAAACCGACCGCATCCGCCCGGCAGCGCGTGCATGTGCGCATTTGGGGCACGTGGATTTCGCAGGCCTTGCGCACCCGTTCCAGATCAGCGCTCGCCGGCGGTTTTTCTTTTGCTTTTTTTGTGCCGGGAACGGGGATAAGAGGGATGCAGTTCATGCGTTGAACTCCCCAGGAAGCGACTTCGCGGGCAATCAATGGGGCATGCTCGACATTTTCCCGCATAAGTACTGTATTTATTTTGATGCGTATGCCTCGTTTTCTAAGACGCGCTATACCGTCCCTTTGGCGATCCAAAAGCAGTGCCGCAGCGACTTTTCCCGTATGCCGAACGTTTTTGTCCCGCACCCAACTGTATATATGTTTGCCAACATCTGGGTGAACGGCATTCACCGTGACCGTAACATGACCTATGCCGACTGCGCAGAGATCGGCCGCGTACTCGGGCAGGGCGAGGCCATTGGTTGAAAGACAAAGGAGAAGCTTGGGATAGCGCTCTTTCACAAGGGCAAATGTCGCCAATGTGGATTCTGGATTGGCAAGAGGATCGCCTGGCCCAGCTATGCCGACAACGGAAAGATTGGGAACGCGCGCAAGCGCCATGTCAAGGCAGGCGCAGGCTTCCTCTGGAGAGAGGATGCGCGATGTCACACCTGGCCGCGACTCATTGAGGCAATCGTATGCGCGGTTGCAGTAGATGCAGGCGATATTGCAGTCTTTGGCCACAGGAAGATGGATGCGTCCGTGCGCGCAACGGGCCTCATCAGAAAAACACGGATGTTTCGCTGTTTCCATGGCGTAGGCTACTTAAACCGGAAACGGAAGTCTATCGCCTTTTGCGGACAGATGCTCTGACAATCACCGCAGTTGGTGCAATTGGCTTCGTCTGGTCGTGTATGCATGGGGCAGATCCGTTTGCAGGCATTGCAGCCGTTGCATTGGTCTGTTTTTGTGAAATGAAAAAGCGAGAAAGATTTCAGAAGTTCCAGAATTGCCCCCATGGGACAGGCAAAGCGGCACCACGCAAGGAGAATGAAGGCTCCGCTTAGGATCAAAAGCACTAGCGTCGCAGAGCGGAGCAGCCAGAGATCCGAGGCGAACTGACAGGTCTGCAGGACTGCCGGCCAAAATTCGCCGATACGGATAGGGATATTGGCCCGCGGCTGGTTCATGAAAAAATACACGAGAAGACAGAAGAGAAGAACAAGATATTTGGCGTAGCCGAAAGTTTTTTCAGCGTCAGGGTGCAGGGTTTTTGCAGTTGGCGCCTTGGAGAAAAGTCTGCTTACAAGCCCACCTGGGCAGATCCAACCGCAAAAGGCCCGCCCAAACAGCACAAGAACACCAAGCCACACAGCCCAGACTCCCCAGTAGGTGTGGGCGACACGGCCTGGACAGGTGAGTATGGGGCAATTTTGGCAACTGATAAAGGGAACAACAAAAGGACATCGAAAAACACCGTAAAATGCCCATTCTCCCAAAAAAGCAAGGGAAAGCCATTGAGTCAAACGGTTCGCCCAGTACAAAAGCGAGCGCTTCGACCCTTTCTTTTCTAAAGCCCTATCATTTTTTCCGTCTGCGCTACACGTTTGCATCGTACACCCCGAGCTTCTGTATCAGTTCCTGGCCTTTTTCCGATAGAGCCGGTATAAAACCGACCCGCTCAAAAAAAGCCTGCCCATCCGCGCTTGTGATCCACTCGACATAGGCGTCACCGAGAGCTTTGTCGGGGATAGAGCGCATGACACCAACTGTGAAGGTGAGGGGAGATGGGGGAAAAAATTCCTCCGGTATGGCAATGATTTCAAGAAAATCCTTGTAGCGGGGATCAGTCGTGAGGCGCCGTTCGACAATCATGGCGTCGGCACGGCCGCTTGTGACGTCGGTGATTGTGCGCTGAATGCATGAAGCCTTGGTATCCAGCACATTGTTCATGATTGCTTCCGTCAGGCCGGATTTTTTGAGGATGCCTGCGACCGATTGGCTCCCTGGAGGCGAGGCGAGAGGCGCCATGGCGACGCGCACTCCCTTGCGTCCCATATCGGCGAGGCTTTGAATGCCGGCCGGATTTCCTTTCGGTGTCACAATCACATAGCTTGTGAAACACAGGGGCTTGAAATAGTCCATTTTTCCGGCTGCACGCAGATTTTTCGCCAATTGTAAAACTCTTCCCGCAAACACGTCGGTTTCGCCCTTGCCCGCAAGCAGGGATTTGCCGAGTGCTCCGGCAAATGCGCCTGTGTAGGCAATACGCACACGGTTTTGCGCCATATACGCGTCATGGGCGGGTTTCATCGCTTCGGCAAGCCCCCCGCAGGACCAGACATGCAGGACCGGCGTCTCGTCGGCTGCTTTGGCAAGCCCTGATTCCGAGGCAAAAGCCGCAGTGCCGCCGGCAAGAAGACCTTTAAGAAATGTTCGTCGATCCGTGTTCTCCATAGATACTCTCCTTTGGGCATAGCCGATCTCCACACGACAAGCGTTTTGTTCGTGTGGCCCACGGCAGTCAAAAAAAAGAGGGAGAAAGTGCCAAGAGTCTGGCCAGGAGGGATCGGAGGGTCTTCAAGAAGGAAGGACACGGAAAATGCGTCTGCCCGCAGACAAGCGCATTCACCGATTGCAAGGAAGAGTGCCGGGAAGACATCCAGTCCCACCTGACAACAGAGGTCACGTGGCACCGATCCCGGCGCACACAACACAAAAGAGAGCAGCACGAAGTGTTGCTTCTCTTGTTGCCGCAATACGGCGAATTGTCGTGTGTTGTGTGTTCATAAGGCAAGCGTAAGCGCAGAAAGCGTCAAGGTCAAGCGCTTGTCTCTTTTTGCCGGATAGGCACAGGTCAAAAAAAGGGACGTTTTTGGGGAAGCCTGTTCCTATGGGGCAGAGAAATGGAAGAATTTGCAAACAAAAAAGTGAGGAGAATTGTCCATGCAAACAGCCCTGAAAAAATTGGAAAACGACAGTTCAGCGTTTATGTCCTCAAGTGTCCTTGCGGCTCTGGCTGAACTCGATGTCGCAACAGCTCTTCTTCAGTGTGAAAATTCTGCGACTGCGGCGGGTGTCGCGAAAAAGTGTTCCTGTGACAATCGCGGCATGGAAGTGCTTCTTGATGCTCTGTCAGCTCTTGGCTACCTGACAAAATCAGACGGCGAACCTCCGCTATACTCTGTTGCAGCCCCTTTTCTTCAGCTTCTTGACAGCCGAAATCAAGCTTCCTATATCCCCATGCTCAGGCACCGCGCTCTGCTTATGCGTTCCTGGAGCAAGCTTTCCTTTGCAGTCAAATTCGGTGAACCCCAAAAAGAAGAGAGTTTTTTAGGAGAAGCTGAAGACAGTGTTTCCTTCATTCAGGCCATGAATGCCATTGCCATTCACTGCGTTCAGGACACGGTAGAGAATTTGCGTCCTTTGCTTGAGTCCTTGCCAGACGAGGCAACAATTCTCGATATCGGAGGCGCTTCAGGGACCTATACCGAGGCTTTTTTACACTGTCTTCCGAATTCCAGGGCTACGCTTTTTGATCTTCCTATAGGCATAAGCCAAGCGAAAAAGCGCTTTCACAATTCAGCACTTAAAGCACGTGTAACGCTTCTTGAAGGGGATTTTACAAAGACAGGTTTTCCGCACGGCTTTGACTTTGCCTGGATCAGTGCCATTATTCATCAAATGGACAGAATGGAAAGCCGTTCTCTGTATGAAAAAACGTTTCAGGCGCTGACCAGAGGAGGCGTTGTTGCAATACGCGATTTTGTCATGGACGAAAGCCGCACAAATCCAGAGGCAGGCGCGCTCTTCGGAGTCAATATGCTGCTTAAAACAAAGCATGGTCGTGTCTACACATTCCGTGAAATCGAGGAGGACCTTCGAATGGTCGGCTTTACCGATGTGCGCCACTTTCTTCCCAGTCAGACCATGTCAGCCGTTGTGACGGCCATCAAGGGTGATATCAAGGGATGAGTACGTATGGGCTGATTGTGAAGCAGAGCTCGTCCTTGTTTCACAGAGTTGCGCATTGTTTGGTACAGCGCCAAAACTCCCTGGACAATGGTCTAGGCGTGTTCCTATGAGGCTTTTCTCTGAGATCGCAAAGCGCCTTTGCAGGCATTCGAAAAAAGGAAAATTCCAGGTACGCTGCGCCGTATATCCTCGTGCCTTTCGGACGGATTTGTCTGGCGCCTTAGATACAGTTGCGTGCTATTGGATGGCGATATGCCTCTCAATTCTTGAGATTGCAGAACCACGTGAGCGTAGGCGGTAAAGATTGGCATGCTGCTCAAAACTCCCTAAGTCACAAAGAATCAGGTGGTTTTTTTGCTGTACAGTTTTCCAGGGCATCCGTACGACCGGCAATGGCCAAGACTCTCTGTATCGATGCTCTGTGAGCCTATACTTTTGTGGATGCATCGCGTATGCTTGTACGCGTCAAACATATCCCATCAATTGACCACCTAACTTCATTTTGCAAAATGCATCATGCGTTGTATTCATAAGAGCGTTGTCTTTTCTCTGCTCATTTTTTTCACCGCCATTGCGTGCGTCCCGTACACGGCGTTTGAAGAAGGCAGGCAATTTATTTTTTTCCAGGAAGAGGCGGACATAGCCTTTCATTATTTTTCAGCCTTACCTGGTGACGAGGGAGCGGCAGCACCCCCATGAATAATTGGCGGTCACGTTGCTGTGCAACGAAACAAACCGTTCTTTGATCGTGCTCCCAACTCTTTTGTCCCGAACAGCTTGGAACATCCTCCCAAAGAGAGACCTCCATCCATTCTTTCGTATGAATGACTGGACCGTGTCTTAAGAGACGCGGGTCTGGAGGTGTAGCCAAATGGAATCGAGGTTTTTTAGCTATCTACGCGACAGATGGCCATTTTCCCATGCTGTACAGGTCAGAAATATTGAGAGGCTGGTTCATCTTTGTGAGGCCGAACCATGGCATATCTACGCAATCAAGAGTCGCATCTGGAGGCGACATGTTTGCATTGCCTGCAATTGGGTAGCCGATTGCACGAGGCCTGACGAATGCGTGTTTGAACCAGGTTGCGGCAGCGGTGCCAATCTCTTATGGCTGGCGCAAAAGAAGGGGTTTTCAAATTTACGGGGCAGCGACATCTCAGAGAAAGCCGTTCGGCTTTGCAAAATGTTGGCAGCGCAGTCGGGTGTACCAATTACCATTATCCAAGATGACAGTCTGAGCCCAGCACATCTGCCGAGCAACGTCGACACAATTCTTTCTGTCAACTGGTTGTACCACCAACCCGGTGCGTCCATGGCAGGATTTCTTGACACACATCGCGACTGCCTGAAAAAAAACGGAAAGATTGTCTGCGATATCATTGATGCCGCCTACAATACCTGTGCAGACAATCAATATCACAGTGACGATCTCAAGCTCCCCCCTTCCAAACGGCGCACAACCCGCTATCTTATCCGCTATTCTCTTGGTGATATGAAGCAGATCGCAAAGAACAACGGATTCAGAGTTCTACGCCACACACGCCTTCACGCGTCAATTCCGCGGGCTGTGTATATGCTTGAGCGGGTCTGAAATTGCCGTGCCTGTCCGAAAGGCACGAGAGATACAAAGCTTTGTAGTAACTTGAGTCTCTGTCTTGCTATGGTGCCGAGGAATACCGTCTTAAATTTCTGCCCTATGAGCTCAAGATGGTTTTTACGTATACTCGGGCGTCACAATGATTCTTCCCGCGACGCGAAGTTAGCCATGCCAGGTACAACAAGTTGCTCGTGCTTTAGGGCCAAAAAAAAACACGCAAAGAGAGTCGCTCTTTGCGTGTTTTTTTTGGGGCCGCTGTCATACGCGGCTATTTTGTCGGATGCGCTACGCAGCTAAGGCTGGTTTGAGATCGTGATCTGTCATTGTCGCAACCGCTGAATCAGACCAGACGTTCACGCAGGTTTCGATCATATCGATGATTGCGTAGATTGGCAGGATAATGCCCATCAGATCAACAGGAACATTCATGGAGGACATAAGCGAGAGGGTGAGGAAATAGCAGCCCATGGGCACGCCGGCATTGCCGACTGCGGCGAGAACGGCCACAAAAACCCAGACAAAGAGTGTGCCAGGGGTTAAGACAATGTTTGCGTTCTGCATGAGAAAGAGCGAGGTCACAAGGATGAAGGCCGCGCAGCCGTTCATATTGATGGTTGTGCAGATTGGCAGAACAAAGCGGGTGACCTTGGGATGTAAGTGGAGATTCATTTCAGCTGAGGCGAGCGTCACAGGCAGAGTTCCTGCGGAACTCTTCGAGAAGAGAGCCACAGTGAGTGCGGGAAACATCCCTTTGAAGACGTGAATGGGATTGATCTTGCGGGCAAGAAGGAAGAGGGGGATTATAATGAAGAACTGGATGAGATTGCCGCCTATGACAACAGCCGTGTATTTGCCGAGAGCCCCGACAATGACACCCGCTTCTATCTGACTGACCAATTGGCTTGTGAAGGCCAGAATGCCGACAGGGAGAATAAAGAGCAGGGCGCGGATTAAGGAGAAGAAGAGATCTTGAAGGCCGGTGAACAGGCGGATTAAGGTGCCTCT
>JAFTDR010000001.1 GCA_017454105.1 Desulfovibrionaceae bacterium | reverse complement strand
GCCGGGCAGTTTCGACAACAACGTCACGATACTTTTTTACAGTTCCTAAGCGCTGACAGATCAAAGGAACTTCGCGAACTGTGTAGCCGGCAAAGGCTGCACACTACCGTCTGTGAGGTGCGCCGAGGGATGCAAGGGGCATTCGACTATGCATCCGTGAGCGGACTCGTATAAGACGCCGTGACCATGCTTTTTTTTACAGACAATCAACTCCAAAGAAAATCGCTCCGGCCGCACAATGGTTTTCCCACAAAAGACAAAGGAGAGCCAATTGGTCGGCGTCCTATCGTGTTGCCGAGCATAAAAGAATAGAGAGGCTTAATGTCACCTATTAAGACATCGGCATAAATAGGCTCTTGAGGTCTCCGTATTGGCGTCCACTTTCTTCTTTTATGTTCAATCGTAAGCGCCTGTATCATCCGAAAAAGATGTCAAAGAAGTGATATACTTCGTTTCACAGAATTTTCCCCACATGAACGACGATTGCGACAAACGAAGCAAGCCATCGTAGCGCTCTAGGAAAAATCATTCGTAGGCTAACAGAGCGCATCCTTATTAGGAAGCTTGACAAGCTCTTTGAAGACACATACTATTTTGGTCTCAATAGCAGTACTTAAACCAGAAAAAAAGAGACCATGCTGTGAGTTGAGGTTCGTGGTATCTCGAGAATTCTTTGTCCAAGGATGATAGCTTTTTTTCTGCCCGAGACCGTACGCTTTCACTTTTTTTTTTCGCCATCATCTATCGCGGCACTTCACACTTCCTCCGATGTTTGGAAGGAAGATTGTACCTGAAGCGCAGTTTCTTTGCGATCGCCCAAAGGGATACTCTGTAAAACGAGGGCTGCTCCCTTTTGCCTTCGCCTACCATTACTTTCTTTAGGAATCTCAGCCACCAATCGCCATATGCATTGGGTGGCGTGGGCCCGAGCTACTATGACAGACGCAGATATTATCAAGCACTATAGTCTCAAACAACATCCTGAAGGCGGGATGTACCTCCGCACCTATGCCTCTTCTGACTGGATAGAGTATCGCGGCTACAAACGCCCGGTCAGCACTGCAATCCTTTTTCTGCTTAAGGAAGGCCAATATTCCCGCCTGCACCGCATCCCGCAAGATGAAATGTGGCATTTTTATCTTGGTGGCCCACTGCGGCTTGTCATAATAGCACATACAGGCGACGTACAGGACATCCTACTTGGGCAGGACATTCTCGCTGGACAGCGAATTCAGTACACTGTCCCTGGTGGTTCATGGTTTGGTGCGACACCAGCGAGAAAGAGCGCTTTCAGTTTTGTGGGCTGCACTGTTGCACCAGGCTTTCGTTTTGAAGAGTTGCAGCTGGCCGAAAAAAGCGACTTGCTCCCACTGTTCCCTTCAGCAAGCCAGATCATCGAAGAATTTTGTCCTCCGCACACAAGTCGCTGATATACTCCAGCCGGAAACAAACTGACAGATTTGCGAGCGGGAGCCAGCACTCAAGTCTGGTATACTCCGCACATTGATTTTCCAGAGAACGCTTAGACTGACACTCTGACATGTCCACCTAGAGTATATTTTCAACGCTACGTGGCAACTTTTTGCCCTCCCCTTTGCACAAAACAAAGGGACACTCAAAGCACCCCGCGATCGTGCATCAGGAATTTGGCAGACGTTTACGATAGGAGCAATGCAGGCTCCCTTTGAACCCTTGTTCATAGGCTTCTAAAGTGGCCTACGGCAAATACGGGCCAGATAATAGTTTTCGCAAGACTGCCAATCGACTTCGTGTTGCGTGAAGAATCAATGGCACGCCAGTATACACGCGCCTTTTTTCTGCCTCCAATCGGGCAATTTGTGACAATTTCAAATTCAGAAGGCTTCTTGACATTGTTGTTGAAGCTGGTTGAGTGTTTCAGCAATAAAACTATCTGTGTAGGCTTGCTTGAACTCGAAGTTGGCAGGAACACGCTTGGAAGTCTGTGAAAGTATCCTGATATCAGCCAGAAACAAACTGACGGATTTGCAAGCGGAAGCCCTCACTCAAGTCTGGTTTCAACACTACGTGGCAACTTTTTTTCTGACCGCAGTATATACCCGACCGCATAATGATTTTCCCTGTCAGCCCAAGAAAAGGGACGACAATCTACCGGCACCTACAGGACTCACTTCGTGTCGGGGGATGAATCATTGTGACGCCGAGTATACCAAGTTTTAAAAAATAAAAAAGAAATATCATTTTTAATAAGAATACTCACTGAGTTGTTTCCGCTCACGGTCAATAGACACACTGTTTTTTAGCTCTTCAAATCGCATCATAACGACAAAGGCCATTTTGCAGAGAATTGGCGTGTCGGCAGCAAGGCGAATCCTACCCGCGTGAGCGGCTGGAGCCTCTGCAAAATCCTTTGTTGAAACTGCTGATGTGCTTCAACAAAAACTATCTGCGCAGACTAGTACTACACCTTTCTAGAAATTCTATAGCAAGCAGAGTGACCGCCGGCTGCGGGCTAATACGATACAATTTCCCAAGCTTAAAACCAAATTTCCCAGAATCAGAATAAACTCTCTCAGGATGGGCTTAATGGCTACTTCCGGCGCAAGATGGGCGACTCTAACACTCCGCAAAGAGTTCCTATTGAGGGTATGATAATGCTCACTGCGGAGAATGAGTGTAATCGTTTGCTCCCTTTCCTAGGCGTCGGT
>JAFTDR010000060.1 GCA_017454105.1 Desulfovibrionaceae bacterium | reverse complement strand
TTACTTATTGCACGCGCGCTCTATTTAAATTGCCTCACCACCCACTATGCTGACCTGTGGGAAGAATGCTTTACATCCGAAATGAAGAAAGACTGTTGGCTCAAAGATGACCCGCGGCTGGACAACAACTTTTTCAAAAACCTCACAGAAAGCTGGAACAGAAACTGCGCTTTACGCTCTGACTATGCCAGACGGCAAGCGCTGGTTGAAATTGATGTGCTTGCTGCCCGCGCTCTTGGTATGAAATTGGAACAGCTCAAGCTCATCTATCGCGTGCAATTCCCCGTGCTACGACAAAACGAAGCCGACACGTGGTACGACAGCAAAGGACGCATTGTCTTTACGGTATCCAAGGGTCTCGTGGGTGTGGGGCTGCCACGCAAAAAGATCAAGGAAGAAACCTGCTATACTGTCACGGATACCGACGGGAGACGGGAAGGCATTGCTCTTGGCTGGGAAGACATCAAAGATATGAAGAGCGGTACCATAGAAAGAATCATAGAAGACGACACACTGCCCGATGGCCCTGTGCAACGAACCATAACGTATACTGCCCCATTCGACAAATGTAACCGTGAAGCAGACTACGAAACGGTCTGGAAAAAGCTGGATCAACGTACATTGCCTAGTACTTGTTTACCGAAATCCGTGTGTATCTTTTGCCCACAATTATCGTAACGAAGTAGGAGTATCTCCTTCATCTTTTTACACACGGACATAGAAAATTTACTACTAGACAATGAGAAACTCTCTCTTTGTCCGGCTTTAGGCATGCACCTCGCACGAATCGGATTATCTTGAATTCCCGCCTCAAAAGATACCTGCACTCTCAAAAAGGCTTTTGTAGGTAAATAAGTCTGTTTACCTACAAAGCGCGCGTTCTGGCGTACAATTCGCCTGCATTGGGGCTTTTGCTAAGGTCAGACGAAATGGCGGAAATTACAGATTATTGCCCTGTTTGGACAGGGGAAAAAACACGAAAAGGCGCAGACAATGCTTCCATCACTTCTTTCCGAGCAGATCCGCGTTGGAATAGACGCGTACTTGCAAAGCACATTCTCTCTTGCTGATGGCCCCTTTAAAAATATGCTCCTTGCATGGCTCGAGTCCGGTCAGGGGATGAAAGGACCGTATTTTTCTTTTGGTCTGCCCTTTCGTGCTGGCGAGTCCAAAACATGGTTTCCAGAACTGGCTTTAGATTTTGCTCCCCACAAGCATCAGGAGCTGGCGTACAAGCGTCTGGCGCCTGATGAGGGCGTACCGCTTTCAACAATTGTGGCAACCGGCACTGGCTCTGGCAAGACAGAATGCTTTTTGTACCCCATTTTTGCGCATTGCCTGAAAGAACTCAAAATAGGAAACCAGGGAATAAAGGCAATACTCATCTACCCCATGAATGCCCTGGCTACGGATCAGGCGGGGAGAATTGCGGCATTCATCGCGAAGCGCCCGCAAATGAAGGGCATCAGAGCCGGTCTCTATATCGGTGGACTGCAAGAAGACAGCGGTCACTCGATGATGACTGCGCAAAGTGTGATCACAGATCGGAATACCATGCGGGAAAATCCGCCCGATATTCTCATCACGAACTACAAGATGCTCGACTGGTTGCTGCAGCGTGTGGTGGACAAACCTCTTTGGCGAAACAACAAACCCGACACATTGCGTTTTCTCGTAGTTGACGAACTGCATACCTTTGACGGAGCGCAAGGCACAGATCTGGCTTGTCTTATCCGCAGGCTAAAACACAGACTGAGCTCTGATGGCGAGTCGCTTTGTTGCGTGGGAACATCGGCCACCTTGGGCAGTGGAGATGATGCGCTCGAGCATCTTTTGGAGTACGCGCAGAATATTTTTGGGGAACACTTCGACAAAGAGTCTCTCATCCGAGAAGACCGGCTTTCAGCGGCAGAGTTTCTGGGTCCAGAACCGGAATTTGTGTACAGTGATTCGCCCTCCGATCTCGCCATGCTGCTCGCAGATCCCAAGGAAAGCCAGGCTGAGTATCTCTGTCGGCAGTATCAGGCGTGGTTTTGCGAAGAGGCCAGTAAGACTGATTTTGCGAAGGATGACTTTCTGGTTACGCTTGGCGATAAACTCAAAGCGCATAGTCAATTTCGCAATGCGGTACGCAGAATCGGCACGGAGGTCATTTCCGCAGATACGCTGACCGAGCGTCTCTTCCGAAGAAATGATGAGCTTGCCTCTGCCAAATTAAACAGCCTGCTCGCATTGGTCAGTGCTGCGCGGAGCGACGGCAAAGGCCACATTTCCCCTCTGCTGCAGATGCGCGTGCAGTTATGGATCAGAGAATTGACCAGCGTTGTCGCGTCTGTCGAACATCACCCCCAATTGTATCTGCACGATGATCTTGATGAGGACTATGGTCAGATCTGCCTGCCTGTCGCGTATTGCCGTGAATGCGGTCTTGCGGGTTGGCTCTCGCTAACCGATATCAATGGCACGGAGGTTCACAGCGAACTAAACCTCCTCTACCAGAAATTTTTTGACAACGATTCCACCTACGATCTTTTCTTCCCTGGCATGAAGAAGCTTGGACAAAATCCTGAAGACCACAGCACTGTCGAGTTTCTTTGTGGTCATTGCGGTATGTTGTCACGGAACACCAAGGATGGAAAGTGTTCCCGCTGTGGAGACACTACCATACTTTCGGTGCTGCATATGCGGGTCGGGAAAAGTCCGCGTTGCCCCTGCTGTGGTGCGACCACACCATGGATCATTCTTGGAAGTCGCTCCGCAAGCCTAACCAGTGCTGTCATTTCCACGCTCACGGCAAGCCGGCTAAACAGTGACAAAAAAATCATTACCTTTTCGGATAATGTCCAGGATGCCGCGCACAGGGCTGGTTTTTACGGCGCCCGCACCTACAATCCCACAATCCGCGCTGCCATGCTGCAGAGTCTACAAAAGTGGACAAGCAAACCCCTGCTTGCAGAATTTACGGATCTCTTTGAAAAGGACTGGCATCGAGAAGTCAAAGACGATCAAGAATACACTGCTCTCTTTCTGCCACCTTCGTTGGAATGGCTGCATGAATTTGAAAAAATGAAAGAGAAGCCCAAAGAAAATGGCTCTGTCAGCCAAGATCTGAAATTTATTCTGCACAATCGCCTTGACTGGGATTTTTACGCGGCATTCACCTATTTGAGTTCCATGGGAAGGACGCTTGAAAAAATGGGAACAGCCGTCGCTTTTGTTCCACTTGCCAAGGTTCTGCCAGTGGCAAAAGACCTCCACGAATTGGCAACAAACACGATTGAACGTCTCAAGAATTGCCCTGCGGAAAGGTTTCCCCTTTTTCTCCTTGGCTTTCTGCGACATTTGCGCCGTCTTGGGGCCGTATTCCATTCGAAGAAGCTGCACACATATGTTCAAAATTTCGGAAACATCATGTCCATCAAAAAAGATCCGTGGATGCCCGTATTCAGTTGGCGCACGAAAGTCCCTGTCTTTCTCAGCGAGCAGGAAAAAAGGGGAAATTTCGATCCCATAGTCATCTATGGAGGCAAATCATGGTGTTTTCGCTGGGCCCTTGCGGTGTTCAAAGACTATCTGAGCGTGATGGGAGATGACGACATTCTGCAACTCTATCAGCACACCCTGGATCTTTTGACGCGGAATGCCCTTGTGGTTGAAGAAAAAAGAGACAATGCTCGCCCTGTCTGGGGCCTCGACAGAAAAGCGCTCAGACTTTCATGCAGGGTAGATATGCTGAAATGTTCGCAGTGCGGACGCGTACTCACAGTGGACGAAGAGGAAAGCCCTATCTGGATTGACGCGCCGTGCATTCGGGAAGCGTGCGGCGGGCGCTACGGCAGAGTGGGCAAAAAGACCAATTTCTATGCGGACCTCTACGCCAATGGCGATATACACCGGCTGTTTACCGCAGAGCATACCGGGCTTTTGGATCGAGAAGAACGTGAAAAAACGGAATCGTCGTTTAAGAGAGAAGGTGGTTCGGGCGAAGATCGCCGGATGCCTTGGGATTATAATCTGCTCTCGTGTACGCCAACGCTCGAAATGGGCATTGATATCGGCAGTCTTTCCACAACGATTCAGTGTTCTGTACCGCCAGCACAAGCCAATTATCTCCAACGAACGGGCCGCGCTGGCCGAAAAAACGGCAATGCCCTCTCAGTGACCATTGCTTGTGCTCACGCGCACGATCTCTATTTTTATGCGCTGCCAGAGCAGATGATGTGTGGTGAAATAAACCCGCCTGGCATTTTTCTCAACGCAGCCGCTGTGCTTGAACGTCAATTGACCGCCTTTTGCATTGACCGCTGGACGGCTCAAGACAAAAAAGACGTCGGCATCCCAGACAAAATGGAAAAGGTACTGAATACACAGTCAAGTATCAGAAAAAACACGTTGACTGATGAAGAACTGCGAGGTCTCTTCCCCTACAATCTCTTCGCCTTCATAGAAAACAATGCGAGTGTCCTCTATCGGGACTTTGTCTCGCTCTTTCCACAAATGGAAGCAGAAACAGCAGCCTCTTTACAACGCTTCATTATGGGGGACTCGGGGGGAATACCCCCTCTTTTCAGCAGAATGCTTGCGGCCATCTCGCGCGAGGAACAAGAAGCAACGTCGTACGAGAAAAGACGGAATAAGCTTAGGCGTATTCGCACGGAGTACAATAAGAAAATAAAACAGGGCATAAGCGATGAGCTGCTTCTCCAGGAGCAAAAAGTGTTGGATAGGGAAATTTCAGCACTGGCAGAACTGTACAAAAAAACACTCAAACGCCCACCGTTAGAGTTTTTGGCAGAAGAAAGTTTCCTTCCCAATTATGCCTTCCCAGAAAACGGTGTCACGCTGCATTCTGTGATCTACAAAAAGCAAACAATCAATACCGCCAAACCAGCGCGCTATGAAACCCAGGAATTCACCTACCAGCGCAGCGCAAGTTCAGCGCTGAGCGAACTCGCTCCAGGCAGCACCTTTTATGCCGGCAAACGCCGAGTCACTATTACCAAGGTGGATTTAACCACATCCAATTGGAATGCACCATCAAATGATGCAAACCTCGACAAGGAATCCAGTAACGATTGCATAGAACCATGGCGGATGTGCCCAGACTGCTCCTATATGGAACTCAACAGGGCTGATTCTGCTTCTGCTCCCTGTCCGCGCTGTGGCAGTGAACTCTTTGCCGATGCCGGACAGGTCTACAATTTGCTCCGGGTGTCCCAGGTTTTTGCCAATACGAATGACAAAAAAAGTCGCATTGATGACAGCGCAGATAGCCGAACAAACATCCCATATGTCAAAAATCTGTTGATGGATTACGAGCGCCAAGACTGCAAACGCATCATGCGGCTCGATACGGATGAGACAACATTTGCTTTTGCCTATATCGGTAAAGCGACGTTTCGTGAAATCAATTTTGGCAAACCTGCAGCAACTGAACAGGTGTCTGTTGCCGGCAAACATGTCCCAAGGGCCGGTTTTACAATCTGTAAATACTGCGGTTGTGTCCTCTCCGATAGACAAAACGAACAAGCAAAGCCGCTCTCGCAACATGATTGGGGCTGCAAAGGCACCAACTTGAGCAATGAAGAGACCAAGCTTGAGATTCTCTATCTGTACCGCTTTTTTGAATCCGAGGCCATCAAGATCCTTTTGCCGTTCAGCAGTGGAGAACGATCTTTCCAACTGGAATCCTTTATTGCTGTCTTCAATATGGGAATGAAACTGAAATTTGGAGGGACACTTCAGCATTTACAAACAATGCTTCACACAGAACCTGATCGCCTGGGCAATGGATTAAAACGGCACTTTTTGGTTGTCTATGATTCTGTTCCCGGTGGAACAGGGTACTTAAAGCAATTACTTGAGGGATCCACCCTTGTCGATATCCTCGAAATCGCCTTAAAACATTTGGAAAACTGTGACTGCGAAGGGGTGCCGGATCATGACGGCTGCTATGCCTGCCTGAGGGCATATAAAAACAGTTCCCGGTCTTCCTATATTTCAAAGCACATAGCAATAGATATCCTTCGTCCCATTGTGAAAAACAAGACGACACTCAAAGAAATTGCGAGTCTTGACGACATATCGATTACGTCAAATTTTGAGTCTGAACTTGAAGAACACTTTATCGAGGCTCTCAGACGCTCGGGAACACCATATCGCCCTGTTTCCCTGAAAAATGAACTCATTCACGGAAAAACAGGTTTTTTCCTGACCATTGGTCAACGGCATTGGTTGATTGAACAACAAGTGGAGCTAGGGCCTGAGCAAGGCGTGTGCGTTTCTTCCAGAGCTGATTTCCTTCTCTCACCAGCACGAACAACTGAAGGCATTCGTCCAGTTGTGCTTTTCACCGATGGCTGGATGTGGCACAAGGACCGCATTGGCAAAGACATGGAACAGCGCACCGCTCTTCTGCAGTCCGACAAGTATCTTGTCTGGTCACTGACGTGGGAAGACGTGGAACACGTCCTCAACCCTTCGTCTTCGAGCAACGACGTCCCCAAGGATGTCCCGGAATATGTTGAACCAGTCTGGGACAATCACGTGCACGATCTTTTTGAAAAACTCTGCGGCACGCCACAATTTTCTGCGAAAAAGATGGCTCCGCGGGTTACCAGCAAAAACTCCATGGATTTGCTCTTGGACTATCTGGCGGATCCCGATGAAAAAAAATACACCACGCTTTTGACACTCTATGTTCTTATCTCTGCTTCATGCAACAAGACAGAACGTGCCAAGTATATGAAGGCCCTTGACGCTCTTCAGGGAGACAAGTCGATCTTTGAAAGATATGCCGCTCCCGAGGATCTCTTCTTGCAAAGTCTTCAAGGCGACGAGGTTTTTTCGCGCTATTATGGCGTCTTTGGCACAAAAACCAAGCCTCAGGCCCTGGCCTTTCTCCATTATGCCGACGATACGGCTGGCGCAGGAGATGAGCAAAGCTTCAGGAAAACCTGGAAAGGATTGCTGCGGGCTCTGAATCTTTTTCAATTTCTCCCGCTCTGCGTGGCCTACTGCAATTCGAGCAGCAGCATACCGTACATGACCATGCAGCAGAATAGACAGAATACATATGATAGTCCCCATGAAAAGACCAAGGTATCTCCAAATGAAGAAGAGTGGCAAAACGCTGCGGCTCTGCTCTATATCCCAGGCGAACAAGAACTCCTTGCCCGTATTCATGAACTCGGACTCAGCGTGCCGGAGATAGGCTATCCCCTGATGGATGCGGACAACTTTGTGCAAGGAGAACTGGAAATGGCCTGGCCAAGCAATACTGTCGGTATAACGGCTCCAGACGATGAAACATCTGGTGCGGTGGCTCAAGCTCTTGGCTGGAAGATTCTGCCGTATGCTTTGGCTGTCGAGCATCCTGAAAAACTGAGCGAACTTTTTGGAGAATAGCGCTATGATGGCTCAATTTACAGTCGCACTTTCCTCGGACTTCTTCGGGGCCTATGCGAAGCTTCCGCAGTCCGTACAAAATAAGGTTTTGCCACTGGTCAACAAGTTCAGAGAAAACCCGGCGCAGCCAGGGCTCGATTATGAGAAATTGAATTCAGTTGACCCAAAACTCTTCTCTCTGCGTGTTGACGACACATATAGCTGCATCGTGATGAGTGCAGAATCTGTCTTTGTTTTGCTCTGGGTCGACAAAGAAGAGGCGGCCTCTCATTGGGCGAAAACACACAAATGCACCGTGGATGTGAAGACAGGAGCCTTTCAAATTCTTGTCGTGCCTGAGGAGACGCCTAAAACGTATACGGAAAGAAGCGACACAGAACTCTGCCCTTGGGCCGCGTACACTGACGATCGCTTTGACACGCTTGGCGTTCCAGAGGAAGACCGCCCTCTTCTTCGCACAATGCAGAGAAGTGAACTTGCAAAATACAAGGACAGATTTTCCGCGCTCACGTGGGAATGTCTGCATTTTCTTTTGGAAGGCGACTCATGGGAAAGCGTCGAATCGCACGTGATTGAAGCCCAGGCAAAAGAGCCTGTTGACACTGAAGATTTCAAAGCCGCCTTGCACAATCCAGCCTCCTTCAGTCGTTTTATGGTTGACCCCAAGGAACACGACTTAGAAGCGGCCCTGGAAAAGCCCTTAGAACAATGGCGCGTTTTTCTTCATCCCACACAGTACACACTGGTCAACAGGGATTGGAATGGTCCTGTCAGAGTGCTTGGCGGCGCTGGCACAGGAAAAACTGTGGTTGCCATGCACAGAGCCCGCTGGTTGGCTTCACAGTGTCCAAAAGAAGAAAAAATTCTTTTCACAACCTTTTCAACAACACTCGCTGAAGATCTCCGCCAAAATATGTCCGGATTATGCACGAAAGAAGAGATGAAACACATTGAGATCATTAATTTAGACAAATGGGTCTATGCTTACCTAAAGAGAGAAAATTTTCACTATAAATTCTGTGATGAAAAAACTGCCGATGAAATTTGGCTGCAAGCTGTGCCATTGGAGAGTAAATTTGACAGAGAGTTTTGCAAAAGCGAGTGGAAAGAGATCATTCAGCCGCAAGAAATTACGAAATTCGAAGAGTATATACGAGCGCCTCGAACAGGCAGAGGTCGAGGTATTACCCGGGCAGACCGCAAATTGCTCTGGCCAATCTTTGAGGATTTCAGAATCATCATGCGTGACCGACAACTCTTGGAGCAGGAAGACGCCATGCGTATGGCGCGCGAACGCATACTCGCCAACGGCAAAGCGTTGTACTGGTCAGTGATTGTTGACGAAGCGCAGGATCTCTCTGTTCAAGCGCTCAAATTGCTCCGCGTTCTGGTAGAAGAAGGTAAAAACGATCTCTTCGTTGTTGGTGATGGCCATCAACGCATATACCGAAATCCCGTCGCTCTCAAAGCATGCGGGATTAATATAACCGGAAGATCCAAGAAACTTCGTATCAATTACCGAACAACAGAAGAGATTCGAAAAATCGCGGCGTCCTATTTATATGATGTAGCAATCGATGACTTGGATGGTGGCTCAGATGACAATGGACAATATATTTCCCTTATGCATGGTCCTGAGCCAGTACAGGTTAAACACAAACTCTTTGAGGATCGAATTTCCTTCATTGCCGATACAGTAGATCAAATGAAAAAAAATTCTATCGATGAAAAAGATATTTGTCTTTCCTTGCCTACCAATCAGGAAATAGAACGCTATGAGAAAGCTTTGACTGAGGCCGGTATTCCTGTATTTGCTCTCACCAAAGGAAAATCAGACAATCGAAGTAAACCAGGTATCCGCCTTGCTACCAGATACAGGGTGAAGGGTCTTGAATTTACGGTCATGATTTTAGCTGACTGGGAGGAAACAAGTCAGGAAGATCCGAAAAACCGTTTCCTTCGCTACGTCGCTGCGACTCGAGCAAGGCAATATCTGTATATTCTTTCGTAGGCCGGAGTATTTGCGACATTTTGCCGGGTCAGGCACTCAAAGGAACGGAGGTCATTTTCTGTCCACTGTAGCGACGGCTCATGACAGAACAGACTTGCGAAATCACGAAGACAGGGAGGGACGTTTTCCGCTGAAAAGAACTCTCATGACCCGGCTCTTTTCTCGCTTGTGAATTCGGAAAAAACTACTTGCAAACGCTCGACAATTCTGGTAGAAAAGAGAAGTGGCACAAAGCGGGCACGTAGTTGTGACGTATTAGTTGTGACGTATAGTGAAGGTCTCAAAATAGCCAATTCTTAGGCTGTTTACGAACGCTAGAAAGCCTTCCTGTCCAGGGGAAAGCATTTGATAAAACTGAATTAAATTTATAGAATTTAGAAGATACTTACAGAAGAATTAACAGCTATACCTTGTTTTAAGTTTATTTGGATTATAAACAACATAGGATAGGTCTGCACAATGAGAAACCTTGATTAAACAGTAAATATTCTTGACGATATTTAGAGTATTAAAAATATGGAACTCAATACATTTGCAACTCTCTTCTCATTATAAAGGAAGTAGCAGTATGTTTAGCACAGAGAAGAACGATGTCAACTCTGAAAGGCCTGTTATTCAGTCACACGGTTACAACGGAAGCGAACCAACGCGCATTTGTCCTCATTGCGGCAAAGAAAAGCCCCTTAGCGAATTTGGCTATAGGAAAATGAGTTCCGGTCAAGTCCGCAATCAGTCTTGGTGCAAGGATTGCCGAAACGTTTAAGTAACTGCAAGGATTCACGCTCTTACGGGTCAACAGTATTATTCAGGCTTCGTAGCCCTTTACGCTTGTCATTGTCGACAAAGACAGCCTTCTACTGCGGGAGAGGTACAATGAGGAAGGATGCAAGGCGCATCCCGCCATACCCACGTGTGCGGATACCTTGCCGTTTCACTTTCTCTTGCTGTACTCTATGAGTCAGAATAGTTGTCATCGTAAATTCCCGCCCTGCGAGTTAGCTACACGGAGGAGAGCTACAGTCCATCTGCTCTTCCGACCCAAAAAGAGCCTTTGTAGCTAACGGGTCCGTTTAGCTACAAAGGCTCCTGCAGGATAGAAAACCCGTGTCCGGTAGGCTTTTCGTCTCTGTAGCTCCATATCATGCCGGGAAATTGAGGTCATTCGAGTACTGGTCAACTTTATAAGGCAGTACATGCAACACTCCGCAAAAAAATGGGTTTGCAAACACCGTGATTCAAGCCATTTTTCACTTCCCCGCTGATAAATCCTTATTTTTTGTTGCGAGAGCATCATACAATGTCAAACAGAGTCATACTGACAACTACACTGATAACTGCCAGAAGGCAGCAGCCAATGACGCTCCATTTGCCACTGTTTCATCGATCAGTTCTAGGCACCGATGGCGATCTGAGGCACTGAACATTCTTCCT
>JAFTDR010000059.1 GCA_017454105.1 Desulfovibrionaceae bacterium | reverse complement strand
TCGGCGTTCAAATTTCGCAGCTCAAGAATCGTGCGGCGTCTCTCAAGTCAAATGATTTCGGACTCAATTCTCTAATCAATGAGCTTGATATCATGGCGACAACAGAACGTATCAAGTTCAATCGTGGAGATTATGCGTAAACCTACGACAAAAAAGGCTACCGAAATGCGTAGCCTTTTTTTGATCTCTCGCACTCTCTTAGATGAGGAGCTAGAGTCTGCGATGTAATTGCGATTACGCACTCAATTTCTTTCGCGCCCAAACTCGCGTTACGCCTTGCCCTTTCTCCAAGGGTACGTCGCAAGTTTTACGGGTACACATACGCTATCCTTGGGTTAAGAATCCCTATGGCCCGCCACAAGCCCAAAACGGCTTTCGCCCTTCGATTCAAAACAGTGCAGCGCGTAAACGTGAGACACGAACCGGCTCCACAGAAGAGATGGAATGCACAGAAAAAAAATACCAGTGCAAAATATACAGATTGCACTAGGTCTTGTTCTCATGCTCATTAAAGAGGACTTTTAATCCTAGCAGCGATCCGTGAAACGTATTGTGGACGGAGAAAAGCCAACGTGCAATACATTGCTTTACTTTCCGCAGTGAATATGCTATTTGCATTTTAGTTTATTTGGATCTTGGAAAGGTAGCGAAGCGGCCGTAACGCGCTCGACTCGAAATCGAGTTATCGGCGATGAACCGATACGTGGGTTCGAATCCCACCCTTTCCGCCATTTTAACAATTAAGCCCTCTCCAAGGGCTTTTTTTGCGTCCAAAATTCCGCACAAATTCCTTAAAACCCGCTATTCATGCGGGTTTCTTGGTTTAGGTTTGCTTCTCCCAACCCTTTTCATAGGATGAGGCCCTCCCGGCCTACCAGCAGAAGGGCGCGTTCCATGACATTTTCCAATTTCCAGATATTGCCAGGCAGGTGTTGCGTTGCAGCATTTCCATGGCAGCCAGTGAGAGGCGCACGGCGTTGCGCCCATTGCGCTGGGCCAATAGTACGGCAAAATGGTGCGCCAGGAGCAGGATATCCTCCTGACGGGCCCGCAGGGGAGGAAGCAAAATGGGAAAGACGTTGAGCCGATAAAACAAATCCCTCTGGTCTCCAGATTCCTGTTGGTGGCGGTGATGACCCGCACGTTGACACGTATGGTGGCAACGCCCCCCAGGCGCTCAAAGGCGCATTCCTGCAGAGCACGGAGGAGTTTTGCCTGGGTGAGCAGGGAGAGTTCGCCGATTTCATCTAAAAAAAGCGTTCCCCCGTTGGCCAGCTCGAAGCGTCCCTTGCGCATGGCTGTGGCTCCGGTGAACGCCTCCCGGCTCGTAGCCGAAGAGTTCGCTTTCAATGAGATTTTCCGGCAGGGCGGCGCAGTTGACCGAGACAAAGGGGCCTTCACGGCATTCGCTGGCCGCGTGGATGGCTCGGACCGGATTCCCCGTGCAGCAAGACCGTTGTCGTCGAAGGTGCCACAAGGGAAATCTGTTCATACACACGACGCATGGCCCAACTGTTGCCCACAAAGTCTTTGGGCCGCCATGGCTGCGTAGGCATGTCGTCCATATGCTCCTGTCGTTCCAGGGCCGTATGGCTCAACAGCGTGGAAATGATGCCCAGCAAGCGCATTTCGTCGGCCAAGAGCCTGTCCACCGAAAGCGCCCCCACCACCTGCCCCTGGAGGAGGATGGGCACGCAAATGAAAGAAATGTCCTCCTTGCCCAGGTTCCGCGACCGGGTACGAGTAATTTTTTACCAATGTTCTTTTTTCGTCGTGTCTGCCGTAACCGCGTATCCGGCCGATGGCCCAACCGTACATGAAACGGACGCCATATCTGTCGAGATAGTTGACGGCACGGGCCTTGAGGGTTTCACGATCGGCGATGCGCTTGGATCCCAGAGAGGCCAGGTCTTCTGGGGGCAGTTCCGCACCGCCCATGTCTTCGAGCGTCATCTTGCGACGTGCCGACCAGAGGGAGACGTTACAGCTCAGGGCCAACAGCTTGTCCAGAATGCGGATGTCAGATTGTATAGGCAGCATGGTTTTCTCCTAAGCAGCTTCAGTTATCGGTTCAGCAAGCATAAAACGGCTTGCCCGATAGACCAATGCCCGATCCAGAGCGTAAGCAATAGGCTATATCCCCTGTCGGGCCAGGGGCTGATACCTCATGGTCGAGCCTGCCCACCGGAGCAGACTGCGTGGTGTTGGCCAGCTTATCTGTAGCATCACCCATGAAAAGATGGCGCACCTCATTGGCATACTCCACCATTTTGGCAGACAATTCCGAGGGCAGTGCCGGATAGTGCTGCAGGCGCATCGGCTCCATCTGGCAGAAGGTAAACCTGTCCAGAAAGGCGGCATTTTGCCGTTGAACCTCCTGATAAAGGCCGGTATCGTCGCCTGCGCCATTGCTTTGGCTATCGCTGCAAAGCGGAACATGGGGTTCGCATTTCAGCGATGCACAGGGGAGAAGCGTCCAGAACGCCGTTTAAGTCCTGCGGCGACTCCAGGCGATGTCAGGTCGATTTCGTTGAGCAGCAGGAGCCCGCCATAGCGCATGGCAAGCGCAAGCGGGCCGTAGTCGTAGGTCATATCGCCATTTTGAACGGTGTGCTGGCACAAGGTCGGCAAATTCCAGGCGACCGTGCCCTGTGACCTCAAATACGGGATAATTCAGACGGGCGGCCAGTTGGCGGATGCAGCTGCCCAAAGAACCGTGCACGTACAGCGGTCCTGGGGTAATGTCACGGCTGGCTTCGTGCAACACATACGACGGTTCGATGGCCGAGGTATAGGCTGTCGCCTTGTCATATCCCCTGACGCTGCTGCCGGACGGCTTGCCGCTCAAAAATCTGGCCCGCATCCAGGTTGATGGGCTTGAGATTGGTGAGTTGCGACAAAATACAGACAGCCTCCGTTTGACGGGAGGCTGACTGCTGGTGTAGAGTTGCTGGAACAAAGGTGGCTGCCATGACACTGGTTCTAGAACGGCAACATGATGATTTTGTTGATTGTTTGTCAGAAGATGTATCGATGCCTGACACTGATCCAGAATACGATGCCTGGTTCGGGCGGAAGGTTGAAGCCGGGTTGCGTGATATTCAAGAAGGACGCGTCTTGACTGCGGATGAAGTTGATCAGCGGGCTCAGGAACGCATTGCACGCTTTCTCGCATTACGCGCCAAAAGAGTGTCTGAGTAATGAACGGTATCTGGACGCAAGCAGCCAATGCTGATCTTGAAAATATCTTTGCTTTTATAGCAGAAGATAATTTTGATGCTGCCTGTCAAATAGATTCGCTTCTCAGAAATTCTGCGAGAAAACTTCGTCAATTCCCCTACTGAGTCCGTATTAGCTGACTCAATAGTGCCTGAAAAGACTAATGAGATAAAAGAGAATCCAGAAGTGATAAAAAAGCTTGCTCAAAATGATGTATTTTTAATTACATACGATGCAATGGGATGTCAGTGTGATTTAGCTGATGAATTAGACTGCAGAGGTTCTTTTTTATTTATTTAAACTTAAAAAAATATATAAAAAAACATTCAAATTAGTTGAATCTACTTATGTCTGTTCTCGAAAATCAACAGCTGGTAGGCATTTTACACATTGGGATTTCTATGTATGAGAAAACACAAATTTAGTTAATAATACTTGATCAAGTGTTAAATGTTTAGGCATGGTATTCACATATTCAGAGAGAGACGGTAAAACAACTGAAGAGTCATATTTTATAATGAATTTTTTCGATCCTGTACTCTTTGTTTACGCAAAGATAAAACACTGGGCTATAGAAAATCGATTGCATCACCCGCTTGATTGTGTTTTCGATAAAGATCACTGCCGTGTCAGAACTGGATCTGGACATGAAAATTTAAATATACTTCGTAAATATGCCCTAAGTTTTTACAGAAAGGCTATAAACCATATTATCACGATTCTACTGGTTGATTGCAAGAAACTTGAGGAGTGCACGGCAGAGAGGCCAGATACTCTCACAGTGTGAGGTGGGCACTCATTGCAATCAACTTCTCGAATTGTAGTATAGAAAGCAATACATCCCTCAAAACTCTTGCATAAATCTTGAGAAAGTCAATATATACACTCAACTTATACATCAGGAATGCATGTAAAAATATAAAATTTTATATTGGTAATTTATACGATGAAATTGTAGATCTTTATGACCTGTTGGTAGCTTAAGGCTTTGACCTAGCCTGGACTTTCGCCAAGCGAAACTTGAATGCACCCATACTCGCGCACGAGAATACCTTTTTCGCGCCCATTGCAAACAGGAAGGTCGTACGTTCGCAACTTGCCCCTAAGCCCTCATCCAGAAAAATGTGAAGACAGGGGGATATAACGAGGACGTTGATCTTGCGGTCTTGCGTACATAGGGGATCACAGCAAGACGCCTCCTTGCTTCAGATCTCAACGGAGTCAACAATGCAATTCACAGAACAAACTATGCGCCCACCACAGGAAGCCCATTCCCTTCTGCTCAGGGCGACCCAGGGCTGCACCTACAACGACTGTCACTTCTGCTATGTGTCCCGTGGCTACCCTTTTATGGCGGTCACGCCTCAGGACTTAGAAAACGAAGCCCGGGCCCAAGCATCTTTTTTTCCACCAGATACCCCAATCTACCTGACCGGAGCAAACCCTTTTTCCCTTCCGGCCGATACGCTCAAAGCCTATCTCGCGGCACTGCGCCGCGCATGTCCCCATTTCAGCGAAGTAAGCATGCAGAGCCGCATTGACGACATAAGCCATAAAACCCTGCAACAGCTGCTTGAACTACGCCAACTAGGTCTTGCCCACCTCTATATTGGCACAGAAAACGGAAACGACGCAGCCTTGAAGCGTATGAACAAAGGCAACACCGCAGCCCAGGCCGTGGAACAGCTCCACCGCCTGGACGAAGCGGGCATCGCCTACACGACATTTTATGTCCTTGGTTTGGGTGGCAAGGGGATGGGCAAGGCTTGTGGCCAAGACACGGCCAAGCTCTTCAACCAGGTACACCCTCGTCGGGTGACAAGCACGGGGATGACAATCTTTCCAGGGACACCCGTAGCCAGAATGGTCGAAGAGGGACTCTATGTTCAGGCCAGCGAGCGCGAAAAAATCGAAGAGCTTTTGATCTTTCTCGAACACCTGACCGTGGACACATTGTATGACGGCATCCACTATCTCAATCCCCTCAATTACCGCTTGGCCATAAACAATGCCGAAGAAAAACGCAAGGTACTGGAGGACATTCAAGACATCCTGCGCAGCTATTCCGACGCAGACTTGGAACTCATGGTCAATCGCCGCCAAATGCTGTCCCTCTGAAGCCTGGTCCACAAAACTTCAGCGCAAAGATAATTTCTTACCCCGGTCGAGGGCTTTAACGACAGACAAGGACCCTGACATTGCACATTTTTCGAGGCGAACACGCCCGACGGTAAGGCTGCTAGAACGCGGCCCAAGCACTACCTGCGCGTCGGGCGTCGTCGCCTACTACGACATAACACTAAACCGCCCGAGGCTTCGCACATGAACATTACTGTCATGCACTCTGACGCGGTAGGGACGCCCATTACTGAACGCCCCCCGCACACTTGCTGCGCTTCGCCGTGCGTGCGGATTCTAGCCACTAGCTTCGCGTCGGGCGTCGCCGCACACGGCTCCTCATCCAGGTTTATTACCACTGGGATTTACTCCAAAAGTCAATCCAGTCTCTCTGCATCCAAACTGATGACAGTTCTTCAG
>JAFTDR010000058.1 GCA_017454105.1 Desulfovibrionaceae bacterium | reverse complement strand
GCGAGGACCTTGGATACGCGGATAAGCGCAGTGCCACCGCCAGGAACAATGCCTTCCTCAACAGCAGCGCGGGTCGCATTGAGGGCGTCTTCCACGCGGTCTTTCTTTTCCTTCATCTCAACTTCTGTCGCGGCACCTACGCGCACAACGGCCACACCACCAACGAGTTTGGCCAAACGCTCCTGCAGCTTTTCGCGGTCATAGTCAGATGTGCTGTCCTCGACCTGGGCGCGAATCTGCTTCACACGGGCCTTAATGGCATCGCCATCGCCGTTTCCGTCAATGATGGTGCTATTGTCTTTGTCGATACGCACACGCTTGGCTGTGCCAAGGTCGGAAAGGGTGAGGTTCTCAAGTTTTGTGCCGGTGTCTTCGGAAGCAACACGGCCGCCGGTCAAAATGGCGATATCCTCGAGCATTGCCTTACGGCGATCGCCAAAGCCAGGAGCCTTGACGGCAACAACCTGCAGAGCGCCACGCAGTTTGTTCACAACGAGGGTGGCCAGAGCTTCGCCCTCAACATCTTCAGCGATGATCATAAGCGGGCGATTCACTTTCGCGACCTGCTCAAGAATGGGAAGCATATCCTTCATGCTCGAAATTTTCTTTTCGGAGCAGAGGATGTAGGGATTCTCAATCTCGCAGAGCATCTTCTCGGCATTGGTCACAAAATAGGGGGAAAGGTAGCCGCGGTCAAAACGCATACCCTCGACGACATCCATGGTTGTCTCAAGGCCCTTGGCCTCTTCAACGGTGATGACGCCCTCTTTGCCGACTTTTGACATGGCCTCGGCGATGATGTTGCCGATGGTCGCGTCAGCATTGGCGGAAATGGTGCCAATCTGAGCAATTTCTTTCTGATCGCGTGTGGGTTTCGCGAGGTTCTGGAGTTCAGCAACCAGGGCATCAACGGCTTTGTCGATACCGCGTTTGATGGCCATGGGGTTGCGGCCGGCGGCAACAAGCTTTGTGCCTTCGCGATAGATGGCCTGAGCAAGAATGGTGGCGGTTGTTGTGCCGTCACCAGCAGCGTCGGAGGTCTTTGAAGCGACTTCCTTCACAAGCTGGGCGCCCATGTTCTCAAACTTGTCGGCCAGCTCAATCTCTTTTGCGACCGTCACGCCGTCCTTGGTGATGACAGGTGCGCCGAAGGATTTTTCAAGCGCAACGTTGCGGCCTTTGGGTCCGAGGGTGACTTTAACGGCATTGGCCAGTTTATCGACACCCAAGGCCAATTTCTCACGAGCTTTCGCGTCAAACAGAATTTCTTTAGCAGCCATTGTAAAACCTCCTACTATCCGTGCAATAATGTGCTACGAAGTATTGTGCGCAAACTTACTTGATGATGGCGAGAATGTCGTCTTCGCGCATCACGAGATGATCGACGCCGTCCAGTTTGACTTCCGTTCCCGCATACTTGTTGAAGAGAACTTCGTCGCCTGCTTTCACGGCAAGGGCAATGCGTTTGCCGTCATCACCGAGTTTGCCGGGACCGACAGCGATAACCTGGCCTTTCGAGGGTTTTTCCTTAGCGGTGTCCGGGATGTACAGACCACCAGCGGTTTTTTCCTCGGACTCAAGACGTTTGACAAGCACCCGGTCATTCAATGGTTCCAACATGGCAATATAACCTCCGTTTTTTTCGATCTGCTGTCACTGTGCTACCGATTGTCTATCGAGTACGTTCACACTGACGAACTTCTCTGACAGCAAAGAAAATAAGGCCGTATTTTAAGTTGAAAAGGGGGAGAAGCAAAAAAAATTTTTTCTGGGCCCGAAAACCCGCATCACATCTCACTTTTCGTCTAAAAAAAATTTTTTGCTCACCCCCTTGGCGGCCGTTTTGGCAAAAAAAAGGCAGCGATCACGCTGCCTCCCTCTTTGCCAGAAAAATGCTTACTCGTCGCTAAGAAGAGCGTCAGAAGGAACAATAGTGAAGCCGTGTTCCTTAAGAACGCTGATTGCCAGATCACTTTTGTCAAAGCGAAAGATCATAATGGCTCTCGGCTCGGTGCGCTGAATAAGCGAATACATATACTCAACATTTATGCCACTTTTCGAAACAAGCTGCAAAACGTCGTCCAGACCTCCAGGTCTATCGTCGACCTGGACAGCCACCACGGCTGTACAGCCAAAGGTGAAGCCCTTCTCTTTCAAGACCGCTTTGGCTTTTTCGCGCTCTTTGACGAGCAGACGGAGAATACCAAAATCAGAGGTGTCCGCAAGCGACAACGCGCGAATCGACACACCGGCTTCCGCAAGTGCATGAGTCACATCCGCAAGCCTGCCGGCTCTATTTTCCAAAAAAATGGAGAGTTGCTCAGCTTTCATCAGTTTTTCAGCGTCGATTCCACGCCCATAGGGGCGCGGCAGAGACACTGCCTCCAAAGATTCCTGTAATTATTCCCCAAAAAAACCTCATGCCTTACGCTCATCAGCAGTCGTCTGCCTCGCGCCTTCCTTCTCAGCCTTCGGTGTTATATCAACTTCCGCAGGCTCAGAAGTTGCCCGACGAAAATTCCGGATTGCGCGCCCCAAGCCCTGACCGATCTCAGGCAATTTTTTTGAGCCAAAAAGGACTAAAACAACAAGCAAGATAAGAATAAGTTCCGTTGGACCGATTGGGCCGAGCATTTTCGCGCCTCCACGAATAAAAGTACGGCAAGAATTCATCGTACGCCTAAAAATATTCCGCACACTCTTCTCAGTATAGGGTGTGTGCAGGGCCAGGTCAAGAGATGCTAGCGCCTTTTGCTCCTCGCCTCGCGGGCCTCAAGCACTCTTCTAAGCTGTCTTGGGGAATTCGGGGCCAGGAAACCGGCCTCAATAAGCTTCCGCGCCGTCACATCCCGTCCAACTCGGCTCCGCCCGCCCATAATCACACAGATAAGCCTAACGGAATCGCGTTTTGCTGTGACGATAATGTTGTAGCCGGAGGCCTTCGTCCAGCCAGTTTTAAGCCCATAGACACCACAAACAGAGCCAAGAAGAGGATTGGTCGTTGTGAGGACCCGCCCTCCGTGCGTAAAAGTTGCGGTTTTGTGGTACTTGAGGGCCTCTGGATGGCGCCGTAAGTAGCTTAAGGAGAGTTTCAGCATGTCGCGCACAGTTGTTGTCTGGCCTTTTGCTGGCAGTCCTGTGGGATTGCAAAAGACGGTATTGCGCATACCAAGGACGCGTGCGCGGGCATTCATCATCTGCACAAATTTCCGCAGATTGGGCTGGACCACCTCAGCGACAGCGGTTGCCGCGTCATTGCCTGAGGGGACAGCGGTTCCATAGAGCAATTTTGCGAAGGGGACGCGCTCCCCATAGCGCAGACGCATGCTCGATCCGCCTGTCCGCGCGGCGTTGCGGCTGATGCGCACGCGCTTTTTTAAGGAAATCCGGCCTCTCTCGACCTGATCGAGGGCGAGATCCAAAGTCATCACCTTTGTCAGGGACGCGGGAGGTATGCCAAGGCGAGGGTTGAGTTCGTAGAGTATCCTACCGGTCGTCATATTGTAGAGAATCGCGGCCCGCACAGGAAAACGGACAGCTGACAAGCAGTCTTGTGGACAGGCGCAAAAAAGAAACGCAGCAAAAAGCGCGGGCAAGAGACGGATAAAAACAGAAACGATAGGCACTTTTTTACCCTTTATGCTTATGGCGCATCACTCTCAGAGTCTCACGCAAATGCAACAAAAAAGAGGGAAGTATTCGAGAGCATAGGCAAGAGTATACGCAAGAGCAAGCATGCCTGCAAATACTTTTGAAATGAAATTCTTGCCTTTTTGCCATTCCTACACCACAATCGCTTCATAGCGGAAGCCTTGCGCGTACGTGTAAGGCCATTTGTACTCTAAAAATGGAGGTATCATGGATATAGGAAGTTACACCTTTGCTGAATTCCGCGCGCTCGCGGAAAATTTCCACGGCTATGCGGCGCCGGGACTGCTCATCGGCGCCTATATGGTTGAAAAAGGCAAGCGGGCTCTTCCCGAAGGGACACTCTTTGAGGCCATTGTTGAGACAGACAAATGTCTTCCAGATGCCGTCCAGCTCCTCACGCTCTGCTCAACCGGCAACAAGCGCCTTAAGGTCTTTTCGCTTGGACGCTACGCCCTTGCTCTTTTCGATAAATATTCTGGGGAAGGCGTGCGCGTCCATCTTGACGCGCAGAAACTCAACGAGTGGCCGGAAATCGCGGCCTGGTTTTTCAAGAAAAAGCCCAAGGCCGAGCAGGACTCAGAGCGACTTGAGAGAGAAATCGAGAGCGCTGGCGACTCCTACTGCACAATCGAATCCATACGCGTACAGCCCCAGTATGTCGGGCACACGCATATGCAACATATCGTCCTCTGCCCTGTCTGTGGCGAGGCCTATCCTGGGGAGGATGGCCCTGTATGCCGCGGCTGCCAGGGGGAAGCGCCCTATCTCTACAAGTCCCCCTTGAAAGACGGCGAGCCAGAAAAGAAAGTCACCGTTGTTCCTGTGGAACAGGCGGTCGGGTCAGTCTGCGCGCACGATATGACGCGCATTGTGCCTGGCCAGTTCAAGGGGCCTGAGTTCAAGGCCGGCCACAGGATCACAGTTGGCGACATCTGCCGTCTTCAGCAGATGGGACGCTTCCATGTCGCGGTCGAGGCGGAAGATGGCGGCGACATGAACGAAAGTGTTCACGAAAACACGGTAGCTGAGACCTTTGCGCGCAAAATGGCTGGCGTCAACGTCCGCTTTTCCCTGCCCCCACGCGAAGGAAAAATCGATTTCACAGCCGCCTGTGACGGCGTCTTTACCGTTGACCGGGAGAGGCTTTTCCGCTTCAACCTGGTCCCAGAGATTATGTGCGCAACGCGCCAGGACGGCCTTGTGGTCACAAAAGGAAGCCGCCTTGCAGGAACACGCGCGATCCCTCTCTATCTTAAGCGCACAACCCTTCACAATGCGCTCGCAGCCCTTGGGGACACACCGCTTTTTTCGGTACTCCCCATGCGCAAGGCAAAGGTCGGCATCCTTGTGACCGGCACAGAAGTCTTTCAGGGGCTTATTGAGGATAAATTCATCCCCATAATCACAGCCAAGGTGACCAACGCAAACTGTACAGTTCTCGCCTCAAAAATTCTCCCAGATGACGCGGCGCTCATTACTGACGCAGTCCGCTCGATGATCGCAGAGGGCGTTGATCTTCTGATCACAACCGGTGGTCTCTCCGTTGATCCAGACGATGTCACCCGAGAAGGCCTCATCAATGCCGGTTTAACAGACATTATTCACGGAATCCCAGTCCTTCCAGGCACAATGAGTGTCATCGGACACATTCACGGGAAAAACCCGGTCCAGGTTCTCGGTGTCCCGGCCTGTGCCCTCTACTTTAAGACAACAGCCTTTGATCTGCTCCTCCCGCGCCTCCTTGCTGGACGCACGATCACACGAGCGGAAATGGCGCATCTCGGCCACGGTGGCTACTGCATGGGCTGTCAAAACTGTACATGGCCCAAATGCTGGTTTGGCAAATAACCTTAAGCCCTTCTTTTACCCATGCACGAAGACGAAGCCGCACTCCTCGAACGTATACGCGCACAGTTCACTGTCCATTTTGAACCCCTCGCGATAGACGATATCTCCCTTCAAGTCCTTGCCATTGACAATATGCAAGAACACATAGACAAGCTGCTTGCGCGGCATAGTGTCAAAAACCCTCTCCGCGATCTTCCTCTGTGGGCGAAAGTCTGGCCGGGCTCTCTTGTTCTTGGCCGACTGCTTAGAAAATATGAGCCTAATGGCAAAACGATGCTTGAACTTGGCTGCGGCATGGGCTTAGTCAGTCTCATCGCCGCCCACTACGGCTTCTCGCACATCGACTGCACAGACGTAAACGAACAAGCCCTTCTTTTTGCCCGCGCAAATATCCTGCACAATGGACTTGACGATCGCATAACGGTCTCACAGCTCGACTTACAAGTGCCGACTCCAAACCATGCGGACCGCCCAATCTACGATATCATCGCCGCCTCAGAGCTTCTCTATCTTCCAGAACTCCACACACCGATCCTAAAATTCGCAGCGGCTCATCTTGCCCCATCAGGACTTGCCCTCTTCTGCACAGACCGGGCGCGACGCCAGAAGGACTTCCCGAAAAAAGCAGCCAAATACTTCAACTGCCAGGAAGGAAATATCGGCATCAAAACAAAGGATGGAGACACTGTTGAGCGGCACGTCTACGGGATTACCATTCTCAAACGCAATGCCTCCTAAGTATCTGTACAAAGCTACGCATTTTGCAGGTACAGAACGATCCGTTTACAGTACATTTCTTTGCTGTAAACAAACTTTTGCGACAGAGTGTTGCACTCCTACCCGCAGGTTGCGCTTGGCTTTTCCTGCGGGGATGTGGTCGTATAGTCGTACAATGGCTCACGAAGTTTTTTTCGTGCGCTTCTAGCCTTTTGCTAGCAACGTCTTGCGTGCGTTTCAACCGTACCAGCGTATGCTGAGTTGTTGTCGAAACAGCCAGGCAGGTTCGACAACAGTGTCAAGATACTTTTTTACAGTTCCTAAAACTGCGGGTCAGAACAAAAAAAACCGTCAATCACCTGGCCTATAGGGTAAAACATGTCGTACAGCCAAACAAATCCCGTGACCCTGTACGACATGTCTTGTGTTCTACTAAGCGCCAAGGCGAGTGACGATTGCTACTCAAGTCAGAAAAAAAATGTGGACATGAGTGTCTACGCTCAAAAGTAGCAACTTTTTTCCCAACCGCAGTTAGGCCGGAATCCTTAAGAAACCGACCCTAATGCGTATTTCTTCTTGAGAATCCATCGAGTACTACGGGCCCTTTAGGGAGTATCCTAGCGGTCACAATGTTTCATCCCGCATCGACTCTCTTTACGGTCGCTCCCAAGGGCTTGGGTGGGACAACGAGTCTTCGGCCAGAAAAAAAGTTGCCACTTGGAGTTGAATATACATGACTCTGTGCAGTTTGTTTCTCGCTGGAATATACGGCTTCCTTTTGTGGCATTGTCTTGAAAGATGGGCGCTCTCATGCTCATAGCGCTAAAAAATAGTCTGCAGAAAAATACACAGCTCGCTCACAACTTTCGTACTGCACCGAAACGGAGCACATTTGTAGACTGCATCCCGAAAAAAATTTGCCACTTGGCGTTCAAAATATCAGACTCAGTGCTGACTTCCGTTCGCAAAAATGTCAGTTTTTTCTGGTTAGAGTATATGACTCAAAGGGATATCACTCTGCGGCTCTATTCTGTCAAAAGTCCTGTTTGAGTCACGCAGGAATTAAGAGTGTAGGATTTCAATGAGATTCTATACAAGTCCTTTCGGCTTAGCGTGCGAAGACGTATGCCTTGTGTTGAATGTAAAGCGACACAAGGCTACGGCGTCGCAGTCGTAAATCAATACAGGAAAGACATAGGAGGCGACGTTTCCTCCCCATCGTACAAGGCGGGGTATGCACGTCGAAAAAACGTAATGAACAACAGCCGGCCAATCACCCTATCCTTTTGCCCCAAGGGATATACCGCGGATCTCGATAAAGCGATCTCTCCCGCAGAGACCCTGGCACGTGTGCGAGCGCGTTTTTCTGCCTGTAACCTCGATATACTCGCGGAAACACGGCGGGTGGATGTGGGCCGGCTCGGCATCCCAGTCTTCATGAGCCTGTGCGGCCGCGATGCCCTACCCCACATGCCAACCAGAAAGCAGATGGGCAAAGGCTCATCGAGCGAGCAGGCTGAAGCCTCAGCCGTTATGGAACTTGTTGAGCGCTATTCCTATTTCTCATTCTGGGACGAGAGCACAAATTTCCAGTCCATGCCATATAATCGCGCAGAACAGATCTTTGGAGAGGCCTGTCTGGATCCCCTGGTCATAGCGGCCTCTGTCAATGAGGACATGCCTGAAAGCGATGTCCGCAGCCTGCTCGACACCTGTTCATGGGCCTTCACAGAGGCGACGGATCTTTCAATCGGCCGCACGGTCATGCTTCCCCTCGACTGGTTTCGGCTCATCAATGAGTTTAACGGCTCATCGGCAGGCAATACAGAGGAGGAATCCCTCCTCCAAGGCCTCTGCGAACTCATAGAACGGCACGTCTGCTGTCTCATTGAAAAAGACCACATCACATGCCCAACACTTGCAATAGAGAGCTGCGAAGACCCAACACTCAAAAAACTGCTCACAGCTTTTTCCCGTGAGGGCATCCATCTTTTGCTTAAGGATTTCAGCCTGGACATGCCGCTTCCGACCGTTGCCGCCTATGCCTACGATCCTGCGACCTATCCTGCGCGCTCAGAGATTGTTTTCACCGCAGGAACTGCCACGCAAATGGAGAAAGCGGCACTTCGGGCCGTCACAGAGGTCGCCCAGCTTGGCGGGGATTTCTGCACAAATGCCTGCTACGAGGCCTCAGGCCTCCCCAAGTACAGCGATCTGAATGAAGCGGACTGGCTTACTCTTGGCCCAACCGTCTCCTTCGCCCAAGTAAAAAAGCCGATCACAAACGATATCGGCCAGGAGCTGCGCACAGCCATTGAGGAACTGGCCCCCCGCCATGTCTATGCCCTCCGCACAACCCATCCTAAGCTCGCCATCCCGGCCCACTACACCATAGTCCCAGGTCTCACGTTCCGCGAACGCGATAAAAACGCAAGCCTTGGCCTCTTCATCGGCCGCAAACTTGTTGAGGAATGCGCGATCGAGGAGGCCAAGGCCGGACTTCTGCGCATTGAGGCGGTCTACGGAAATATCCACTGTATCCCCTTCTTCCAGGGCATGCTCGCCGTACGCGAAGGGGATTTCTCCCAGGCCATAGCGTCATTTCACAAAGCAGTCCCCTTGCAGCCAACAGACGAGGCGAAAGCCCTCACGTGCTTTTACTTAGGCTACTGCTCAACACAGCAAGGCAAATGGAACGAAGCCATACCCATGCTCCGCTCTGCGCGCAAACTTGCGCCCGATGTCCGGGAATACGCAAATCTCCTTGGGGTGGCCCTCTTTAAGACAGACGAAATGGAGGAGGCACTCGACACCTTTCTCGCAGCACTTGCAATCGACAAGGGCTCAGCTATTGATCTGGCAAATCTCGGCCTCTGCGAGGAGCGGCTCGGCAAGCGCAAGGAGGCAATCGCCCACTTTAAAAGCGCCCTGGCCCTCGATCCAGGCATTTCCTTTGCCGCCGAGCATTTAGACGCCCTGCTCGGCCAGAAATGACGCGCCTCTTTTTGCATGCTGGCCAAAAAAAAATCAGTCGCGTTGATTGACGTACGCCAAGATGCTCTCAAGGGATTTTGCCTGTACACCCCGAAGGGAGTGCGAAAGCGAACGCTCTATTCTATCGCCGTGCATGGAAAAAAAACGGGCTTATGGAAAAAGACCACAAGCCCGCACGCGCCGAATAAAAAAAAGAAACTCAACCGTACAACATACTCCAGCGAGAGAACGAGAGTCTGGTATTTTCAACTCAAAGGAACAACTTTTTTTCTAAGCGCAGTATACGTACAGTCTACCTCCAACCGAGACCGCTTTATGGACTATCTTGCCGTTCAATTTGTCTGCCGCACACTCAGTTGCGCCCAATTTCCCCCATATATGGGATCTATGCTCAGGGGAGGATTGGGCACGCAGTTACGGCGCGCTGTGTGCTTGGTCAAGAACAAAGAGTGCCAGGACTGCATGCTGGCAGGCTCCTGCATTTTTCCAAAACTTTTTATCGCAGGGAAAGCGCCGGATCAGTTTTTTTACGCGCCACAACTTCCTCCTCCCTACTGTCTTGAGCCGCCCAAACTCGCTGAACTGGAACTCCCTTCTGGGACGCAATTCACCTTCGGCCTCAAACTCTTCTCCTACGCTGTCCAGTACCTTCCGTATTTTATCTACGCCATATCACTTGCCGGACAAAAAGGTCTTGGCCGCGGCTCAAACCAAGGTTTTGGGAAATACACAATTGAGGATGTGCGCCAAAACGGCGTATCGGTCTACGACGCGGCCAAGGATCGCCTCTTCGGAGCGCGGACAGAGACGCTGGAAAAACCTATGCTGGGCTGCGATACCACACCTAAGACCGTCACTGTCGACCTTATGACCCCCTTGCGCTGCAAACAGAGCAATCATCTTGCAAAAGACCTGCCCTTCGATTTGCTGCTGCGTCTTATTATCCGTCGTCTGCGCGGGCTCTATGCTCTTGACGGCCACACCCTGCGTCTGCCGCCTGAGGAATTTGATACCCTGTCAAAAACGGCGCAGGGCATTGAAACAAAAGAAAATAGCCTTACCTGGCGTGACTGGCACCGCTATTCTGGGCGCCAAAACACAGGCATGCAGCTTGGCGGCCTTGTGGGTACGATACGCTACCACGGCCCAACAGCTGCTTTCAGCGAGTACCTTGACTTCGCATCAAGAGTGCATCTTGGCAAGCAGACAAGTTTCGGTCTGGGCTTAATCACTGTGAGCCCTGCCTAAGCCTGTCTTGCGCGGAGTACAGGCCAAAAGAATTTTTGTATCAAATCAGAAAAAAATGCGGACATGAGTAGTCTGTGCTTCCAGAACAATGCGCCATCGCATCTCAACGGTTGCTACTTTTTTCCCAACTGCAGTATACCGCGTACAGCTATGCCCCCCAAACTTTGGGCAAACTACAGTTTTTGCGAATCCATCCTATACTCACGACGGGTGAACCATTCCCAAACTCGGAAGATAGACTTTTACTTTGAGTCGGAAAATGCTACAGATACACTTAGAAAAGGCAGGAGAAAATGGGGGCTATCCCGCGCAGGCGATATACAAGTGGCCCACACGCTTGAAAAAAAAATGCCACTGTATGCATTGTGGCTTTTCTGTCCCTCGCTGCAGGTATACTCGACCGCACATTGATTTTCGATAGAACACTTCGAGTGACACTCTGACATCGTCCACCTATATATACTGCGGTCAGAAAAAAAGTTGTCACTTAGAGTTACAAATACGAAACTGAGAGCCGACTCTCGTTCTCAAAAATGTCAATTTGTTTCTGGCTGGAGTATATCTCACGCCCTTGTCTTTGTCGGTGAGCGCATTTGACAATGAACCACATCAAAAGCTCTCCAAATACAAACAAAATGCTCAGGCAAAAAAGATACTCTGCGCCTAAAACAAGACAAGGTCTTTGAGACGTGTCTGCGCTTTTCTTAAGGGCCAAAGACGAATACACGCTGCGGCCAAGAATGCTTCTGTCGCCTTGCTCTCAAAGAAAAATAAGGCTACCGTATGGCCAAAATTCCGCGTGTATGCTCTCGATCACAACTGTACACTTTCACGCATCTTACGCTGACATACGCCAAGATGCTCTATATCGCTAGGATTTCAGCTGCAACTTGCAGGGATTGAACGATAGTGAGGAAAAGATTCAGGAGGTTGGCATGAAGCAGACGCTGCTCATTCTGGCGGCATGGCTGCATGACATTGGCAAATTCTCCCAGCGTGCCAATGGCCAGTATTCTCAAAACCTTGAGCAGGAATACTGCCCAGGGGGCACAAGCCATCGTCATGTCCTCTACACAGACTATTTCATCGAAAACACGCTGCCTCTCCCTCCTGAATTGGAAGGTGACCGCAGTCGGCTGGCACGCCTCGCGGCTGCCCATCACAGGCCAAGTAGCGACGCGGCGGAGGAGCTGATTCTCCAGCAGGCAGACCGCCTCTCCTCTGGTGGCGATCGCATTGAGGGCAGTGCCGATGGGACATACAAGACCGCTCGGCTCGAATCGATCTTCACCGCTGTGCGCTTACACGGCAAGGGTTTTCCCAAGGATGCCGCCCCAAAGCGCTACGGACTGCGTCCTCTAGACGAGGACAGTTCTGACAATTCGCCAATATTTCCCGATGAAAAGGCAAAAGACACGTCCTACGAGCCACTCTATGCGGCCTTTGTCTCCGATCTCAAATCTCTTCCGCTCGATAGAGGCGTGCCGCATTACGTAAGCTCGCTCGCAAGTCTCCTTGAAAAATACACCTGGTGCATTCCCTCCTCAACCTATGGTTCGCGGGCGGACATATCGCTCTACGACCATGCAGCCACAACTGCGGCCATCGCACAGGCCCTTGGAGCATGCGACGCGGACAATAAACGCCTTGTACTGTGTGGCGGGGAGATTTCCGGCATACAGAAATTCATTTTCGGCACTGAAGGCCATGCGGACAAAGGGGCAAGCAAGCTGCTCAGAGCGCGGTCGCTCTATTTGCAGGCCCTGACCCGCTCTGTCTGGCTCTCTCTTCTTGAAGATCTCGATCTTTCGCCGGCAGCAAAAATTATGGATGCTGGCGGCCGTTTTGTGCTTTTATTGCCTGACACAGACAAAACCAGAGAGAGTTTTGAGAAACTCCGCAACGATGTCGAACTCTGGCTTCTGCCCACCTTTCAGTGTACAGTCCGCATGACCTTTGCGAGCGTATCACTTGCGCCAGAGGAGCTTGAGCGCACACGTTTCCACGACACTTTTGATCGCTTAAACGACGCGCTTGAACGCGAAAAACTCACCCCCTTTGCGACCAGTCTGCGCAATGGTTTCTCGCCCGTCCTCCCTGTGGATTACGCAGCCTATGCCGCAAATGGTGAATGCGACTGCTGTCGCATGCGTCCTGCAACAGGGCTTCTCGACGAAACTCCTGTCTGCGACATGTGCCGGGGGCTCATTGAACAGGTCGGAAGACGCCTGCCCACTGCCCGCTATCTTGTCATAACCCACAAGGGAAACGGCGTGCCGCTCTTCCGCTCTTTGAAACTCAGGCTTGAGGAAGACTGTTCCGATGCCGCTCTCTTCAAAGAGGCACTCAATGTCATCAATATGCGCGGATACAACGGCTTTTCTGCTGTGCCCATTGCCGGCTATATCCCCCAAGTGACTGCGGATGAACTCAAACGCTGGCAGGCAGAAGGACGTGTGACGCAAATTGACGGCAAAGACACGATTGCCGATGAGCCAATTGAACTCCATGCCCCGAAAACCTTTACCATGCTGGCTGAGGAGGCGCGCATTCCTCTTGAGAATGCCCAAGGCTTCCGCTCTATTGCCTGCCTTGCGGCCTGCAAGGCAGACGTTGACAACCTGGGTTTACTCTTCGGCATGGGCTTTGACGAAAGCGAGAATCTCTTCTCCATCTCCCGTTTTGCCATGCTTTCGCGCATGATGAACTTTTTCTTCGCCGCGCATGTGCCGAATCTCATGAAACGGGAATTTCCCAATATGTACCTTATCTTTGCCGGTGGAGACGACCTCTTTGCTCTTGGGCCTTGGTCTGAGACCGTGCGCTTTGCCTTACGACTTGAGGAAGATTTCAGAAAATTCACAGGCGACAATCCCGCTGTGACTTTTTCTGCTGGTCTTCCGGTCTTTAAATCCAAATTGCCTATGCGCGCCTTGCGCCATGTGGCGGAGGAAGCACTTGAAAAATCAAAAAAAGGCAACAAGAACGCAGCGACTCTTTTTGGCGTGACCGCTGAATGGCAAGACTTCCGAAGTGAGTTCGAGACGGGCCAGTGGCTTGAGAATCTCTGCCTCCAGTCTGTCGTAACCCAAAATTTTGTCCGGCGCTTTTTGGGCTATGCCCGGGAATGCAGTGAGTTCAAAAAGGGCGACATCTCTAAAGGACTCTATCTCTCCCACATGGCCTATGACATGGATCGCAATTTCGATCCCAAAAAGATTACAGCCAAAGACCGTGAACGCCTAAGAGAGATTGGAGCGAATACAAACTTCCACAAGGCGGAGATAGGCATCTCCTGGTCTCTCTATAGGACGCGCACAAGTAGATAGGCTACTCCAAAATACCCGCAGAGTCCTTGGCCGGAACGTGTACACAAGCGAGAAACAAACTGACATCTTTGCAAACGCAGGATATAAGAACGAGATCTGCGTCTTTTTTGTTGGGCGAGACTCGGCAGCACAATTGAGCCATCTTAATTGTATGGCAGGTGATGGAAAAAGCGTTTTGCTGTTTTTGAGTCTATCTACAAGAAGCCCAAAAAAAAAGCTCCCCATGCCTTCTGTGCAATACGCACTCAAGACTTCCTGCCAAGAGAAGAGAAAAGTTTTTTTGTGGCCCAAGTATACGCCAGGAAAAACGTGACTAGGCCATGGGACTTCGTAGCCAAACTGTTTGCCCGCAGTCTATACTCGGCGTCACAATGCTTCGTAGCGCGCAACGAAGTGAGCCTTGTGTGCCGGCCATGGCTTTTAGGGAAAAGGAAAAATCATGGCCAACTTGCGCGATTTCTCCGTGGTTAGGGCACGATATGCTTTACGTCGCAGAAAATGTGTGCATACGTGGTCTGTGATTGCAATGCGGATAGATGCAAAAGTATTTTTATAAGCAATCCGCATAAACAAAAACATCCAATTAGGAGAGAGGACCTGCCAAGAGATTGTTGCCCTCAAACCTCGTTTTAGATATACAATAGATGCAAGCGTTGATATTTGTTGTGCCACTTGGGAAGCCCAAGAGAAACGAATTGATGGGAACGAATTGATGGGCTTGAAAAATTTTGGCGTGATCTTGGCGCCTAAAATCGTTAGGGATTTCATCTGCCCCTATTTGCTACGATTTTGTTTTACGTTTGAAAACAGCAAGGGGCACGGTGTGAAACACTGCTTTTTTGTGGTCTAGCAGCTATTGTCGCATGGAGATACTGTTTTGCCTTATGGAAAGAGAGGAAAGGGACAGATATGCTCAATTATTATACAAGTGATGGCAACTTAGATGCTATTTGGGTGGACAGCAAGGCACGAGAGGCCGCGGAGAAATTTTCAAGCACGGCCAAGGGCAGCATTGTGTTGAAAACCTCCCAGCTCAGACGATTCTATGCTGATGTCAAAACCCTTGAGCGCCAATGGCAGGCGGCGAGCGATAAAGACGCGGCTTTTGCCAGTATTCTGCCGATGATCAAATTGCTCAAAGCCAAATCGGAGTATGCTCTCATCCGCAAAGTTGTTCCGCAAAGTTTCCGGGATTGGCTTTGGGAGCATGTTGACGCGATCAAAACATCCAAGGATTTTCGCGCATTTCTGCTGCATTTCGAGGCTGTCGTCGGTTTCAGCGCCCGCTTCACCAAAGATTAGGAGAAATTATGCAACTTCTCTCTATCCGCACTCTCACGGGTCAAATCTATCTGCGCTCCGGACTTCATATCGGTGCCGGTAAGGACACGGTTGAAATCGGTGGCATGGATCAGCCAGTCATCAAAAATCCCTTGACAGGCGCCCCATACATCCCTGGGTCCTCCCTTAAAGGTAAAATGCGCTCTCTGCTTGAAGTGGGCCTCTTCATGGGCCGCAATGAGACACGCAAAGCAGTTCTTAATGGTTCCCCCTGCGATTGCGGGCACCGCTCGTGTCCAGTCTGCGTCCTCTTTGGAGCGCACAAGGCGCCGGATAAGTGCGACCCAGACCTTGGCCCGACCCGCCTGCTTTTTCGGGACGCCATACTGAGCGCAGAGGACGCGAAGCGCTTCTCCGAAGGGCAATTGCCCATGGAAGTCAAGTACGAAAACATCATCAACCGTTTAAAAGGTGTCGCAGAACACCCGCGTCCTCTTGAGCGCGTGCCTGCTGGGATCTCTTTTGATCTGAACATCGCCTTCAAGATCTTTGAGGGCGATGAGCCTAATACGCTTGAACCCTATCTTTTCAAGGGACTGAAACTGATTGAAATGGACGCTCTTGGCGGCGGTTCCTCGCGCGGAAGCGGGCAGGTCGTGTTCAAAAACCTCATGATGGACGGCGAGCCTGTCGATCTCTCTTCAATCAAAGCCTTCTAAGCGGAGGCAGGTATGCAGCTTTTGCGCTACATCGTGCGCCAGCTCTCGCCGTGTGGGACGCCTCTTCGCAGCGATACCTTATATGGGCTTCTCCTCACACGTCTTGCGGAACGCTCGGGCCCAGAGGCCTGCCGTGCTGCCATTGACGCCTTTCGAGCTGGTCGTCCGCCATTTCTTCTCTCCTCAATCCTGCCCCATGGAATGATCTTTAAGCCGCAACTCCCCTCCCCAAAGCGCTCACTTTTCCGCTCATGGGTGGAGGAAGGCAGCTTTGTTGACGAGAGTGGAAAAAAACTCTCGCTTTTTTCCACTCTCGTGCAGTTAAAAAAATTCCGCAAAATCCGGTACCTGCCCCTGCATGTCTGGCAAAGCAATGCCCAGAATCTCTCGGTTAAACCCCTGTTTCAATGGTTCTGCAGCAATCCTGCGCAAAATGAAAATCTTTTGACCGAAAGCATTGAACCGCATGTGACCATTGACCGCATGCGTGGCACGGCATTGCCGGGCGGGCTCTTCTTCAACCGCCTTAGGTGTTCTGTACATGACGCGACCTTCGACATCTACGCCCAAACCGATGAGCCGGCAAAACTGCTTGCTCTGCTTGAGGAAGTTGGGGATCTCGGCTACGGACAAGACGCATCCACTGGCAAGGGCCGTTTCTCTGTGACGCAGGACAAATCCTTTGATCCGACACAACTTGAGACGCCTGGGCCTCACAAGCTCCTCTGCTCTGTCTGCGCGGCCCAATCCATGGCTGGTTTTGACGGCTGGTACACAATCGAGGGGAAACGTGGCAAAGCGGGCCCACTCAATGTGTCGCCCCATAAAGCAACGATGATCCTGGTGCAGGAAGGAAGTGTTCTCAAAAGTCTTCCGGCTCTCCCCTATATCTTGGAGGGCATACATGCGGATCCAAAGATTGTTCAGATAACCCATCCGCTCGTCCTGTCGTGTCGGCTCAATGAGGAGGAGAGCAATGGCTGATCGTTCCCCCTATCAAAGCCGCAGTTTTCTTGGCCGCACAAAGCCCAGACTTTGGACGAGAGACGGTTTTATCCCATTTCGCCTTGAGGTCCTAACCCCCGTCACCATAGGTTCAGGCGATGACATCTCGCCACTTGCGTATGTCATTAGAAATGACAATAATAATTTCACTTTGCATCTTGTCGATACGAGCGCATGGCTTCTCGCCTCGCAGGGAAAAACAGATATCAGTGCAGCCCTAGAAAACGGCGATATCTTGCGTCTGCGTACGCTCATGAATGATCTGCTTGACGAGAAACTCTACTCGCTTGAAAGCGTCCCTATTGCTCAACCAGGGACAGCTCAAAAACTCATAAAACAAATCGGCAATCGGAACAGCTTAAGTAAAGCGGAAGTGCAGCCCTTTATCCGCACAGCGTCGAACATAGTAGCCTATGTGCCCGGCTCATCGCTCAAAGGGGCCATAAACACAGCGCTCATTGACTACCTCGATCATGGGGACCTAAAGCGCGCATCCCAGTACAACAAATACGGCTACACGAAGCAGCTTGAGGAGATGTTTGGGAAAATAAACGACCATGCCATGCAGGCTCTTAAAGTCGCCGACATCCCAATTCCTCCAGGCGCTACAAGAATAGTATCCGCTGCCGAAGTGCGTCTTGAGCCAAATAAACAGGGCACACCGAAGATTCCATGTGAAGCGCTCACCCCAAGCAAGGATGTTCTCTACGGTCGTCTTTTCATGGAGACTTCGACTGGTTCGCCGCAGATAACTCTACCGAGCGGCGAAAAAATCCCCTTTCAGAAACTTAGCAGCATCTGTTTCGGATTCTACCGTCAACGTTTCGAGGCAGAGTTTGCAAAATTTTATAAGCTGACCCATCTTTCCCACATTGGCAAGGCTCTTCTCCCTATCCAACAACGGATTGACGAGATTAATCCAGAACAGGAAATGCTGCTGCGTGTGGGGCATTATTCACATATTGAATGCGTAACCGTCACTGACAACGCCCCAGTCAATAAGAAAGGTTTTGGGAAAACACGCACCATAGCCGATTCAAAGATCCCCTTTGGCTGGGTTATCCTGTCACTCTGTACTGATGAAGAGTACCGTCACGGTCTTAAGAACGTGGAAGACGCTATCCAATCCGCCGCAGTGAGACGAGAGCAAGCAAAAATAGCTCGAGAAAGCGAGATGCTGAAGGCGAGAGAAGAGCAAATGAAACTTGCTCAGGCAGCAGCCGAAGCCAAGGCAAAAGCTGAGGAAGAGCGGAGACGGAAGGAGCAGGAAGCTGCTGAGCGGGAGGCGAAATTCGCCAATCTCTCGCCAGAGGAGCGCAGCATAGCAGAAGTTGCCGCCCCTGAAGCCACAGAAGCACAAAGCATGGCGCTCTTTGCTCAACTCACAAAGCTCGATGCGGATCTCCAAAAGAAAGCAGCTGAGGCGCTTTGCACATGCTGGAAGCGGCTTGGTAAGTGGGATGGGAAGCTTTCCAAGAAGCAGAAGGAAAAGGTTTCGGCGGTTAAAGCCATCTTGGGGAAATAGCTTGCGCGAACCTCCAGGCTTATGCGAAGCTTTTTACAAAACCCTTGATAATCAAGGGTTTTGTAAAAAAGCCGCCGAAGAGGTCTGCGATCGGCCAGCAGCAAGGGTTTTAGGAGGTTTTACGGCCATGTTTTCTAAATTTACCGCAATGTACGTCAGAGGTTCGCGAATGAGGGCCCGAAAAGCCTTGACTGGTGCGGGCTCCAGGGTGCCGGAGTTGAAACTGACCTGATTTGAAAAGGGATTACGACGAGTTAAAAAGAAAGAGGATTCAACGTAGCTTGGCAAGAGTTGAAACTGACCTGATTTGAAAAGGGATTACGACTACGCCTGACGAGCCTCCAGATTGTGGGGATGAAGAGGACCGGTTGAAACTGACCTGATTTGAAAAGGGATTACGACACATAGTCAATCAGGTTGAACGTAAGTACATGTATGGTTGAAACTGACCTGATTTGAAAAGGGATTACGACACTCGGTAGCTATGAGTCGGGACTTAATATCTTCGAGTTGAAACTGACCTGATTTGAAAAGGGATTACGACATTTTCGATGACCGTTGTTCGTACGGCGTTCTCAGTTGAAACTGACCTGATTTGAAAAGGGATTACGACTTACCGCTGCTAAGCGATAAAGGACAAACTCTTTAGTTGAAACTGACCTGATTTGAAAAGGGATTACGACCCAAAGCCGCCATTGCCATTCCAGAGAGCACCCAAAACGGTTGAAACTGACCTGATTTGAAAAGGGATTACGACGTACAAGGCTCTTGCAATGCATCCTCGGCATTAAATACACAGTTGAAACTGACCTGATTTGAAAGGGATTACAACGCTTAGTCCCCCCCAAGCGTATCCGCTCATGGGTGTATATCGGGATGCGGCTTACATCCTACCTCGTCGTACCGCACCCATGGTAGAATGCGGACTTTGTCGGCAAGGACTAGCTGGAAGGTCTACGAAGCCTATCCACTCATGAGTCAACGGTACAACGCGGCGTTTATAGTTCTTCAAATCGTATCAGCGGTGGCAAATTCCGCATTCTACCATTTTTGAGATACCAGAAAAGCTTGCATAAATCGCGCATTCCACTGTGTACCTGTGAGCGGATACAAATCAGCTGAATGAATACCACAGACAAGCCATAAACATTTTAATTATTTCAGATTTTAAATGTAAAATAAAACAGCTATTTATATTTTTAACATACCAAACTATGATTAATAATCGAATGAAGTTTTTTAGATAGAAATCTAATCATTATTTTCCGTATTTAATATACATGTTAGACATCTTAATTGATATTTTTATATTTTCTCATAGAAGCATAAAGTATTTCAGTCTAAATTATACATAATTAATAACCTAACTACAACATGCAATATCAATTTTGCTTAAGCATATTTCTAATTATATTTGATTTATTATTTAATAGAATTAGAATAAATCTACGGTAGTACTCTTTCAAAATCTAAATGATTATGACATGCATCCCAGGTACAGTAAAATGAGCAAAATACAAAGCTTTAGATGCTATATAACTCAATCTTCACGGCATGAAATGCAGCTACAGAGACAAATAGCCTAATGGACACTGGTTTTCTATCCTACAGGACCCTTTGTAACTAAACGGACCCGTTTAGCTACAAAGGCTCTTTTTGAGTTGGAAAAGCAGATGGACTGCGGTTCTTCTCCATGTAGCTAAATCGTCGGGCTGGAATTTAGAGCCTATCCACGAATAAGGGACACGATGGACATGCTT
>JAFTDR010000057.1 GCA_017454105.1 Desulfovibrionaceae bacterium | reverse complement strand
CACTGGAAAGTCGTCGGTGGAGACCTGGGGACCTCCAGAGTGGCTACGCATCGGCTGCGCTCAGATAGTGTAGCAAAAAAGTCCCAGGCGGCCCGACACTTTTTTGACACTTTGTGCAAGTTATTTCTTCGCAATTCCTAACCTTGGGATTTTGCGGGCCGATACAAAGCTTGAGTTTATTAAAAATGACGTTCAATTCAGATATCGAAACTGTCTGGCGGTTTCGACAAAAATGTCAAGATACTTTTTTACAGTTCCTAATAGTTTTCATGGCAGTCCCAGGGGACCTGCTTGGTCAATTCAGGAAGAATTATTGTGCCGCCGAGTATATTTTTTGGATCTTCGATAGGTTTCGTGGGTAAGCAAGGTACGGGCAGGCAGCGACATTCCCCGTCGGCTCCCTCTTGGGCATCTCACCTTTGTTGCGCTTCGGTGCTTAAGCGAAACCTGCGAAGCTTCGGGAAGCCGCATCGAACGCCTTTTTCTACCTTGCGAGCTTTGGAAGTCCAAGGGTCTCTCGCACACGCGCCCTTGACTGTCTGCCGATCTCACGAAGGTCAAAAGGCTCTAGTCCCCTGGGCGATGTGCTTTTGCTGGCTCCTAGGAAGCGGATTACGTTAAGCAGATCGCACAATGAAACAACTTTCGAAGGCGCGCCAAGGTCCATCGGTTACGCCCGCGCTAGGGCGAGCAAATCCGCGTACAACGCGAGGACGCCGAAAACCTCGCAGCGCGAGAGTGGAGCCGCCCACGACTCATAGCGAAGAACCATTTTCAGTGATGGTCTCTGTCTTCGTTCAGCTCAAGAATCAAGGAATGTTCTGAGGCCGAGTTGACCTGGTACTTTGTACCCAGAACCGTTGTAACGATTTACATACGAACTTAGAAAAGTCGGTGCTAGGATTTTTGCAATGCGTAAAACAAGACGGTACATCACAACGAGCGTAACTCTTATCTGATAGAGACTCACAATTATTCTTCCCTTGCCGACCAGTGGGGGGCGGTTTGCTTTGGCTGCCCAGAGAAAATTGGTATGCGGCCGGGTTTTACCCAGGCCAAGAATGAAAGGCATAAGGCTCCCCGCCCAATAGAATGGCGACAGTTGTAAAGATACAGACGAACTTGAACAATTTTTACTAGTACTGCCTTCTCTAAGTCCGTGTTGTAAAAATATGGTGGGCCCCCCTACGCTGCAAGGGCAGTAGAGCGTATACGATACACTCGAACTTTGCTATGCCAGTACTAGAATCTGCGCGCACGGCGAAGCGCAGCGTCCCTACCGCGTCAGCAAGAAGGCAATACCACTGTATCGGGGGCGTCACAATTGCCAAAAAAGTGGCCAGTTTCTGTATAAAACGCGGCTCACAGAATCCTTTTGCCCGTTTTCCTGATCGCTTGGCCCTTGAAGGGTACCTGGGGTAACTCTCCATCTAAAACTATGCGTGTTCCTGCTGCATAGCTTTTTCCAATGCTTGGGCCAGCTGATCGGCACACGAGGTCGGCTTGTTTCCACAGGTATTGCCCTTCAGTCTCTCAATGGCCATGGTAGCATCCTGATTTTCGAGCAGTTTGGCGATTGCCTGGAGATTTCCAGGGCAGCCGCCTACAAATTGGATATTGTGGATTCGGCCTTCCTCCAGTGCAAAAAAAATGCGTTTGGCGCACACCCCTTGCGGGTAGTATGAATATTGTGTCATTGCAACCTCTTTTATGGAGTCTTGTACATCGTTTGGAAAATATGGCGACAGCCTTGTTATTTCTTTGCGCGGACGACTTGTCAAGGCGTCCTGTTTTGGTTCACCGAAGCTGTCATGGAGGCATGGGCATACCCTGGAAATATATACCCAGCTGCATCATTGTGACGCCGAGTATATGGTACGTTTGCGATGAGCGCGCAGTCCAAGGCAAGAACATGGTGGGGTACACCATAGGAAAGTTTTCAAGATGGGACCCTCATGCTCAGAATGGCTGAAAGAAAGGCACAGGCATGAAGACAACTCAATCTTTGTCCTTTGAAGTGAGCCTCTGGTGCAGGAGCCTAACAGATTGGCCTTGTTGCGCTGGAAAACAAAGAAGTATTGCAATTCGAGACGTTGATTGCACTGAGTGTCCACCCCACACTGTGAGATTATACTGACTCCCGCTTGCAAAAGTGTCAGTTTGTTTCTGGTTGGAGTCGAGTCTCTTGCAATCAACAGTCTGTTTGCCAGCCTATGAGCTGAACGTAAAGCGTAGTGCCTTGTGATTGTGTCGTCAAGGGTATGGCTCCCTGTAAAAATGGAAACTGGTGTTTCACTAATAAAAATAAATATCCTTTATCTCCCTCGCTGTTGAAACTGGCAATGATTGTACTTTTTAATAAAAAACTCTCTGTGCTTGAACTCGAAGTTGGCAGTGATTGGAAGTCTGTGAGGCAATAGTCGGTGTCACAATGATGCTTCCTACGCCGATCCACCAAGGCCGATCTTCTGTGACTTTCTAGGGAAAACCAGTATGCGGCCAGGTATATACTCCAGCCAAACTTACATTTTTGCGAACGGAAGCCCGCACTCAAGTCCGGTATTTCAACTCTAAGTGGCAACTTTTTTTATGACCACAGTATAACAATAAAAGAAAAATGATACGCTCAAACGGTCATGAAGGGAGCTGAGCCTACTTCGCGGACGATCTTTCGAGCATACATCATCCATGAAGCCTTTGAAAATCAGGAACATGGAGCAGAATCATCATCGTGCAAAGTCGATAACAGACGCTTCATGGTACGAACTGACCAGCTCGACTATAAAGCGCAGTGGAACAGACGGAAGTCACATCAAGGTCGGTACGTTGTACGCCATAAGCCAGCTTTGCTAGAGAGTGCGGCTATCGGAACCCAAAAACAAACGATCTTTCCGTTCGAGAGTGGACATGTCCCAAATGCGGAGTGCGCAACGATCGCGATCATATACTCAGCCTCACAAAGATTTTCCCCTAGGTGGACGATATCAGAGTGTAACTCTAAGCGTCCTGCTGAAAATCAATGTGCGGTCGAGTATAATGCTTTCGAAAAACATTTTGGCCGAAGGTTTGCGGCTACTCGCAGCAAATAGGGCGGGAACCGTCCGAATACACGCCTGCGAAGCTTGCTAGCCCAACGGGTGGAGATAGTAGGGATGTCTGTGAAGCAGGAAACCCATCGGCTTTAGACGATGGGTAGTTCACGAAGCGAATGCTTGCAGGATGTGCCTATCGTGAATAGAGTCGAAATGGCAGGCAGGGTGTTTTCAGTGTATTGGGGTTTTGGTCCGAAAGAGAGCGTGGATCCTAAAGCTGAATTTGGCGGAGAGACTCTGTGCAGCTTGGGTTAAGCGCTTAAAAAGGCGTGTTTGGGAAATATGGGACTCTCTTCGGCCGCTCAAGTCCTTTACAGGCATTTGTGTCTCTTATCGAAAATCAGCGAAACTAAAAAAGCATAATTCCAGGTACTGTGCGCCGCATATCCCTGTCTGGACGGGTTTGTTCGGCGTGATTGATACTAGCTAGGGGCAGTTCATGACTTTGATGCAGGAATCCCTTGACCGTTTTAGTTCGCGGCTTCTTGGTGTACACACCGCACTTGAAGAGCAAAAAGATACTGCGAGGAAGGCAGAGCAACGCGTTTTTGCGCTTCTTGAGGCAGCTGCTCATGATTTTGAGGGCAGAACGAGCCAAAATACAGGGAATCAGGGCGAACACGGCAATGTTCTAAGAGAAACGATAGACCGGGTGTTCACAGGTTTTACCGAAGGCATCCTTCGCTGGAAGGAAGCCATGGCGGAACGCTCCGAAGTCAGAAAAAAACTGGAGGAGATGGGCTCAGGCCTTATTGTGGCAGTCTTTGGCAGGACCAATGCCGGGAAGAGTACGCTGGGCAACTTTTTGCGCGGGAAGCAATTACTGGATGCGCCTTTTGATAATGCCTGGAAGCATGCGGATTTCTCCGTAGGTCCCATTACGGTGATTGAAAAGGGTAAGGATTCCGTTGTTGAGATCAATGCCAAGTGGTTTGCCGAAGGGGGCGTGGAAACAACGCGCGAGGCGCAAATTTTTCAGTTGCCAGGTTTGCTCTGGCTGGACACTCCCGGTTTCGGTTCGATGAACGATGAAAGTCTGGGCAATCTCGCGCGTAAATATGTTGAGCGTGCGGACCTGATCATCTATTTGGATGACTCAGACGATCCTGGACTGGAAAATATAACACAGAGTCTTCTGACTATCCTGCGTGAAGGGCACTGCACACTTATTGCCATTAATCACTCGGATAAAAACGAGCGCGTGAAGACTGCTGATGGCAAAACAGCCCGCGATGCCAATGGGAAGATTCTTCAGCGCCGTGTTGCGAAATCAAAGGAGGACAGGCAAAAGCAGGAAGAGTATCTTGTCCGGCGGCTTAAAAGAGATCTTCCAGAAGACCAGCGCGTTGAGGCTATTAGTATGTCGCTTCTTCTTGCGAAGCAGGCTGTTGCGGAAGGAAGTGATGAGGTCTACGCTGCGAGCAATATTGACGCGCTTTTTTCCCGTATTTTGCGTCTTATCCCCGACAATACGTCGGTGTTAACGCTTAAGTATCGGGACGCTTTGCACAATTGCATTCACCTGATTGATATGGTGCTTGGCGAGGAGGGAAGCGATGAGCAAACCCTGGTCGGTTTTGACAGAGAGCTTGCTGTGCTTGAAGGCAAAATAGCTGAACACGAGCAGGGGTTTGACGTTGAAAACGAGACGCGCGCAATCGTCGCGCCAGTTCTCTTGAATATCAGGTCGCGGATTAAGAATGCCATTCGCGAGGCCGAAAGCGGCAGGGGGCGTATTGATGTCAATCTTCTCATTGATGACGCCTTTTCTTCGGCCCTACACAACGGTATTTCTAAAAAGTCAAAGGTTTTGCTCAAGGATTTGTGGCTTGAGACAGCTGCCAGTTTTGAGCAGAAATTCCCCCCTCTTGGCACAGTTGAACTCACGCGTCAGCGGGAAAGACATACCTATGAAGTGACGGAGACAGAGAGCTATGAGCGGAGTCCAGAGGGTGTAATCGAGACAGTATGCAGTTGGTTTGGCAAAAGCTACTATGGCCGAAGGACTGTGAAGCGTGTCAAGGAGCAGATTATCGACCTTGGTTTCAGCACGGAGGAGGCTTTTGCCACAATAAGTCGGGAGATCGAAGCGTCTGTGACGGACGTTGTGCGCAAGGCCCTGGAAGAGATCCGTCACGAATGTCTTGTACGGGGTGCCGAGCGCGTGCATGCAAGGCGGGAGATACTGCGGAAGGCAATGACCGGGCTTCGGGAAGAGCGCGCGGCCTTAGCAGCGCTTTTGCCGGCTGTGCAAACCGCAGGCGAGGACGTTTGAGAGGGGGCGTTATGCTTGTGTTGCTTCGATCAACCACTGCCTGCAATTTGCGCTGCCGCTACTGTTCGGTAGACTGCGAAAGCAGTGGCCAAAGCCTCACAGAAGAGGACTGTAGGCTTCTTGTCCGCTACCTTCCAGAACTCGTTCCCAAGGGAGAGCCGATTACCTACCTTTGGCATGGTGGTGAGCCGACGCTTCTCGGCCCGCAGCATTTTCTTGCGCTGCATTCCATTTTGGGATCTGTTGCCGACTGTGGGTACACCGTCCGATCGCTTATGCAGACCAATGGCTATGCGCTCTCAGATGCTTGGGTGGATGCGCTCAAAGACTGTGACGTTTCGCTTGGTGTCTCCTTGGACGGGCCTGAGTCTTTTCATGACGCTGTGCGCTGCACCTCAGGTGGCCAGGGGAGTTATGCGCGTGTGCTGGCAAACGTTGAGAGGCTGCGCTCGCGGGGGGTATCGGTTGCGCTTCTCTGTACAGTTCGTCCAGAACATCTTGGCAACGAGAGGGCGCTTGTTCAGTGGATGCGGGATCTGGATCTTCCTGTGCGCGTGAATCCCCTCCTTAAGTTTGGCCGCTCGTCGCAGGAACTTTCGCTCGATGCGTATTTTGCCTTCCTGCGTACGATCCTGACCCTTTCTCTAGAACTTGGGATCCGTCGCTCAATTGAGCCTCTGAATTGGATGCTGGACTCTCTTATCGGTGAGACCGAGCCGTCTGAATGCTCCTACAGTGGCCATTGTGCGCGTTCACTCTTTGTCTATGGTCCAGGCGGTGAGGTTGGGGCGTGCAACAGATCGGATACGCGTTTCGGCTCTCTCAGTGAGGCTTCGCTTGTCCACTTGTGGGAGACGGATCCTTGGAAGACGCGGCGCGGACGGCTTGATCGCCTCAGGCAAACGTGCGCTTCATGCCCAGCCTGGCGTTTTTGCCACGGCGGATGCCCCGATGTGGAGGGCGAGTCGCCGGATCCGCTGCGCTGCGCGGCTCGCAGAGATTTTTTTGCCTGGTTGCGCGTGGAAGGGCTTGCGCTCTATAAGGAGAGCCTTTTGCGGCATAGAGAATTCTTGCGCGATCGTCTCCGAGTGCTGCGCAAGGCAAAAGAATATGTGGCCTCTGAACTCAATGCGGGACGTGCACAAGACAAAGCGGGTGGGTGATGTACGACGTGCTGCTTATTAACGCCCACCGCCAGTACGAAATACAAAGTGGTATTCTTTGCGACTGGCTCGGCGTATATCTTCTGGCAAGCTATATGGCTCAGAACGGCTTTCCAGCCAGGGCCTTTGCTGGTTTTGCTCACGAGGTGGTGCCGCTCCTAGAAGAAGAGATGGACAAGGGGGTTAAGGTCGTAGGCTTTTCCTGCGACTACGAGAATCAAAGCGAAGTTCTTCAGTTCAGCCGTCTTGTGCGGGAACGCTGGCATGTTCCGGTGATTGTCGGCGGACCCCAGGCGGTTGCACTCGGCGGGCCTTTTCTGCAAGCAAGCGGAGCGCTGGCCGTTGTGCGCGGCGAAGGCGAACTTCCTCTCCTGGGCCTTATGCAGCATTTAGTGGATGGCTGCGGCGAGCTTAAGGATATCGAGGGCATTGTCTTCCTGGACAATGGCAAGGAACGCGTAAACCCCCCGCCTCCGCTGATTACTGACCTTGACGCATTGCCGTTTATTGACCCCTCGCTTGTATTGGGCAAGCGTTTCCGCGTCAACACCGCGTCTTTTCTTACAGCGCGCGGCTGTCCTTTCCGCTGTTCCTTTTGCTATGAAGGGGGGAACACGCGGGCTGTGCGCTGGAGAAGCGTGGACAATGTGATGGCGGAAGTGCGTCAGGTTTTGGAGAGCAATCCGCATATACGGTTTATCCTGTTTACAGACGACACCTTTACCCTTAATGTCAAACGGGTTCTTGAGTTCACTTCCGCCCTGTCAGAGTACCGCGCAAAGCGCGATTTCAGCTGGTTTGCCGAAGCGCATCCACAGACAATTGTGAAACATCCAGAGATTATCCAGCGTATGGTCGAGGCAGGGCTCGGATCGTTGCAGATCGGGGTTGAATCGGGAGAGGAGCGTGTCCTTAGGGCCTACAATAAAAAGACGACGCCGCGCATGGTTGAAGAGGCTGTCCACATTTGCCGCGAGGCCTCTGTGCCCTTTATGGTTGCCAACATTATTGTCGGCGGCGCCTTTGAGACGGAAGAGAGCGTAGCCAGGACCAAGGAGTTTGCCCTGGGACTGCTTGAGAAGGGCGCAGGCATGCTGGAATTGTATGCCGTCCACTTCTGGCCCTTGCCGCATACGGCGATGACCGAGCGGCCGTGTGATTTCGGTATGGAAGTTCTGGACCCGCAGTCTCTGACAGCAGTGACGGATTATCCTGTTGTCCGCTGCGGAAAGCTCTCGCCGGAACGGCTTTCGGCACTCCGTTTTGACATGGGAGCAGCGTTTGCGCAGAAAATACGCGATATTGCCCAATCCTTGCCCATAGAAACGGTGCATCGTATTCTGCAGTACTGGTACCGCTACAATCTTCATTCAGGCTATGTCGATGCCCTGCTTTCGACGACACGCTATCGCCGTTTTGTTGTTTTGCTTGAGGACGGCGTTATTCGCAGGGCGTGCGATGTGCCGCGCTCTGAAATCGCCTTGTGGCATCCGCAGCGGCAGTGCATGCCGATTACGCGCAACGGACAGCATTTTGCCGAAGATCTGCCTATCGACGATGAGGCCTACAGAGTGCTTGTCGCGTCCGCCGGGCGCATGACTGTAGCCGAGGCCGCCGCATTTTGCGGCATGACACAGGAGGACTTTTTGTCCGTTGCGCAGCGCTTGGAAGATGTGATGGCGCTTGCTTTTTGTCGCTTTTAGCTTTTTTGGGGATATATGCATGGCTCAGTTACCCGAATACCAGAAGATTGTTTTGAATTCTCTCTGCGCGCTGGAGTCACTTCCGCAAAAATACAGCAGTTCCGATTCCCCGCTTGGCAAAGTTCTTGCCTCAACTGTGGATGATACCTACCAAAGAGCCAAGCGGCACTGCGAAGAGCGGCTCAGTTCAGATTTGCCCAAGGTAATGCTCTACGGGGTCTACAATTCTGGCAAAAGCACGCTGCTTAATGCCTTTATTGGGGAGGAGCTTGCGAGAGTTGCGGATATACCGACGACAGATACAGTCACTCCCTATGCTTGGCGCGGCTATGAACTTCTGGACACACCTGGCATCAATGCGCCCATTGAACACCAGGCCATTAGTCTTGAGGCCCTTCGCGAGTGCCAGGTTGTGATTTTCGTAGTCAGCGCGGCGCGGAGTTTTGAGAACAGAACAATTTATGAGGCCATGCGCGATGTCGTACAGCGCGGAAAACATCTGATTATAGTCTTAAACGACAAAGAGGGCCTGGGACTTGGTGATGAGCGCGTTGTGGAAGCCAAGAAGTCTGTGCAGCGCAATCTACAGGCTGTCGGTTTCAGCGCCGAAGAGTCGGCAAATTTTCGTCTTTGCCTTGTCAATGCCCAGTTGGCCCTTGAGGGACGTCTTGAGGACGATAGTGAGCTTGTGCAGGAAAGCGGCATCATCCCCTTAGAAAATCTCATTGTGCAGGAAATTAAGCGCGTGAACGGCTTTCACGTCCTCTCGGATCTCTGCACCTATCTCACCACAAGCTTTGAGCCATTTGTCAAAGCTCTGGTCAATGCGTCCAAAACCGATGATGAGACCTTGCCCTTGCTTTTACGCATACGGGAGGAATACGACACCTTCTGCGCTGCCATGGAACGAAAGGTCGATGAGGAATGCGCGTCTCTTCCGACCGTCCTGCTCCGCTCCTTTCCTTCGGCCAATGAAGTCGCAGCTTCAGGCGGACTGGATGCGGATGCTGTTGGGGTGCGGGTGGAAGAGACGTGCAAAAAATACACGGAAGCGGTCAATACCCTTTTCCAGCAGGAAGTAGACCGGTACAAAAACCACCTTGCTGCGCAGCTCAATACGCTTTTGCCTTCGCCCTTAAACAGGGACGACACTGTTCCAAGTCACCAGGTGCGCGCAGGCACTCTCCCGAACGCCGACACGATGCCCTTTATGCGCGAATCGGCCCCAAGCACTCCAGAAGTGGTTGCGACCAGCGATGTTGTCGACAAAATCGAGGCCGTGAGTTCTCTTTTGGGCGGCTCATCATTAGCGTCAGCTGTTATCAGGCTCCCCATTCCCTATCTCTCTCCAATCGCCATTCCACTTGGCACTGTCCTTTTCTTTTTGCCGAAGATTCTGCGCGTTCTCTTTGGTAAATCAGAGGCGGACATGCGCGATGAGCGAGTCGAAGCCCAGGCAGCAGCCGAGCGGAGGGCGCAGGAGGAGCATGCGAGGAATCTGGCTTTGTGGAGACAGGAACTCTTGCAGTACTGCCTGGATGTCAAAGCGGACTTTTCCCGCGAAATGAAGAAGAGCATGCGGGATGTGCTTAAGAACAGTGTGGAGCCTGTGCTTTGCGCGGCTGAGGACGAATTTCTCCGCCGCAAAGGCTCGGCCAAGGACATCCTTGAGGACGCAGCGCTCTATTCTAAAGCTCTTTCAGAACTCTCTCTGCTCAAAACGTCTCTGGTCTCGCCATCTGATTTGCCGTAAGATACGTACGTGGTCTGGATGGCAAGGCTCTGTCAGAAGGCGCGCGCAACCGACGCCCATACACTCGCTACCCTAAAGGCTGCAAGGCCGATACAGCGAGTGTATGGGCAATACATCCTGCTCCTGTAGTTACCATGTGCCTTCGAGACTCGTCGCGTAAGTCACGGAGAGTCCGATTGACTAGGCTTAAGGCACGTACGCTGGTATCCCTCGGAAACGATCGCTTTCGCCATCAGTACTTGTGAAACCGCACGCTTCTTCAGAGGTCGGGAATGAAGACAAAACCTGGGCTGCGGAGTACAATGTGAGACGCTGATTGCACTACGTTACATGTGAGAGTATCGGGCTTCTTAGCCCCCCTATCTTTTGCAATCAAGCTGTGCTAGGGCCGTATAATGGTTTTCCACCGACCACCCAGAGCGCACTGATTTTCCAATATGCGACAAATCAGTGCGGCGCCATTATTGTACGTAAGCCAGAAACAAACTGGCAGTTTTGCGAACGAAAATCAGCACTTGAGTCTGGTAGCTCACTTCAAGTGGCAACTTTTTTTTGTAACTGCAGTAACGAGCCCCGCAAGCATTGATGCGTGAACAGAAAAAGGATTTTTGTCCGAGTATGGGCAGTCTGATACGCGAACGTATTTCGAAATAGTTTCGAGAGATGTATGCAAATCGCGGGTCTTGTTTCGCGTCGTAGACCGATAATGACCACATCCTGCCATCGTAGAAGTCGAGCGAGGGATAGGCGCGATTCCACTGTATTGCAATTCGAAAGGTTGATTGCAATGAGTGGCGATCCCGCACTGTGAGAGTATCTGGCCTCTCTGCCATAAACTCCCCTAGTCTATTGCAATCAACCAGTAGAACCGTAATACATCCATGAGCGGATACAAAATATTGCAGAAAGTAGTCAATGATTAAAGATTGTCATATCTATTATATTTTTTAAGGTATAATTATGTCATACTGTTTCTAAATTTAGATAGAAAATTGTATGCAAGCTAATTATTCTCCATACAGAACATTGATAATACAAGGTGATAAACTTACAAGACTCTTACAAACTGTTGCTAAATTTCCTGTCCGAAGAAATTTTTACGTAGACTTGGATGCTTTTATTGAAGGTAACGCATCTCCAGAAGTTCTTTTGCTTTATGGCGTTCGCAGAACGGGCAAGACAACGGCAATGCTTCAAGCAATTGTACACTTATCTGAAGAGGAAAGGCAGAAAGCAGTTTTTTTTCAAGTACGAAAAAGTAGAAAGACGAGAGATTGTCTTATTTCAGGAGACACTGTTCAAGATATTCAAGAAGACATTGGGCGATTGCTTGAGGAAGGAAAAAAATATTTTTTTGTGGACGAAGCAACGCGCCTTATAGATTTTCAGTATGGTGCAGATGTCTTTGCCGATGTGCTTGCCATGTCAGGAGGAAAGATAGTCCTTTCCGGTACAGATTCACTCTGCCTAGACGATGCCAGAAAAGATGCTCTTTCAGGCAGAGCTTTTTCTGCCAATACATCACATATTTTTTTTGCTGAATGGTCTGACATATGCGGATCAGATTCAGTTGAAGATTTTGCTAAATATGGTGGTGTACTGGGTAACAGTAAACAAATTCAGCAACTATTCGGATCTCCGAATAGCTGTGAAGAGTATATTCAATCAGCATATGCACAGAATTTGGAACATTCAATATCTGAAAGAAAATATACAAATATTCCTGATGAAATTTTGGATATAGCAGATGAAAAAAAGACTGGAAAGTGTTTTACAGCGCATTATTGAGAATTTAAATCATAGACTGACCGCAAAAATATTGCTGAAACAGCTATCTTTAGGTAGTTTAAGAGATTTAATAGAGAAAGATGTAATTAGGACAAGAGATAAAAAATTTTCAGTAGCTGAATTATTGTCTAAAGAGATACAATTATCCACATTGCAAGGAATAAATGAGGAGAAAATTATACAATGGCTGTCGCTCCGCCTTCATGTTCGAGATGAAAGTATTTTTATAGATAACAAAACTGTCGATGGTTTTTTGCCGATCAGTCAAGAAGCAGCAGCGTATCTTGAGAGAGAACTTATTCGACTTGATATCCTTGTTCCATTTACCGTACGAAAAATTTACGATGATGCCAGTGTTATAGATAGCAAAAGAAATCTTCTTGTTCAACATGGTTTAAAATTCTGCCAAGAAACAGCGATGGCCGAATGCCTTACTAATGATCTTGTATTCGTATCTCTATTTAAATCAGATAAAGATAGTCTATTGCATAGAATGGAGCAAGATATACTTGGACATATAATTGAGGAAATTATATTGCTCGATACTCAAAAATCATTTGAGAATTCAGAGTTTAAAGTTTTTACTTTAGGCTTACCCAAAGGAGAAGTTGATTTAGCCATTCTAGATACGAAAACTATGTCAATTGCTTTGTTTGAAATAAAGCATTCTTCTGCTATTGATCCAGATCATCAAGATAAATATTTAAAAGATAATCAAATAGTAGGGCTTATAAAAAAGGCGTTTGGATGGGCAGAAATTGTCGAAAGAAGCGTTTTAATTAATAACAATTCAATTTCATCAAAATATGTTGAAGGAATTCACTATCAAAGCCTGGAAATTTACTTAAAAAATATTTCGAAAGATCAGATTTACACAGTTTTTGGAAATAAATAGTCGTAGATTTTTTGTATTACAATTCGAGAAGTTGATTGCAATGAGTGTCCACCCCACACTGCGAGAGGCTCTGGCCTCTCTGCCGTACAGTCCTTAAGTTTCTTGCAATCAGTAGAATCGTGATATTTATATAGCTGTATAATTGAAAAGTCCGTAGTACAGTTCGAGAAGTTGATTGTAGTGAGACCTACTCGCACATGTGAGAGTATCTGGCTTCTCATTCATAAACTACGCCTATCTCTTGTAATTAACCTATAGAATCGTAATACCTTGGGCAAGCCCATTCTACGCTACCCCAGTGAGCGGAACCAACGCAGAGTTGTTTATAAATTATAAAGAGCCAGGTAGGATGATACGATGCATAGAGTTTCTGTTATTATTCCCTGCTACAACATGGAGCGATATGTTAACAGAGCTATACAGAGTGCGCTTGCACAGCAGTCGGAAACCATTGATGTTGAAGTTATAGTAGTAGACGATGGCTCAACTGACAACAGCTTCGCCGATCTTTCACTTTTTCCACCGACAGTTAAGATTCTTAGACAGGATAACAAAGGCTCCTCTGCAGCACGAAATGCTGGTTTAAAGATTGCGACCGGAGATTATATCCAATTTTTAGATGCCGATGACATACTCCCTCGTGGTGTACTCGCAAGTCAAGTGCAGGCATTATCACTCCATCTAGACTGGGATTTCAGCGTATCTTTGAGTGTGCAGATGAATGAAAATACAGGAAAAATGTATTTTTGGCCTCTGCGTGCTTCCCATCTTGATATTCATCTCTGCCAAAAAAATATAACGCCACCACATGCCATTCTCATGCGGCATATTGCCTTAGATTCTGTTGGTTACTTTGATACAACGCTTAGTGCTTGTGTTGATCATGATTTTATAGTGCGATGTGCTTTAGCTGGTAAACGCTTTGGTGTAAATCCTGAGGGACTTGTTGTGTATTGGCTTCACAGCGGGACTATTTCTAGAAATGAGGAAAATGTGGCTAGAAATGCGTCTATTGTATGCTCTCACATCGGTTCACTACTGCATGCAAGGGACAACGTCCCCTTAAGTGGCAGGGGGCAGGGTTTTTTAGCGTACGCTGTCGGTTTGCTCTCCACCGGTTTTCGAATAAAGCCCTTTGACGAGCGCCTCGCTTTACAAATGACCTCAAAAAGTGTGAGCGCTCTGCAAGAGGCGTGTGCGTACGGACTGTCTTCGCACGATCCGTACATAGAGACCTGTGTACAGTTCTTTATCGCTCAATATTTATCGATGGTACGGAGCGAAGAAAATCAGATGGGCGAGTGCAAAGACTCCGTTCGTCTCCTATCGTACTACGCGCCGAATCTTGCTACCTTGGATACAGAGAAATTGTTCGAAATTGTCAAAAAATTAGATTTGCGCCTTAATTGTCCTTTGCAATTGATGCAGCAAACCCTGTCTCGCTATCCAGAAGTCCGGGCTATTCAAGCAGATCTGCGTAAGAGGGTACGCTGTGAATAATTTTTTGCCCTTATACCAAATAGTACTATTCGAAAAAAAATTTGATTGCAATGAGACTCACATAAGCTAAATGCCACGCAATCGGTTATATCTTTTTGCAATCAATTTGGAGAATTATAATAATATAATCTAATGTATTGCTTGATTGTTTACAAATAAGCCTGATAATACAGTTAAGTCTTAAAAGATAAAAAGTTATATTATTTTTTTATTTTAATAAATGATGTCTTTGATATAACAAAAATTTTCATCTAGAGTCAGCGGAATTACGAGGGCATTATAGAGCTTCAAATCGTGTCATTGTCGTCAAATACTAGTATCCGCTCGCAGAGAGATAGTGCAATCGTGCCTTTCAGACGATTATATGCTATTTCTCTAATGGTCGAAAGCGAACTTTATTGACGCTGTTACGGTTCGATGAGCTTTACAACCCTCACAGTTATTACTGACCGAGAGCGGATGCAATACAACATTCTGCCGTTCATTAGATATATCTCAATTTCAGGAATGAAATGTACCTACAGAAAAACAAAGACTAATGGGCATGTGGTTTTCATCCTATAGTGCCATTTATAGCTACGGCTTTTTAGCGAAGAAGAATTTGAAGAACTGAACTTGTGTTGGGAATTTAAGTATATTGAAAACTGGCAGGGAGGCACATTCTTCTGTACACCCATGAACAGCTGCATTTATGATTGGCTGGATGTATATTGTAATTATATACCACTAATAAAACAGATTAAGACTGAGAAGAAAATATGACGTATGATGAAACTGTTACAGTATTAATTAATGTATGCTATGAATATAATGATATAATTAATGTTTAAAAAAATGAAAATCAATTTCTAGTTTCAGTTATAGAATATAATAATCTTGGTGAACTTGTAAAAAAATGCGTGTATTACAAAAGAAAAATAGATGAAACGCAGTCGCAAGCAAACAAAGAGATATAGAAAGCAAATAAATACAAAAAAGTATAGATGCTTCGAGAGCGTAATACAATTTGTGTAAACTACGAACTTGACTAAGACCAGTCCATCTTGAGGATAGATTTGCACAAAACTTCTGACACTCTCAGTATGCTTTATTTAAATTTACAAGAAGAATAGAGATATAGAATCAGATAAAAAGGTTAATGATATAGAAATACAATTATCAAGTAATAAAAAGTATTGTAAGAAAATAATATCATAAAATGGATATATGAAAAATAATATCTACTATTTTTTTATAGTCTGATAATTTATTTAAGGTGTTTAATTTATGCTTATATATGAAGGTGAAAATCTAGAGCTATATAAAAGAGATTTTCTAAAGATTCAAAATGATTGGAATAGACGCGATTTTACATACAGAGTCGAGCAATATTTAGAAAGTGTAACAGAAAAAGTTTTTGCTGTAGTTGGATTACGAGGGACAGGGAAGACTGTAGGTATTCTTCAGGCAGCAAAAAATTCGATTGTGTTTATATTCTTTCTCAAAAAGAAAGTGTAAAAACAGGTATTGATTATATTGGTTTTTTGAAAAGTTCAACAAAGAAAATAGTTATTATAGATGAATATGGTTGGATAAAAGATCGCAAGAGATTAGATTATTATTTGATTACGGCAATTCAAAATTGAAAACGTATTGTTATAACTGGAACTGAATTAATTGTATTAAATTATCTTAAATATGGTACATTACTTCATCGTGTTGAATCAGTTTACACAACGATGTTTACCTATGATGAATATAGGAGAGTTTATAATCTTCCATATAGTCAGGAAGTTTGCGATATCTATCTTACTGAAGGTGGTTTATTTAAAGAATACGTAATCAATGATTATTCTTCAATGAAGGCCTATATCGAGACCTCTATTGTAGCTAATCTTGCAGAATGTCTTCATGCGGAATTAACTCCGTTACAAGCCAGAACTATCACCTATGCAGTTCTTTTTAAAGCGATTTGTCCATCAAATCTTTCTAATGTTCCTGTATTACGAGAATCAGATATTGAGTTAAGCAATTTTCTTACTACTATGGGTATAGATATAAATATAACAATAGAAAACCGAGATCTTATACGCGTAGCTGATATTTTTGAGCATACAGGGATTATAGTGAGAGTTAAAAACTTTGACTCTAAGAGCAGTATAAAAGAACGATATTATATAACAAATCCATCTTTAGCAAGTCAGTTAATTAAAGTAGCTTATGGTCTCACTTCATTAGACGATGCGATCTTACGACACTTATTTGAAGCGTGTGCTATGGTTCAACTTACTTACCATAGAATTTTAGAGCATGATATTTATTTTCTTGATAGTGAAGGTCGTATTGCTATCCCTAAAAAGGAATTGGATATAGTTGTTATTGATAATAAAAGAGAAATTGTCTATTTATTTGAATGTATACATTCACAAATTCATTAAATAAATACAAAATCAACTTTACTTTCAGAATATATAGAGCAAAATTATTTTCGGGATGTAGATATAGATGGGCGATATGTTATTTATAATGGAGAACACTGCGTAAAAGAATGCGGTAAAGCCAATGTAATTTTTACGCTATTAGACAGTGTTGTAGATAATTATTTTGCTTTTGATGAACATATTAAAAATTTTAAACATATATAGATAAATAAGAGGCGGTGATGATAACAGTAATTCTTTTAGTGAACTTTCAAGTGGAGATGAATCTTTACAAGATACGATTAAAAATTTAACAAATGATTTGAAAGAACTTAAAAGTAATGTTTGAGAATTAATTTCTGGTGTAAAACGCAAGGCTTTACGCTCGCTTACTATTAAAGATAAAAAAATGAGCGATTTCCTTTGGTATATTTGACAAAATATATAAAAAGTCACTATAAAACAGTGAAAATTTTTTATTTTTTAGATCTTTTTAATTGAGAGATATAAGATAAAGTTGGTTAATTTTCCTCTTAATAATATTTATAAATTATTTGTAATATATTTATTCACATTTTTAAATTTCTATGTAGATTACTATCACCTTTTTGAGTCACTCTGATAGTTATTTCTATGTTCAAAAATAATCTTTGAGGCTTTGTATTACTACAATTTGAGAAGTTGATTGCAATGAGTGCCACCCCACACTGTGAGAGTCTCTGGCCTCTCTGCCGTACACTCCTCAAGTTTCTTGCAATCAACCAGTAGAATTGTGATAGAAACTCTATGTTTCTGCCAGCCGCTGTAGGGCTGCAAAGGGTCGCTTGCTTCTGCAATTGTGCAGATCCAAGATCGCCTGCTTTGCTCCTATTGTACTCACTCTGGTTCAGAGTGGAAGGCATACCATGGCCGTGTAACTTGGGTCAAACGTAACTCAGCGTCTAGCATCTTTCGTGAACAGCTTGCAATTCTAAAATTCTTCCATATGTGCGAGTCAGAGTACTCTTGCTCACTGACAAGAACGGCATGGAAAGCGGAAGTGAGCTACTGTGACTTGAGACCATAAAAAGTCATGCACTTCGCACTGCGTAAAAGGATAAACTCAATTTCGCGGCATGAAATGTAGCTGCAGAGACGAATAGCCTAATGGATATTGGTTTTCCGTCCTATGGGACCATCTGTAGCACTACTTGCGACGGAAAAGATCTTCCGCTTTCATCCTTATTTACGACTGAACCTCGCACTTTCTCCTATCGGCAGTTTTGTTTAACTCCAAGGACTTTTTGAGTTTGAAGATCTGCGGCTCTCCACTGTGTAGCTCTCTATTGGGCAAAAAAAAATTCTCTTTTTAAGAGTTTGCGCACGCGTGTACTCCGGCAAAGATTGGGCAGTGGAAAAAAATTGGGCTACAAACCTGTTGGATCTCTTCGACACAAAAAATGTCAATTTTTTCCTGACCGCAGCTTGCTTGTCTGGAATGTACGACGTGGTAAAGAAAGCGCGGGTCTCAAATGATTTGCCCCTTAGGTTTGCAGGCGCTAGAAAGCCGGAATGTGCGCGTATATGAAGGCGAGTGCATCCAGTGTGCGCGATAGTTTGGTATACTCGGCGTTACAATGATTCTTCCCGCGACACGGAGTGAGCCCTGCGGCAAGCAATTGGGGCCGCTTGCCTTAGTTTGCCTAGGGAAAATCAGTATGCGGCTTGGGTATATACACCAGACAGAAATAAATTGACATCTTTGCAAACGAGAGTCAGCTCTGAGTCTGGTATAGCCAACTCTAAATGGCAACTTTTTTTTGACCGCAGTATTCCGTGTACGCGGAAAAAATGCCGATACTTGATCCCCGAGTAAAAGGTCCGTTGAAGGGTGCGGAGTTTTTTTGCGAAGTGTCGGCATAATCCGCTCATGCCATGCAGGTACGGAGAGAGATACGTAGCTTGCGGCAGAAATGCGCTGCAGGAGTGGATTATACTCGCAAGCTAAAGGAGAGCGATCTCAAGTACCCGGTATGGGAAGAATCATTGTTGCGCCGAGTCTACTCGATACATTCCCTCATCTTTCGGTCAGGAGGATCGCGACGCCGATGAGGCTTACGGCTATGCCTATGTATTGACGGACAGAGATATTTTCCCGGTACCAGAGAATGCCGATTAAGAGGAGGCCTGCGGCAACGAGTATGTGGGCAATGAGCGATGCGGTACTGATGCTCCATCCTGTGCGGTAGAGAAAGATGAAGCCTATTTCGAGACCCACCATGGAGATGCCAAGCACGACGCCTGCCCAGTTGACTTTTTGCAGGGCGAGGATCGGGTTTTTTACTGGATCGAGGATGAAGAAGCCAAGAGCCGAGAGGATTGTTGCTGTGATGTAGGTGACAATGAGGGCTCCGAAAGGATTGCAGTCCTTGGGAAGGGATTTCGAAGCGATGTTGTAGAGAATGTTTGAGCAGACAATGAGAACTATGGGCCAGAATTTTGCGAGATACATAGATCAACCAGCGCAGAAGTTTGTTTCTTAAAGGGAATTGCGAGCGTATCATAGACTGCGATCACCTGCAAAAGCCTGTTTCTTCGCGGATATGGTGCGTGTTGCTGTGCGTGCGGAAGCCCGTCCTGTTGTCACAGTACCTGACTTAAGTGCGGGCATCTCGTCTGAAGGCGCGGTATAGGGGATACTTTCGCCGATCCAGCGGAAGACAGTAGCCGGAAGTTTTGGAATAAGAATGAAAAGTTTCCACGTCAAAAGGCTCGTTCCGGTCACAAGGAGAATGAAGACCGCAATACAGCCGACGATACCGAGTGTGAACGCGCTGAATCCTGCCTGGGCGTCGATAAAAGGGGCGGCGAGACTGCCGATGACATTGCCTGTTGCCCGAATAGTTATGATGCACAGGAAGAGGGCAAGCACAAGAAGGGAAGGGCGAAGGAAGAGGTTTAAAAGAAGGAGATAGCCTCTTTTTGCGCTGCTACCGGCAAAGCCTGTGCCGTCGCCTGTGGCGTGTGCGATAAGCCAGAGGGGGGCTGCGACAATGGCTTCGATGACGAGATAGAGCCAGGAAGCGATGCCGGCAAGCCAGAAGAGAAAGGGGATTGCCGGGACGCCGTAGGCCACAAAGGTCGCAAAGCACCAGAGAGGAAGGAGGATGAGTCTGAGGAAGAAGCTTACGTCCGCAACGAGGGCCGAAACCGTTGTGTCAATTGCCTCCCCGCTGCCGGTCAAAAGATCTCCTATGCGTCCGAAGATATTTTTGCTGATGAGTTTTGTGCCGCCAAGGGTCGCAAGTTTTGCGGCTTCTGCGGCAAGCAGGATGGCTGTACATGTTCCACTGACATAGCGTGCCATTTTGACCATTGCGACTAAGGCATCAGGGGATTCCTGGAGAGCGTTTGCGAAGCGTTTCGGGAGACCGGTGAAGGGTGATATGGCGTCCAGAACGGTATCGGCCACAGAGTTGCCCGGCCTGTCTCCCATATAGGCCGTTTCGTTTATCCGTGGCCAGAAGCCTGTCACAAACGAGGCCGGAAGAATGTCCGCGAGGCTGCGGTAGTTCGGGGCTATCCATGAGACCGGGGCCCCATCGCGCGCCATAAGTTCCTGCTCAAGGGTGATATACGTCCAGTACTGCGCCCCGAGCGCAAACCACCCCCTTGTCCTGCTTGCCGCTGTGAAAGCGTCCAGACGGCTTTGCAGATCGTCTCTCTGCCCCCGTCCGCCAACAAGTTTTGCGAGGGAGGCAGCGTAACTCGTGCCTGCGGCAAGGACGCGGGCCCTGTCTTCGATGAGACTGGCCGTTGTGTTTTCCAAGTGTGCCAGATGCGCTGGCGCTCCGCTTGCTTCAACATCAGAAATGAGTTTTTGCAGGATCGGAACTCGTTCAGCGGGGGGCACAGGGATGCGAATGGAGTTCTCATCGTTTTTGCGGACAATAAAACCGCCATAGACCTCTGGGGAGCGCGTGACTGTGCCTTTATCGCAGAGCAGGGGGCCGGGAGGCAGGAAACGCAGGATAAGATCACCGCTTTCAGGATCTTCTGACTGAATAAGCGCGTTGGCAAAATCCTTTGTCGGGGTGCTGCAGCCAAGGTGTGTGTTGAGATAGATGAGAAATGCCTCTGTTGTGAGAACCTGCAGTGCAAGTGTTTTTCCTCCGTTTCTCCCAAGACCTGTGATGGACTCTCCAGTATCAAGCGTATTGCTTGCGCTTGAGTAGGTATCGCTTTCTGTGCCAAATGGCGTGAGTGTGCTTTTGGCCGTTAGAATTTCGAGAACCGTGTCGATCATGCTGTTGGCCATGGTGATTGAGACGCCGACAAGATGAAGAATCAGTATGTGAGCGGCGCAGACGCCGTTCACAGCGGGCGTTATAGCGGCCATTGCAAAGGCGAGGCGCATGGGAACCCAGGGATTAATGGCCGCGCTCTTTTCACCTGCCGCCGCATTGATCGGAGCAGAAAGAAGGCGTACGATCACAATCCATGCAATGACAGCCGCGCACATGGCGTTCAGAACAGCAATGACGGAGAATATGCCGCTTGCGTCACCGTGAGTCAGATCCCACCACGATGTTCCAAAAATGCCCGTAAGGACTGCCTGGGAAAGATCGGTCGATGACGGTGCATCCTGTGAAAGAAGAAGCGATTGTGCGGAATCAAAGGACATGGACGCCCCCCTTATTTCTGTGTTTTAAAAAGTATGAGATGTCAAATTTAATAGCGTCGCCCTATACGGAATAGTGGGCGATAGGTGCGCTTTCGAACACAGTGCGCACGCCAGAGTGCCATAACAGTGCAGACAAGACCGGCCGCAGCAACTGAGAGCTGCGAGATTCCCAGCAGATATGCGAACGGGAGGGATGGAGTGAGAAAGATAAAGGCAAGAAGGCCAGTGAGAAGAAGAAGTATACCTGTTAGCGCTTCCATTGCAGCTCTTTGGAGAAAACGCTTTTCATCGGCCGCAGATTCTATGCCCCAGACTTTCTTGATTTCCTCAAAGCTTTTTTCCTGAAAGAATGTGAGACGATGTGCCATGAGAGCGTATCCTTATATGTCTTGGGAATATAATGAGATATGATATGTCAATTGTATTCGTATTATGCGCCCGCATGAGTATAGTAAGCACTCGTATTGCTTTGTAAAGACCCTGGCCAAAAAATTTCTGCATGTGCGGATTGGCAGACTATCGCTCAAGCTCGCAAGCCACAAAACACACTTTTCGAGGCATCTTTTTCTCCCCCTTTGCGCACGGAGCGTACGCCAAAGGCTCGCTATCCATTCCCAACTGAATTGGTCGGAAGACTTTTTCTATGCTCTCACGCCCTCGATAGGTTTCAAGTGCTGGGGCTCAATCGCTCTCACACGTTGAGACATGCCCTTGCGCACGGTGTGTTCTTGTATCGCAAGCTCGAAAAACTGTGCAAAACCATCAAGACGGGCATTGTTTCGTAGCGTACCCCACTGCTGATCAAGGCTTTTTTGAGCTGCGCTACGCGCGGAGCTTGCCTTCGCATCGCCATCTGATTCCAGATACATCATGCCATAAACAGCGATGCATCGTGCGTACGCTACTCTGAAAGTTTTGCCATACGCTTGCGAATGAACAGTGTTCCTCAGCCGCCATCATTATAGGCTCGTGGCCTGAATTGTCCTTTGGGTAGCACAATCAAAGAGGAACCCGAACGCTTTGCATATGTCCGCATTCTGTCGTGCCGACAACCCTACCTGGGTACATCGCACAATCAAGAGGGTGTCTTTTTGGTTTTTAGCAATTGCTACGCTACCCTGTGGCCTCGTTGTATCAGCTTGAGCCTTCCCAAACTCTGCAAGTACTCTCTTGGCTTCGCAGTGGAAATTGGAGCTATCGCAGCCTAGCTGTATTTCATTGCCAAAGCAGATGTATCTCCTGCAGGAGGCGTGTTGCAACATCAGTTGGGAACGCATAAACGACTCATAGCGTGAAAGCACCGCTGATTCAGTGCGATGATAAAAAAAGGATGTCGTAGAGTCCTTCGCGTTTGGCTATGGGCATCACAGTGTCAGACGCAAGAGGGGGGACCCCCTGTACAGCCTCGAGTACTGGCTTTCACAAGTTTGTGTGTATCTGTCGAAAGTTGGTAGTACATGCCTTTGTGGCTCTCAAGTCAAGAATTTTTCTTAGGCCGTCCTGACTTTGTACGTGGGCGCATTCTTCCTTGCTGATTGGCAATTCGTAAAAGAGACCGTATATGGGCAGTCAATTGTAACCACGTATCGCATGGCCAGGAATCGAAGTGCGTCTTAGGGCCAATACAAATGGTGCAGATCAAGGAGATGCGCGCGTGAGAGCCAGTATACTGCGGACAGAAAAAAAGTTGTCGCTTGGAGTTGAACATACCTGACTTGACTGCTGACTCTCCTGCGCAAAAATGTCAATTTGCTTCTGTCTGGAGTATACAGAGACACTCGAACTGAGAATAGGCAATAATAGTCTCCATGTCTGTCAAGGAGCCATTCATGCACATCTTGCGTCAGTACGTTCTGTTTTTGGATCGAATGCGGCACGGTCCTAGATGAACACGCAAGATAAAGGCGTAAGAAGACTGTTTACGCTTCAGAGCATAGGGGAGATGCGCACTCCGTCATGGGGCACAAGCCAAAGACGTCGTCATTGAACCCCGAAGCGGATACTTTAAAAAACAATAGATAATAATTTTATGATTAAAAAATATGACTGCAAAAGAAGTATTGCAATAGGGATATCTTCTTTTTTAGAAATTAGAAAAAATAATAGTATATACGTTGATAAAACAGATATTATTCAACAAATACTTGAACCTATCCCTACAAAAGTTTCCTTAATTACACGGCCAAGACGTTTTGGAAAAACATTGATGCTCAGTGTGCTTTCTGAATTTTTTGATATAGATAAAAACAATAAAGATTTGTTTATAGATTTAAAGATTTATTCAAACAAAGAACTCTGTAAAACTTGGATGAATAATTATCCTGTTATAAGCATTACTTTTAAGGATATGTGTTCTTTAAGTTTTTCGGATTGTATTTTATTCTTTATTGAGCAAGTAAGAGACATACTTTATAAATTTTCGTATATTTTATCTAGCGATAAAATACGTAAAAGTGATAGTGATTTTATTATAGAATTGGAAAAAAAGAAGCCAGAAATTCATGATCTAAAAAGAGCTTTGCTAGTTTTTCTACGTGCTATATATTCATATCATAGAAAAAATGTCATTTTGCTTATTGATGAGTATGATGTTCCTCTCATCTATGCGTGGAAGTGCAATTTTTATGAAGAAATGATAGATTTTTTACGTTCTGTATTGAGTTCAGCTCTTAAAGATAATCCCTACTTAAATTTTGGACTACTCACAGGTTGTCTTAGGGTCCCTAAGGAAAGTATTTTTACTGGAGTAAATAATTTTAGATCGTATTCTATCTCCGATACAAAATATTCTAGCTTTTTGTATCCGCTCATGGGGCGACGATGGAATGCGTCTCTCAGCCGACTTTGGGGCATCTATTCGGCGGTTTTTGTCGACGAGGACTCAATTGGAAGAGGTACAAAGCCCGCATTGAACCGTTGACCAGTGAGCGGATACAGCTTTTTTTGGTTTTACTGAAGAAGAAGTTGATTTATT
>JAFTDR010000056.1 GCA_017454105.1 Desulfovibrionaceae bacterium | reverse complement strand
GGGGAAGTCTACGCTCTCGTGGCGACTCACGCCAGAAGGCCACCAGCTGTCATTGCCCGAGATCCTCAGTGCAGGGGGTCAATTTTTCAAATGGGCCCATCCAAGGGCACCTTCCCCCCATTTTCCAGTCCTCCGATTTTCGTCTTCTACCTTCACTGTGCCGGAAGAGATCTTCATGTTTTGCTGGCAAGACACCCCGCGAGATGAAATACGAGAGAGGCAGTATCACGATTGTCGGTCATATGATGAGTTTCAGACGCAAGGCCACCTCACATTGTCATCGAATCTCTGTTTTCCGCCGCTCTTCCTTTCCGCGCGTTGTGGCCTTCACCACAGGACGACAAGTAGGCTCGCTCTTTAGTCTACCCTCCACCAAACTTTACTGCGCTCGGGCGCAACGGTCTTGCTTGCTGTCAACGATTTTGCTCTGCAGTTCTTTATCTCCCTTTGATTGGCAGCGCCTGGCTTCTGGCTTAGCGAGCAAAGATCCGAAGGTGTAGGACTCGTGCAGGTAAGAGACATAGGTTTCCAGTTTTCTCTTCGAATTTCTGTTTCGCGTCACTTTCCCTTTCTCATGTGGTGTCCACAAAGAAAAAAAACTCAAACTTTCGTAACCCAACCGAACACTAAGGACCGAGAGAGTCAAAGATGTTGCTCTCTCGCTCTTTATCTCATCTTGGTTGGCAGCTGTAGGCACTGCATGCGGGTGGCTTAACCGGTGATGCTCACGTGGATTTCCGCTAACATGCGAAAGAGATTGACTCTGTATTTTTTCGCATGCTGCTGTGAAGGGTGCCAGACAAGACCATCGTCAGCGTCGGTGTGCCCCGTGGACCGAGAAAAAAAGAGGCTGTCAAGCGCACGAAGCAAGAGGAAAGCTCGGCCTATGATGGCCTCCTTCGCAATGGTTTTAGAGGGCCAGCCGTACTAAGGGAAGCTTCGCAATTGCGGCGGAGCGGCTTTTTTCAAGACCTTCATACAAAAAAGGGCCCACCAACTTTTTTTTGTTCCCCTCTTGCCTTTTCCAAAAACGAGCATATATCTATAGTGAAGACCACAGAATGGGCGTAGTTTTTATTTGGCATCACTTGCCGTAACAGAAATTGTCTCTCCCGCGTATCGTTCGTACCCCGCGATGTACTGCGTGTACCAATGGGAAAATGTGCTGCAAGAGGTCACACTCTTGTATGTTTTGCGTGCGTGGGGTGGTCTTCAACTTTTTCTTGGAGAACAAGAGATGGAAAAAGTCACAGTTCTAGCAGAGAAGCCAGTATGCTACGAGTCAGCTATTGGCTGCGACGTGCACGACGACAATATTGTTTGCTGTAGCCTCGTGAAAGGAGACGAAGGCAAATGGATCGAAACCAGGAAAGTTTTCGGCACAAGCTACGGAGAACTTCCAGATTTCGCCAATTGGTGTAGGACATTCAATCCAGGTGCCATCATTATGGAAAGTACGGCCGACTATTGGCGCAGTCCGTACGACGCTCTAGAGGCGGCGCACCTACCGATCTCTATTGTGAACCCTGCTTTTGTAAAAGGCCTAGCTGGTCACAAATCCGATCAGGAAGACGCAGCTTGGTTGGCACAAATCGCAGTAAATGGTGCCTACAAGCCGTCGTATATACCAACAATGCCGTATCGCCATCTTGCTGTCTTTGAGCGCAATTTGCTCAAACAAATAGCAAGTCTAAAAAATTGTAAAAACCGAGAGACGAAATTTTTTATTGTCGGTGGTTTTAGACTTGGCGTTTTTTCAGATCCATTCGGGAAACTAGCTACTATAGCAAAAAATGCAATTATGGCCGGCAAAACGCCAGAAGAGATTTTAGAGGAAGTTTACGCACAACGGGCTAGCTCCAGGTTGAGAGCAACAAGGGAAGAGCTCCTCCAAGCTTTCCATGGTAATTTAACTGAAAAGTTAAAGAGAGCGATAGAGAGCAATCGCAGACTGATGGCTACTCTAGAACAAGAAATAAAGCAAAACAAGGAGTTCTTAATATCAGAGATTGAACAATCTGATAAGAGAGCTTTACAATTGTTGCAGACAATTCCGGGAGTAGATGAGTTCTCTGCAACAATCGTCCTTACAGAGATTGGTGGAAGGGAAAATTTTATTAGAGCCTTTAAAGATGATTCTAAATTCTCTGCTTGGCTTGGTCTCTGCCCTGGTAATAATATTTCAAATTCGAAGAGAACAGGGAAGAAAAGTCGACACGGCAACAAATATTTACGAAACGCCTTCTGCGAATCAGCACAGGCTGCTGCAAGGACAAAAAACACTACATTCCAGTCCAAGTTTAGAAGTTTATTTGTACGTCTAGGCTACAAAAAGAGTGTTATAGCGATAGCGCATAAAGTAGCCAAAATGGTCTTTTATGTCCTCAAGCACAACAAGCCTTACAAGGATCCATTGATTAATTATCAAGAATTAAGCGCGAGGAAAAATAGGAGTCGCTGGCTTAAGCAATTGATGCTCTGTGAGGATATGGAAATCACTGTAACAAATAAAAGGACTGGCGAAGTGCGCACCTCAAGCGACGCAAGAAGCGAAGCTAGACGACAACAGGAATGCGCTAACATACATATCTTGAATGATGCGCAACAAGGTGATGATTTAATAAACAAAGGTTCATTGAGTCAACAAACAAACGCTAACTGAAAAAAACGTACACTTTAGATATCTGCTTAAAAAGCGGAAAAGCAGAATTCCTCTGAAAGTGTATTCTGATTCGTGATAGCAAGATATGATCGCTGCAGTAACCATAAACTGGGGGTAAAAACCAAGAAACGTTCCGAATCGTTAAATCGCAGAGACATCAGCGCATCAGTTTTCTGTGGAGCTCATTTCGGCGATCAATGATTATGGCGCGTTATACATAATCAATGTTTAAGCAAACACAGTTTTTGCAGTGAAACAGTTTTTGCTTGGTGAAACATTGAAACAGTTGTGCTGAGATTCTTCATCTCAGAGGCTTACTTGTGCCCTGCGACTAGATCTCAGATACTCAATTGCGTCCTTTTTTGCGAAAGAGGGCGAATACTGAACCGAATTTTTTTATCTAAAAATGTCGGGCGCTTTTTTGCGCCCAAAAAAAGGCAGGATCTCGGTCACCTAACGTGTATTTCATGGGAGAGCGCGGAGGCAGGACATGCTCTGGATTTTTGCGGATCCTTACATTTGGCTTGAACTAAAGGCCCAATGAAGGATGCTTTTGCTGCCAAAGCCATACTTGCCCGGGGAAAACGGTGCCGAGTCCCGCAGTATGCAGCCAAAAATGTACTTTTGCCTCAAATCCGGGATTCTGAGGGCAAACGAATGCAAATTCGCGCCAGTATATGCGGGCGTTCGCAAGACAGCATTGTCTCAGAAGTGGTGTGATCAAGTATGGGCTAGCTGTATGAGGCGCAGTTGTCGATATCCTATGTTGTTCAAAACAT
>JAFTDR010000055.1 GCA_017454105.1 Desulfovibrionaceae bacterium | reverse complement strand
CTTTGCTTTCTATTGGTTGCGGGGGCAGGATTTGAACCTACGACCTCCGGGTTATGAGCCCGACGAGCTACCGAGCTGCTCTACCCCGCGACAAAGTGAAGAAACTATACAGTGGCAGACGCTATCTGTCAAGCGCAATTCAAAAATTTCCGCGAAGGCGGATCAGAATGCTCTACCAAGTGCACAATGATTTGCGGCCAAAGAGCCGGTCGCTACTACCTTCCGCGAGGAAAAACATTCTGCGGTCGAGTAGTTTTGGTCGATTACGCCTTGGGGTATACCCCAGCCATAAACGAACTTGCATGTGTACGAACGCGAGTCAGCACTGGGTCGCTATTTTCAACGTACAGTGGCAACTTTTTTTCTGACCGCAGTATCCATTCGTATACTCAGTTCGTCCTATAGCCTCGTCCACATGAGCGGAAAAACTGCGCGCTGCCCCCGATCTTGAGCAAAGAGGGTTCAGACTTTTTTTGACATCTGAAGAAAAAAGAAGTAAACTACAAGGTTAAACAAATTTCACGTTGAGTACCTCCTCAACTTCTAGAATTTCAAAGGATACGGCAGCAAGCGTAAAAAACGCTGCGTGAGCCTTTGATGGTCAGGCACAAGTTGGAATTTGAAGGCTTGTAAAATTTTCATACTTTTAATATAAATGATATTCCCAATGGTAGGCATTTGCTTCATGGTTTTCTAACGATAGCTGCATCGGCATGTCCGGTCTTAACCTTAAGGAGCCTTGTGCTGGATTTGTATACTGCGGGCGAAAATAAATTTGCAACTAGTTCCGCGAATCTCATACATCTGGCATAGTCATTTTTTTTCTAGCTCGAGTATCGGTAGCCTGTATGTCAAGTTGCGACTTCTCTAAGCCCGTGTGTAAAAAGATGCACGCAAGTACGAGAAACAATCTTTTTGCATCTTGCCGTACGCAGGATTTTCGCCTACCGTCGCAAGCGAGAGCAGATCGTAAAAAAGGCCAAGGCAGTTTTTGGGACATACTGCGGATAGGGGGAGTCTCTTCGAGCGTTCCTGCCAGCCTTTGGGAGAATGATCGGCTGCTTTTGCGGCAGGGTGCGTGCGGAGAATCATGGAATCTTGTACAGCGCAAGGATAGAGTACCAGGCAAAGATCGTTGGACAATGGTGATCTGTGGACGGCTTACGCTTTTTTTCGCTTTGCGTGTCTGCGCGTGCCCCATCCTTGGCTTTTTGGGAGGCAAGGTACAGGGCCAGGCTTCTCTCTTTTTGCGCGAATTGTGCAATGCCAGAAAAGCACGGGGATAGTGGGAGTCTTTCGTCTGGACCGTGAACGGTCAATTGCAGGACTGATACGTCAATCAGAGGATGCGCTGCAAACCTTTTGGATACCCTGATACCCTGATACTCAGATAGCTGGATAGCTGGATAGCCTGTTTCTGTGCAGCCATGCTTTTTGGTCATCTCCAAGTCAACGCGCGCACGCAGATTTACGGGATGTAAGACAAAAAAATCCCCCGCAAGTTGGGAGACGCCGTGACGGGCTTTCTTTGAGGTATTTCTTTTGCGCATCAGTCTATCGCTTTCGGATTGAGTGCGCTACCAAAGACCAAGTGCCTATCCATCATGAAGACGCAATGTCTGCTGCCGTGATTTCGTTGACTTTTTCGATAGGCCAACTATACTCGAAGTATGCGAACAGACTTTTTGAGCCTCTTTGCGGCGTCAACTTAAAAAAAAGAAACGCGACGCAGGATCCGCACAAAAGATGAGTTCTCTTAGACTGCGACCTACATGCCAAGTCCGCTTTGCGGCATTCTCAAATCAGGGATGGTACAATTAAGACGACAGAATGGCTGAACTTGCGTGGCTAGGGGGATAGGTATGCCAGTGCCGTGAAGCTAGTGAAGTCCGCCATGCAGTCTTTCTGGACATGGTACACAGAAAAATCGCACCCAAACTGCGGATTCTAGGCGGCAGGCCATCTGCGTTTCGGTCCAAGCCTAGGCGACCGCGATGAAGCGTCAATTTTTTACGCCCAGAGATTCGTTCATGATCACCCTTATCCTCGCCGTAACCCTGGCAGTATTTTTTTCATTTACCTGTTCTCTTATGGAAGCGGCACTCTATGCCATTCCATGGTCCGCAATTGAGCGTATGCGCGGCAAAGGAGAGAAGAAAGGTGAGCTTCTTTTTGAGATGCGCACCAATATCGACAGGCCCATCGCTGCCATACTCACAATCAACACAATAGCGAACACTGCGGGCGCAACAATTGCAGGCGGCGCTTTTCTTGCGGTTTTCGGCGACGCCTATATGAGTGTCTTCGCCGCTGTCTTTACACTTCTTATTCTGGCCTTTGGCGAGATTATTCCCAAAACGCTCGGTGTTGTTTTTGCCACAAGCATGGCCCGGGCGCTTGTTGTGCCGCTCTCCTACGCGATTCGCCTTCTCTCTCCAGTCATCGCCCTTCTTGAGTATTTGACAAGCGGCATAACGCGTCACAGCAATACGGCACCGCAAATATCCGAAGACGATATCTGTGCTGCGGCTGGGCTCTCGCGCAAGGCAGGTAAAATTAAGGAATACGAAGAAAACTGCGTGCGGAATATTCTCGCTTTGGACGCAAAACACGTTCATGAAATCATGACGCCGCGGACTGTCGTCTTTTCTCTGCCAGCGCAAATTACAGTGGATGAAGCGTATAAGGATGGGCGCATTTGGCAATTCAGCAGAATTCCAGTGTATGGCAACGACAATGAGGATATTCTTGGTCTTGTTGAGCGCCGCACAATTGGCCAGTACGCAAACTGTGGGCAGAGGGAGACACCTCTCTCCGATATCATGCGGCCCATTGATTTTGTTCAGGAAAGTCAGACTCTTGATGTGCTTTTGCAGCGCATGCTGAACGTCCACGTCCATCTTTTTGCCGTTCTTGACGAATACGGCGGATTTTCCGGTGTCGTTTCTCTTGAGGATGTCCTTGAAGAGCTTCTCGGCAGTGAAATAGTTGACGAGAGCGACAAGGTTACCGACATGCGGGCTCTTGCCCGTGCTAAACGTAAGACCCTTTCCAGCAGGAAAGGTACTGAGTAATAAAGGAAGGAGGGTTCTGTGCGGACTAAAAAGCACTCCCACCTCTATGTGCTGCTTTTTCTTTTTCTTGCCGGCGTATCCTGGCTTCTGTATTCGGGATTTACCTCCGGCAATGTCTATTTTCTCAATGTCTCTGAGGCCCTCGGCATGACAACAGACAAACTGCAGCAGGTGCGCCTTTTTGGGACAGTGGCCGATGATCACCTGGCGCGCAATGAAAAAAATCTGGAACTGCGTTTTCTCCTCGAGGATCGAGACGACATCTCGATCCGTGTTCCTGTTTTCTACCGCGGCATTGTTCCCGATGCGTTCAAGCCCGGTGCGGAAGTCATTGTTGAGGGGGCAATGGAGGCTATTTCTGGATCGGATGCGTCCCTTGCGCGCAATTTCCTTGCGCGGACTCTGATGACAAAATGTCCGTCCAAATATCAGAAAGAAAATCGCTAGAGGCCCAAAGCATTTGCAAGCGCGTATCGCACAAGGGAAATCCAGAATCGTTTATGCGCCATAAGAAAAGGCCTGGAAGAGTTTGCGCGCACTGCGAGAGAGTCCTTGGTCTTTGTTGTGGTGGTTTCTGGCGAATGCGCGCGGCCTTTTTGACTTAGTCTATGCCGGAAGGATCGCACGTGTCTTTCCGGCAGCGGTTTTTTTGTACGCACTTTTTCTCTGACTACGTAAACCGTTTACTTGGTAGGCTTCATGTATTATTTCGGTTTTCTCTGCATTGTTTTAGCTATGGTGGCTGCTTTTGCTGCCGCGCTCTGCGCCCTTGTCGCCCTGTGGAGTCCTCCTTTAGGCGCGGATTCTCTGGCAAACGACAAGGAGAGGGAGGTTGAGCGCAAGCCGTACCCTATTTTTATTGAACACGCGCATATTGTGACAACGCTTGGTCTTGTCCTTGCAGGAGCTGCCTTACTCCACGGTCTTTTTTGGCAGGATTATTCCCTGCAGTACGCCGCAAACTACACAGACAAGTATCTAGCCCTCTTCTACCGCATAACGGCCTTCTGGGTCGGACAGCCGGGCTCAATGCTCTTTTGGGCACTTGTTGTCAGTGTCTGCGCCTCGCTTTTTGCCTATTCAAAGGCCCACGCAAGCTTAAAGCCTAGGACCAAACTTTGGTTTTGGCTTTTCCAGCACACACTTCTGATTTTTTTCACGCTTTTGCTCGCACGCTATTCCAATCCCTTTCTTATGCAGACCCCAGTTCCTGCGGACGGCAACGGTCTGAATCCTCTCCTCCAAAACCCCGGCATGATTATCCATCCCCCCCTCCTGTTCATCGGCTACGCGGGCTTTGTTGTTCCGACCTGTCTTGCCCTTGCGGCGCATCTTGCGCATGAGCCGGAAAAACCCTGGTTTGTCCTCACCCGTCCCTACCTGCTTCTCTCCTGGATGTTTTTGACAGCTGGCATCATGCTTGGAGCCTGGTGGGCGTATATGGAACTTGGCTGGGGCGGATATTGGGCGTGGGATCCAGTCGAAAATTCCTCCCTTGTTCCCTGGCTTCTTGCAACCGCCCTTCTGCATACGGTAAGCATTGAAAAGCGCACAGGCAAATTTTCGCGTTTCAATCTTTTTCTTGTCTCTCTGACAACGATTGCGACCCTTTTTGCAACCTACCTTGTGCGCAGCGGAATCATCGATTCAGTCCACGCCTTCGGCTCTGGAAGCGTTGGCACACCGCTTCTCGTAGGCATAGCTCTTTTTCTTCTGCTCTCGCTTTTTGTCGCAGGAACGGAGAAGTCGACAAGTGAGCCTATCCCCGAAATACTAAGCAAGGATGCCTTCCTCTCGTTTATGTCCTGGTTCCTGCTCGCTTTAGCGTTCATTATAACTCTTGCAACACTTTGGCCTGTCGTAAGCTCCCTCTTTTCCACAACGCGCAGCGGTCTTGATGCGACCTTCTACAATCGCACTTGCCTACCCCTCGCCTCTGTTCTGCTTCTCTTTCTCGCTTTCTGCCCCTGGATTCAGAGAATTCGGAGGAAAAACTTCGCCCTTCTGGCCTTCCTTCTTGTGATCTTTGCCGGGAGTATGGCGTTTTTTTGGTTTATGGGCTACGGAAAACCCGTTCCATTGCTCGCCCTCTCCTCGACAGTCACAATAGGCGCGGGACTTATTCTCTACTCAGTCCTTGCTGCGCGCAAAAAGGAAAAATGGGCGCCTGCCGCTTTTGGCGCGCATTTAGGTCTCGCTTTCTGCGCGCTCGGCATTGCTTTTTCAGGGCCCTATAGTTTTGAGAAGGATATCCTTTTTGCTGAAGGAGAAGGGGCCCTTGTCAATGAGTACAGAATAACGCTTGAGCGCGTGCATCAGGAGGATGGAGAAGGCTATTCGGCGCTTATAGCTGATATTGATGTTGAGCGGGACGGGAAAGGCCTAGGCGTACTCTCTCCAGAGCGCCGTATTTACGAGAAGTTTGGTGACATGCAGTTTTCCGAGGTCGACACACTCTTTTCTCTTGGTAACGAACTCTATGTCTCTCTTCTTGGCATGACGGCTGAAAAGAAAATTCTTGTCCGCTTTAGCATTAAGCCCCTTGTCAACTGGCTTTGGTTTGGGGGCATCTGCATGAGTCTCCTTCCCCTGCTCGCTTTTGTCGCAGGAAGAGAAAAGCGTGTGGCTCGTGAGGATAGTGAAAAGTGCTGACACTTGATACCATTAGCAAACGCTACGGCGAGCGCGTCATTTTGAAGGATATTTCTGCTTCCTTCGACCAAGGCTCGCTCGCCGTTCTTACCGGCAGAAACGGAAGCGGCAAGACAACATTGCTTAAGATTATGGCCGGGCTCACCAAACCCTCGTCGGGGACTGTGGATGGTCTTTCTGAGGACGATCGCGTAGCCTACGTTGCGCACGCAACTTTTCTCTATCCCGCCCTAACGGCCTATGAGAATCTGGCTTTCTGGAACCGCTGTATGGGCTCGCCAAAGAGCCGTGATGCCATCTACGATGTCCTTGAGTCCGTTGGTCTTCTCGACTTTTCAGACGAGTACGCGCGGACCTTTTCACGGGGCATGGCCCAGCGTCTTAATCTCGCTCGCGCGCTTCTCTTCGAGCCGGGCTATCTTTTTCTGGATGAGCCCATGACCGGTCTTGACACGGCCTCTCGGGAACTTTTCCGGGAAAAACTCGTTCATCTTAGGGAGAGGGGCGCCTGCATTGTGCTCGTCTCGCACACCCTTGATGAGGATGCGGTCTTAGCGACTCAGATCTACCACCTGGAAAATGGCCTTCTTTCTTCCGCTGAGGTGCCGCTATGTGGGCAGTGAGTGTAGCGATCGCGCGCAAAGATATGACGCTCCTTCTGACAAGGGGGAACGGTCTTGCACAGGCGATTCTCTTAGGCCTCCTTCTCATCTTTGTGTTTAGTCTTGCGCAGGGGGCCGGCGAGACCCTATCCCCCCAGGGTGCGGCGACGGTTTTCTGGATGAGTTCGCTCTTCTGCCAGATTCTTTTGTTTAATCAGCTCTACGCACTTGAAGAGGTGAATCAGAGTCGGATCGGTCTTATCCTTCTTCCAGGCCCTGTGTATGGGGTGTGGATTGCAAAGACCCTTGCCGGTCTTATGCTGCTTATCGCAGGCCAGCTCTGCTTCTTTCCCTCTGTGCTTGTCTTTCTGGGCCAGAAGGTTGCGGGCAATCCCGTCCATGGGCTTCTTGGGCTTCTTGGTTGCGACATCGGCATTTGCGCTCTGGGTTCGCTTCTTGGGGCGCTTTCAGAGGGCCAGACAACAAGGGAATCGCTTCTCTCTATCCTTCTCTTTCCTCTAATAACCCCCCTCCTGCTTGCGGCAATCAGCATCCATACGGCGACTCTTGGCGGGGAGGGGCAGGATGTTGTCCACTGGCTCTCTCTTGTTGCGGCGTACGATGCGATGTTCTGCGCTGTGTCCTGTTTTCTTTTTTCGTTTCTTTATACTGGTGACGACGCATGACCCGTTTTCTTTTGTGTCTTGGCGCGCTTGGTATGGCGTCTTCCGCCTACCTAGTCGCCTACTACGCCCCAGTTGAGGCCACAATGGGCCTCTCCCAAAAGATTTTCTACATTCATCTTCCCCTTGCCTGGTGGGGTCTGGTCTCCTTTGCCTTAGTTTTTTTCGCCTCTCTCGCCTATCTCTGGAAAAGACACAGTCGCTTTGCCCATTTGGCCCTGGCCTCCTGTGAGGTTGGTGAGGTGTGCGCAATCCTGACTGTTATAAGTGGCATGATCTGGGGAAGAGCTGCGTGGGGTGTGTGGTGGACCTGGGATCCCCGTTTGACAACAGCTCTTGTTCTCTGTTTTATCTACGCAGGCTATCTTCTTGTGCATGGCCTTGATTTCGCAGCTGAGAGGCGGCGGCTTGTCTTAGCTGTCATAGGCTGTGTCGCCTTTATCGATGTGCCCCTTGTCTTTTTTTCCTCACGCATTTGGCGGTCCATACATCCGGCCGTCTTTACAAAGAGCGGGGCTGGGCTCACAGAAGAGATGTTGCTCACCGTTCTGTGCGCGGTTTTTGCCCTCGGCTTTTTTGTTTTGGGACTTATCCGTTTACGCTATCAGATACTCTTGCTTGAGGAGCGGTTGACAGCTCACTCAAGAAAACTATAAGTGTGCGAGGTTTTTGTGGATCCGATCACAGCCCTTTTCGCAAGCTCCGTCCTCGTCTGGCTTGGTTTTGGCCTCTACGGCCTTTTTTTAGCCGGCAGGCTCTCGCGGCTTACTGACCGCTGCCTGCGTCTGGAGAAGCGTCATGACTGAGGCGCCCTGTGTATCGCGCCGCGAGCGGGCAGTTCTCCTTCTACTTGGCGCCTCAATCTGCTGTATGCTCTTAGTCTTTCTTGTGGACAGGCTGCGCAATCCCTCCCTCGTTGTCCAGGTTGCAAGCATGCCAAAACAAGAGGCTAGGGAAAGCGCTATGCCTGGAGGGGATGAGATAGGCGCGCTTATGCGCGAACTGAAAGAAAAACCGCATGATCTAGAGCTTATGAACAGCCTGGCTGAAGCGCTTATGAATGCCGAACAGTGGGATGCGGCCGCGACCTTTGTCGACAGGGCGCTTAGCGAGGACAGCAAGAATTTCACAGCGCATTTTCTGAAAGGGATTATCCTGCATAAAAAGGGGCGCTACGAGGAGGCGGCTAAAGCCCTTGAGGCGGCCCTGGCCATTAAGGACGATGCGCGGGCGAGATACAGCGCGGCCGTTCTCTATCTGTACTTCCTGAAGAATAAGGAACTGGGCAGAAAACATCTTGAGCGCGGCCTTGCCCTGCCTGATTTGCCCAAGGACATGAAGGATCTCTTCACAAAAGAGATGGATGCGCTCGCACAGTAGTTTTTCGCAAAGGGAGCGACTATGATATCGAAACGTTATGCCGTCGTGGGTATGGTTGCTGCCCTGATCCTCGGCATTGTGCTTGGCTCACTGCTTGCGGTGCGACCAGTGGGCCAGTCACCGGGCGGTGGCCCTTTGAAGGTGCAGGCAGTTGAGCGCTCGGCTGCGGAGGACGCGGCGCATGCGGATCTTGAGGCCGCTCTCGCAAAGGATCCGAAGAATGGAAAACTCTGGCTTGCCATAGGCAACAGCTTTTATGACAGACGGGAGCCGGAAAAAGCCATTGACGCCTACGAGATGGCTTTGCGCCTTGGCGAAAGGACAGCCGATCTGCTCACGGATTTAGGCTCCATGTACCGCAGCACGCGCCAGTTTGAGCGGGCAGTCCTCGCGTTTCAGGAGGCAAAGACCCTTGATCCCAAGCATATTCCCTCGCGTCTTAACGAAGGTATTGTTCTTTTTTATGATCTTTCCCAGGTTGAACCCGCTGTGGAAGTTTGGGAAGAGGCTTTGGCCATCAACCCCAAAATCAAGCTGAATACGGGCGAGCCTTTATCTGAGCTTGTCAGGCAGCTCAAAAACCGGAAGCAGTAATTTTGTTCACCACCAAGGACTTCGCACCCATGGCCAGCCAAAAAACTTCCGCTCTCCTTCTTCTCCTTGTTTTTCTCTTTTTTCCCTGCAAGGTTTTGTCCGCTGTTCCCCAATTTCCTTCGGATTTGCGCGGGGACAGCATTTCCTTTCTTCCCTATCTTGAGTATGTGCTTGATGAAAAAGGCGTCCTTGATGCTGAGGCCATCTCCCTGCAGGAGCAGAGTCTTGAATTTCGTCCCCTGCGCCCCCTTGATTTTGAGATGAAGGCGGGCACCTTCTGGCTTCGCTTTACCCTTGCGCCTGTCAAGGAGGGAGTTAAGTCTGTTGAATGGCTCCTCTCGCTTGGCGAGAGCATGCCAGGCGATCCCACTCTCTATGTACCCGAGTTCCCAGGGAACGGCAGCCAGCGTTGGCGGGCAATCGAGGTCACAGACAGACACATTGTCGCTCTGCCGCAGGCGGGAGCTGAGCCGAAGACTTGCTATATCCGACTGTCAGGGCCTCCAGGTCTCTGGTTTGCCCCAATGCTCCGCTCGCCCCACAATGCCGCGAACAATTGGGGCGCCCTTGCCCATCCGGCGGCCATTCTTGTCTTGTCTGTGATCATGCTTCTCGGCCTTCTGCGCTGTTTTTCTGAGCGCGGTCAGTGGCGTATCTGGACTGTTTTGTATGTCGGTGGCGCTCTTGCCGCCTCCTATTACGGTTTGCCCTCTCTTGAAAATGGACACATCGGCTTAAGCCAGTTTGTGAGCGCTCTCGCCCCAGGTGTCAGTCTCATGGTTCTGCCCCATGTCGCGCGCCATATGATGCGCTCAAGCGTCTCTTCGCGCTTAGTCGACGCCCAGCTCATACTCCTCACGTTAATCGGTGCCGCTGTCACTCTTTTTCCTCTTGTTCCTGGTTTCGGTCAGACAGGGCGTTTTCTTGAACTGTGGCCTCTGTGCACGATTTTCTTTATCCCGACAGCGCTTTGGGCCTCTTTTGCCGGACTGCCTAACTCGCAGCGCTTTCTTTTGATCTGCCTCTTTCCGCCAATTTTTACGGCTGCGGGTATTCTTGGCCTGTTTAGCGGTTTTCCTGTGGATACTCTCTCAGCCCTGCCCCTCTGCGGTGTAATCATAAGCTCTCTTATGCTCGTCGGAGGCCCCAATCCGCCAGCAATCGAAGAGGTACGGGAGAGAGACCTTCCTGTTCAGAGCGGATCGTCTGAGATGCTGAGTTTAGAGCCAGTGCGTAAGCGCAGCGAAAAAGGGGCAGTCTCAGTTGGCAGGAAGAAAAAAGATACGGGCGAGTTGAATCTGCGATCCGATACGCCCTTTGACTCTGTGCCGCAGATTTTGTCTTTGGCCCGCAGGCTGGAAAACCTGGATGTGCCGTATCTTTTAAAAGCGCGTGTGACGGCTCTTAGGGAGCAGGCCGAGCGGCTCTCAGACTCTCTGTGCGGCACAAGTTTTATCCGGGATCTCGATGAAAAGAAAAACAGCGTGATAGATCTTGAGGCGCTTATGCGCCAGATGTATGCGAGCGCTGTGCAGGGCTCGAAGGATACGGGGATTGCGCTTGCCTGGTATATTCCTCCTGAGCTTCCAACCCTCTATCTTGGCAATGCAGAACGCGTTCAGACTGTTTTTATGCAGCTTGTTCAAAGCGCTGTTGCCGCAACGCGCATCGGTTCAGTGCATTTCACTGTGCGCCATTATCCAAATAGCGAGGATCCGGCCCATCTTCTGTTTACCGTGACGGATACGGGGGATTTTGCCTCAAGCGGCAAAAGAAACGGCGGTGTTCTTGAAAATGCCTGGGATCTTGCCGCAACTTGCCGCGGGGCAGTGACGATCTTAAGCGATACGCAGGGGACAACGATCTCCCTGGCCCTTCATCTTGGGGTGCCTGATGTGGCCCGCAAGGACACGCGGAATCCGAAAGGACTGATTGTGATCTGCTCACAGAATCAGCGGGCAAGAGCGCACATAAAGGGTGTCTTAGCGGATATGCCCTGCCGCTTTGAAGAGGCCGCAAGCATCTCAGAAGCTCAGGAAATCCACGCGAACACGCCGGCCATACTCTTTATTGTCCACGATACTCTGGCAACGCCGCAAGCCGGTCTTATTGTCCGCACAATGCGCAAACAGGCCCAGGATGCGGGACTTCCACTGTGCAGAGTGCTTGCGATAACCCGGACGGACGCGCAATGGAGGCAGCTTGGGCAGGCAGGTTTTACCCACGCGCTTTTAGAACCGCTTGACGAGGAGGCTTTGCGGCAGACAGTCAGCGATATCCTGGATGTCTACAGCAAAAATATCCCAGCAGAGAGCGTTGAGCCGGCAAGTGTTCAGGCGATACCCGACCTCTTCGGGAAGGGAGCTGGCTCGGTGCCCAAGGATATCGATGAACTCATTGATATCGCCCGCGTTATGAACTCCTTCTCATCGCTTGGCACGATTTCCAAAAAAGTTGGGGCACGCGAGCGGGAGATACGGAGAAATACTACGCTTCTTGACACAAGTAGCCTTATTCGAGATGTGCCAGAAGAGAAGAGGGGAGCGGGGGAGACTCAAGGCGAGGCCAATGAACAGTTGGCTCCTGAAAAGTCGGATGAGGCCCTGCTCAATAAGTATATCGCGGAAGGGGCGGAGGAGCAGAAAAAAGAAAAAGGCGGAACATGGTTTGGCGATGAATGGGTCGGGGATCCGGTGCCTGTTCCTAAAAAAAAAAGCCTGAGCGAGACTGGGAGCAAAACATAGACCGTACCGAGAGTGGTGATTCCAAAACGCAGGAGGAAGAAAGCGAGGGACCCGATCCGGCCATTACTCTCCTTGTGGACCGTTTGAAAAACAACCTCCAGGATGCCAAACGCTATCTTGAACAGTCGCAGAGTCTGCGTGTTGCTGAAAGTGCGGCGCAGATAGCGGCGGAAGGTGACCGCTTCAGTCTGCGCATTTTATCTCGCGTTGCGCGCTGCGTTGAACGGGCGGGCAGAGCCGGGGACATCCCAGCGCTCAAGGATCTTCTGCCTGAGCTTGAAAACGAAGTGGAGCGCAATTGCATTGCTCTTCTTGGGTGAGAGACTTGCCCTGTAGGGGCGTTTAGCTTAGTATACTGACAGTCCTGTTTGGTCACAATTTTGTGGCAATTGACTCTATAGCTGACCAAAGCGTCCGGCGTCTTACGGTGCATTCTTACAAGTTGTCGCAGCTCGCTCTATCAGACGAAGGAGATATCATGTTTAAGAAAGTACTTTTGCCGATCAGTACCAAGACAAAAGAACGTTCAATGAAGGCTGTCGAGGCTGCCCTTGATCTCTCGCCGGAAGAGATAGTGCTGCTTCATGTCTTAGAACCCATCCCCGAGATGATAGGTGGAAAAGACCGCCAGCAGCTGCAGCGCGAGGCGGATGACATAGGCAAGTCGATATTCGGCGACTACGAGGATATGATTAAGAAAAAGAACATACACTGTTCTCTCATCCTCGATCGCGGTGTCCCAGCCAATGTCATTGTGCAGGTCGCAGAGCGCGAGGACGTTGACTTGATTGTCATGTTCAGCGATGGCCGCGACTGTGTCGCCGATATGTTGCTTGGTTCCTGCACCGAGCGTGTTCTTCGGAACACATCGATAACACTGCTTATTATCCGTAAATAGCGCGTCTTTTTACATCGCATCTTGCAAAGAGCCAAGCGAGTCAAAAGACTCTAGTGTTTGCGCCGGACAACCACGGTCGAGAGGTGTGGTTGTCCGGCGCATTTTTGTGCTTAGGCATGATTTTTAAGGTCCACTGGCCATTTTGGGGACTTTCTTTGAGCTATACTTGACGCATAATGGTTTTCCCTCGCAAGGCACAAGACACAGGAAAAATCATTGTGACGCCGGTATAGAAATACAAGTAAGCGACAACGCCTACTTCCTCGCCTCGATACCCTATGTACCAGGCGCTTATCAAGAGTTTACCACGTTTGATAACGAGATTGTTTACCACCCGCTCACTTGCGATTTTCCATCGCCCCTCCCCAAGTTACCTTCTGCAGCACAAAGCGGCTGAGTGTCTGCATGTGAGTCAAATACTACGGCTCAGCACTTGTGGTCCTTTCGGCACTCTTTTTGGTATTCTGTTTTGTTTTTTCTATGTATCCGCTCACGGGGCGACGATGGAATGCGTCTCTCAGCCGACTTTAGGGCATCTATTCGGCGGTTTTTGTCGACGAGGACTCAATTGGAAGAGGTACAAGGCCCGCATTGAACCGTTGACCAGTGAGCGGATACTTTTCTATATTGCCACCTCTCAGCTTCGTATCCACTCCTGGGTATATATCGGCTTATCTCACCAACGGTGGGGCGGTCTTTGTCGGCAATGAAACGTTTTGAAAAGTTTCGACGTGCAATGTGACCCGCGTAGTTCACTTGACCAGTGAGCGGATACGTAGAATGTATGAGAATGATTATTTTTTTAACAAAAAATTTCTTTATATAAATTTCATAAAATACTATAACCTCATTACGTCTAATTAACCTGCATTTATTGATAGGTATTTTTTTTGCTCACGATCTTCTACTGACTGAAAGTATCCGCTCACGGGCGTACGATGAAACGCGCCTATTAGCCTACTCTCTAGGTATCCCACGATCGGCAGAATGAGGTGTTTGTCAACAATAACACGTTTGAAGAACTATAAAATCTGCGTATTTTCACAGCAAAACGTTTGCCGTTGTACATAAATGCAACTCTATGCAAAATTTTATTTTGGATTACAGGAAATTTTTCCGCGTGTACGGATTACAATAATATCGTTCAACAGTGGACGCTGAACTGCTCGTGACGCGGACCTTCATCTGCCGCTGTAGTCAGTGACTGAAAAAGGAAGCAAGAATGCCATGAGCAAGTGAAAAGCCTAGTTCTTTGGGGCTCCCGAGATTGACCGATATAATCTTAATCCGTACACGCGGAAATTTTTCTCGATTTTTTACACATATCTTAGCATATTTATTACAGATTTAATTGGGCAGAAAGAAGTTAAAATTATCTTTTTTTATAATAGGTAAACTCCTGTTTAGCTAGTCATGATTGGAGAGAATCTTATTATTTTCGCAACAATTTTTTTCAATTTTTTTGCAATGGCTCTGCCGTCGATATAATATGTT
>JAFTDR010000054.1 GCA_017454105.1 Desulfovibrionaceae bacterium | reverse complement strand
TCTCAGTGTAAGAGACGAAACTGAATCACTGAGGGTGTAATACCCAGTGGTGATTAACCTAAATGAAGAGCCGTGTGCGGGAAAACTGCACGCACGGTTCTGTGCGGGGGGCGTTCAGTAATGGGCGTCCCTACCGCGTCACTTGCAGTCAATTTGTTTCATCTACAAACCTAAAACAGGAGTTGAAATCAGTACTAATTATAATCATATCTGATTGACAGGAGGTGTTTTTTACAAATGTAAGTGTACGTAAACTCTGCATTAAGATTAATTAGCCAACATACCAAAATATAGTCTATATAAATGGATATGCTAAAAGCCAAAATTTTTTTAAGAATTTATCGGAAGTTCTGTTGCGACAAAAATTTATTGTGAAAAATCATTAGAAAAACTCAAAATATTATCCGACGTTGTTATGAATATTTATAGAGAATTTTGAGTTATTCTCTAAACATTTCTCGCCCGTAGATCGTCAAAGGGTCAATGACAAGATACATCCCGTGTCATGCGACAGTCCGCAGCGACAATCTCAGCGAAAATAAAAAAAAATGATGATAAATTTTTTTATTTTCTTTTTTGGGAGATAGGTTTGGCAAATTTTGTAATTTTTAATACATAAATATTCAAAAACTTTTACTTTATAAATCAGAATCTTTTGCATGTCAAGAATTTTTATAGTTTCGACTTTTTTTGCGATACCATATTCAAAATGAGGTAGCCATGGCGTACAATTATCAGGTTCAGGCTGGTGAACAACAGATTATTTCGGGTGGAACAACTGTGGTAGGTGTGACGCTTCTTTCTGGTGGAAGATATAGTGAAGGTGGTGGAATTCAAATCGTTGAGAGCGGAGGCACTGCTTATAACACAAGGATCAATCCTTTTGCAGAACAGATCGTTTCAAAGGGTGGTGTCGCATATAATACAACAGTTGCAAAAGGAGATTCTTACTATTATCCAGTTGGAGAAACCGTATCCGCCGGCGGAAAGAGCATTTCAGCCCTTGTCATGAGTTATGGTATCCAGGCCGTATACGGCGTTGCCTCAAATACTCAAATTATTGACAGCGGGATACAGATTGTATACGGAAAAAGTTTAAAACCGACAGTTAATATGGGAATTCTGGAAGTTTATTCCGGTGGTTTAGCTAAGAATATAAAATATACGAACAATGAAGAAAATAATAGTTGTGAAATTATTGTTTATAGTGGTGGCTATGCAGAAAATATAAACCTTAGTTGTCGTGTTTGTGAAATTGGCGATATAATTATTGCTGAAGATCTTGAAGTTATTGGAGGAACCGTTAAAAATACGTCAGGCGTTAAAGCCGATATTCGTGTTAGGACAAGTTCAGGGAGTTTAGACAGTACAAAAGGCTCTGCCATAAACACGACGCTCACGAGTGGCACTTTGGGGGTAAACAGAGGCGAAATTACTTCAACCGTTCTTAAAAATTCTTATCTAACAACCTATAGTGCCACTCTGAAAAAAACGACTATCTCTGGCGGTTCAAGTTATATTGATGCAAACAGTACGGCAGCGGGAACCAAATTGTTTAGCGGTGCCAAAGAAGAAGTTTATGGCATAGCGCAAAAAACGACAATCTACAAAGGTGCCCACCAGCACATTTTTGGCAAATCCTTTGACGTCGTTGTCACCGCTTCCGGTTCAGCCGTCGTGGAGACTGGAGGAGAAATCCTTCACGCTATTATCAAAAAAGGTGGTACGTTGGAATTAAAGGATCAGGCCATTATCACTGATGTCATCCTGGATCCCGATGCCAAGCTGGTAACATCAGGCAGTGTCCGCAAAACAAATGTCGTTGTAAACAAACACATAACTGAAGGAGTCTGGACGGGCGAAACACAAAACATCGCTTCAGGATCACTCAAGAAAAACGTCGGCATATTCGGAACTCAAAATATCCTTGCCGGAGGAAGCGCCTATCAGACTTCTGTCAATAACGGTGGCGTTCAAAATGTGTACGGCGCTCTGACCGATACGACGATAACGAAAGGCGGAACGGTAAACGCGTACAAAGGCGCCAAAATATCATCGGTTACGCTGAGCGGAAAAGGAACCCTCAATCTTGAATCCGGCGTTGCCCTGGGTGGAACAACCACCGTCCATAACGGCGCCATTGTCGCGGGGTCAAAAAAGAACTTTACCAAACTTTCTCCCAACGCGACCCTCGTTTTGGACAAAAATGTTTCTCTTTCCAAATTTTATGCCAATCTTTCTTCCGCAAATCTTCGGCTAACCAATGTCAACAATAGCATTGCCGCCGTAAAAATGGACAAAAAGACAAACGTTTTCTATGACATAAAAGATATATCTCCAGTATCCTCAAAGTACATGCTCAACGTTATAACAAAAAATTCTCAAAAAGTAGGGAATTTTACCATTGAAACAAAAAAAGCGCAGGATATTGGCACCTACCATCTTTCCCATAATCTTGTTCAGTCCAAGGGGAAAAAGTATACGGTCGCCATGGGCAAGACAGAAGTTGGCACCGTCTCCGTCAATAAAGGATCGTTAACTGCGGGTGGTGTAACTTATTCCTTACAATATTCTGAGAACGGTCTTTCTTTACGTATTGCCATGAAAGCCGGAGCCATGAAGAAAGGAAATGGCAAAGCGAATTCCTTAACCGGCACAGGTAATTCAGACATATTCTTTGGTGGCAAGGGTAACGACAAAATTGCAGGCATTGGCGGTCGAGATGTTGCTGTTTATGATACGACGGATTGGGGTGAGGATACCATCGCGAAGACGAGCGGCACCATTACCCTTCTCTTTAAAGATCTCGCGGCAAAAGACATAACGCAAAAGTTGAACGCAGAGAAAGGAGTCATGACGATCACCCGCGCCGATGACGCGGAGCAAAAAATTACTATTTCCGGCTGGAACGACGATACCCACAATATCGTTTTTGGCGGAACAATGAAAGACTTTACCACATACCTCAAGGCTGCCTCCCCGACCAGTCAGCAGAAAGCCGCCGCGAGAAAGGATGTCTGGAAAAAAGCAGGTCTTGCTTCAGCCTAACAGAAATAAAGCCCCTGTTTTTCAGAGGCTTTATACAAATATTTTAATTACATCGTACAATATTTATAAAACGTACATTTACTATTTATAGATTTCGACAATTTTGGTCCTAAAAATATATTTATTCAGAACATAATTTTTTATATAGTTTAAAAAAATAATAAACTTTTATCAAACTGAAAAAAGACAGTGAAAAAATATAGCTTTAACCATATTAAATCAAATTAAAAATTCAATTTTATTAATAAAAAATGCTTTTGAAAAAAAAGTACTAGCAGTTTCTAAAATGATAGATAATAAAGGTGAGCCACGAAGGCATATGTCTCATGTGGTTGCAACAACCTCCTAGTTAGATGAGCCCCTAATAAGAAACAAACCGAGCGTGCATGGCAGTAATGTTCATGTGCGAAGCCCTGGGCGGTATAGTGCGGAGCCTTGGCAAAGTAGCATTATGTCGTAGTAAGCGAGTAGGCCGCGTAATTCAGCCTCGAAATATATTTGCACTGTCAGGGTCGAGTCTGTCGTTTTAGCCGAAGACCGGGATAAGAAATTATCTCTACGTTGTGTGCGTTACGGCGAGCATAAGCAGCGTCTGGCCGGCGACGGCGAAGCCTAGCTAAGAACATGGCATGTTCGTATGGGGGACATGGGTAACGTTGGATTGCACTGAGCCGTCAGAGGAATAACTACCCTCTGGCTCTGATGCGAATGTCTAGGCTTTGGCTTCCTGCTTTGGCCGTATACGTAAGTACATGTTGTGGACATATGGAGTAAGATTACAAATCGAGGACGTATGAAATCTATGGGAGCCCGTTGGGTTAGCTTCGCTTCACCGGATATCGTCATAGTAGCTGTGAAAACGCGAAGTTCCCCCGAGAGAGCGAGCGGTTGGAGCGAAGGCACGATACATTTAGGAAATGCTCAGAGATGCACACATGGGTGAGACCTGTCCTTATGACACATTTCAGCAAGGGCATTTTTAGAATTAAATGTTTTTTTCATTTTTATAAATTTTATGCTTTTTTGTTTATACAATATTAATAAAATTAAATAAGTTTATATGTTTAATTAATTTATTTTAAACATATTTTTTGTATGAGTAATAAAACAAAAAAATAAAAAAATATATTATATATCCTAGTTTCAAACGAAGAATAAGATTTAAAAGATAAAAATTCAATACCAAATGATAAGATTGTCAATCTAAATGCTTAACTGAAAAATAAATATAAAATAATACAAAATATTTATATTTTATTAGCGATAAAATCAAAAACGATATCTATTTAAAGACAACGTCAGCCAAGTCCTTATTCTACCTCGCTTGAAAGGTGTTCTATTGGCCCACGTGCTCGGTTGTGCAACAGGCAACTGCGGCCGATGTATACTCGTAGTAAAAAGTCTGTCCCTGCGTCTCGCTCAGAGTTGTAGCCTGCAGAAGGTGGAGGGCATTCAAAGTGTAGATGAGGTACCTAAGTCCATTCTCTCCTCTGCCTTGGAATGTGGCAAGACAGGTCCTCGTGTCCCCTCTTTTGCTCTGGAGTACTCGGCTAAAGGCAGCAGCAAGCTCAGGCCAGTGAAGGGCTATGAGAGCCTGAAAAGTGCCCTGACCGGAGGGGGTTCCCCAGGGGAGGTGGACCAAGGTAAAAAAGTGTAGTTTTTTTCTAGAGGACTTATAGTAAATGTCATCGAAAAGCAACACTAGGTCAATCGGCAAATCGTACGATAGGCAAAGAGCATTCTTGCTTGGTGCGTGAGCACAAACTCAGGGCCAGAGATATGCTCTGGCTCGTACAGGCCTTCAAGCATCCTCAGTCAAAACAGATGTGCCCTTGCAATGTATTGGGGTCAGAGGGTCAATACGCTCAGTCTAGCCCTCCAGGCTTCGCCTTGTCGAAAGGACGTACGATTAAGAGAGTTTCAGGTTCAGTAGAGTTTCAGGTTCAGTACACTAAGGACTGGAGAAGTCCCAGGATACTCTTGTCAGAGGATCGAACGGAGGAGAAATCGTAGCCCCGTGGAGATGAGGTGGCAATCCCCCGTCATGGGGGCGGACCCGCTTTATACCGTACCCCCGTGGCGGATACATAAAGACCGCGTATTGCCGTTGACTCGTGAGGGGATACACTTTTTCAAATAATTGCTCGAACTCGAGTAGACAGATGTGCGACTGTAAATCCGCGGCGTGAACTCGCAGTTAATGATTTTACAGTTCATAAAAATTTTTTTTCGAGTTGTCGGCATAATAACTTTATAAGGTGACGATATGGAGAACTCAAAAATTGTCCCATTAAGCAAGGTAAACCATCGTTCATTGACATTTGCTGCACTTGATAACTATTTTTTTACCGCGAGCAGCAATTCTGTTCCACTCTTGTCTTTTGAGGTCGCTCAAGCGTCGCTCAACTTTCCAATTTTTTTCCCTGACCAGCATAGTAATTCTCCACACGCTCTGCTTGGCCTGGGCCAGAAGAATATTTTCGTTGGGGAAGACGGTAGTTGGCGCGTTTCTTATATTCCTCTTGTCTTGGCCAATTATCCTTTTTCTATCATAAAAGCTACTTTTAAGCAGGAGTCAGAAGCCGACGAGAAGCGGCCCCCAGAGTTTGCCCTTGCCATTGACGAGAATGCCCCACACTTCAAACAGGATGGCGGAAGGCCTCTGTTCGGGGAGGATGGTGAACCTACGGAACTATTGAAGGGCATCAGGAATTCCCTGATGTCGCAATATACTCACCATCAGTCATTCTCTCGAGCTTTTGCTGAGCTAAGTCTTCATGACTCTTTTTCTGCGGAGCCTATTGAAGTTCGCTATGGCGGCAAGTTGAAGAACGTTGCTGGTCTCCGTTGTGTGAACCGTAAAAAAGTTCTGCAACTCCCCGATTCTACTCTAGGTCATTGGGTTAAAATAGGCCTCATGGAGATGATTTATGCTCACTGGAACAGCTTCTTCAATCTCCCTAAGCTCCTAGAGGATCCATCTTGTCCTGCAACTAAACAATCTCCTAAATAGTTTTTCTGGAAAAATTAATGAAATATCCTACGTTCGAATTGATCAATTCAATATCAAGAAAATTTTCAGCAAAAACCTATTTGGAGATTGGTGTACGCTCCGGTGAAACTTTTTTCAAAGTAGATTTGCCATGCAAAACAGCTGTAGATCCAAACTTTCTTTTTAAGATAGAAGATCATGCTAATCCTAGATCGTACTATTTCCCCTCAACTTCAGATAAATTTTTTTCAAGTTTCCCGGAGCTACAGAAGAATCAATTTTATGGAGCAACATCAACAGATTTTAAATTTGATATAATTTATATTGATGGCCTTCACACGTATGAACAATCTTATAGAGATTTTTTGAATTCAATCCCTTACTCACATGAAAACACAATCTGGATTTTTGACGACACCTTACCATGGGACCCTTTTACAGCACATCCTGATTATAGCATATCTTTAAAGTATAGAGCTCTTTTTAACATAACTGGTCGTCCATGGCATGGTGATGTGTATAAAACAATCTTTGCTATCCACGAATTTCATTTGAATTTTTCATACGCCACACACATTGATTATGGAAATCAGCAAACTATTGTCTGGAAAACAAAACAGAATGCGACAAGACGTCAATATGGCAAAGAAGAATTTATAAAAAGTATGACCATATTTGATTTATATGAGAACATTTCTGCTATTAACCCTATGTCTGTAGATAATGTCCTTGCCGTTATAGGTAAAAGAATCGATGATGATTCTTTTTCTTATATTGATATTAGTAGAGCTATAATTAAATTGACGACTTTCTCCGAGACAAGTCTGAAGAACGATAACTTTTTGCACAAAGACGAGCTAAATAACAAATTTGAGTATATTAATTTAAAGATAGAAAATTTAGAGAAAGAGCTAAATACCATTCGTTGTCAATTCACAGAAAGAGTGTGTGAAACTTCTAAAATTGAACAGAATTTAGCATCATATAATAAATTTTTTGATAAAATTATTGATAAAATTGATAGTTTTTCTGAAGTACTTTCTCTATTACAACTTAAAAACAATTATATAACCCATTTCTTAAAAGTATATATATGTATTACAGCTATTGTTTTTGTAGTTTTTATACTCCTCCTACTGCTGTATGTATGAAACCATATGAATAGTGATTTTTGCCTGAACTCGGAAAATGAGTGGACGAATACAAAACATATATTTGATGAAAAGCCGGTTTATATTCATCTTTCTGATTTGAATACAACGCATTCTGGACGCCTTAAAATAGTCGTCAATGATGTTGGATTTGATTCCTGCTTTCTTAAAAAGAATACAGAGAAGCTTATAGTTTTTATTTCTGGTCCTGGAAGAAAGGATTATGACAATCCTGCATTCTGGAGAAAGTCATATTCTTCATATTTTGAAGATTCATGTCTATATATAGATGATCCTTGTAATATAGAAAAAAGATATGCACCAACATTTTTTTGGGGTGATTCATTAAATAATTACGCGGATCTCTTTCTAGACATTGTAATAAAATTTAAAGAGATATATAAGATTGAGAATAAAAATATTGCTTTAATGGGGTGTTCAAATACAGGTTTCGTAGCATTATATTGTTCTTCCTTGTTGGATGGTTCTCTCTGTCTTTCTTTTAATCCCCAGTTCAATATAAGACTTTACTTAGATGACAATAAACTTCAATCCAAATTTAACATGCTATTTTCTTGTGATTTTAATAATTCTATTTTTGATGATAGAGTGGATGTTTGTGATAAAATAATAAAAAATAAAACTTCAAAATTTTTTATTACATCTAACATTGCTTGTTTTTTTGACAAAAGCCAAATTGATCTTTTTTCTAAAAAGGCATCTCGTAAATTTCATATTGGTTTAAATTTTTTTGATAATAAGTTTGTTTATATATCTAATTTTTATTTCAAGAATCCTCATCTTTTTTTGCCGGATGAGTCTTATTGCAGATTCATATATGATTTTTTACACAGAGATTCTCTCTGTGTTGACGATTACTACATGTTTAATGCATTAAACAAATCTCTTTATTGGTATTTTTATGAGCGAGATCGAGCTGATAGGTTCTGGGGATCAATTTTATTTTTAAAAAATATCATAAATTCTATTACATATAAAGCTCAATGTCTTAATTTTAATATTAATAAACTGAAAAAAATAATTGTTAACAAGTCTAATAAAATAAAAAGTTTGACCGACGAATTTTCAGTGAACTCTAACTTCATAGCTTCAATAGACGACAAGATTAAAGATAAAAATCTTATTATATCGGACTTGAATTCAGAAATTAGAACCCTTTATATAAAGATTGATAAGCTTAATCTTGATAATCATATTTTAAAAGATAATATATTTTCATATAAAAACAAGCTGAAGAATAGAAAACAACGTAAAAGATCCTGTCTTTCTAAGCTCTTCAATTTTATTCTAAATTTTTATAAATATATTGGATTGCATCGCTAGTCTATCTGAATTATTATTTATGTTCTCTCAAAATAACACCAGACAGAAATTCCTGTAAGATAAAGAATAATTGATTCTGTTTTTATTGATTGAGTTGATTTGTATAAATGTCTGATCATCATTATGTCATTTTAATTCAACAGTATTTTGTTTAATGTTAGTTTATTAAAATATCACTAGATCGATTGAGTAGCGGTCTTGATCCAAGGGAAACTTGGATTTTAAGTAGGCCTTGGAGGATCTTGTGTGTATCCGCTCACGGCTGCGGTAGAGTGTTCCTTTGATCATTCTTTCGTTCTCCCTTTTGGACTGCAGAGTGAGGTCTTTGTCGTCAATGATGTGATTTGGAGAGCTATGAACCCCGCATGGCCATTGACCAGTGAGCGGATACGTTTAGTCAGTCGGCTTGTAGTTTATACTGTTTTGTTTGCGGAATCTGCCAAAGCGAGACTTGCATCGGCATAGGAAAACGTGGATACAGGTTGTGTCACTTATATTATCGACCGCATACTGGTTTTCCCCAGAGCCAAAGGAAGCTCCTCAATCGCCCAGAAGGGGAAGAATCATTGTGAAGACGAGTATACATTGGCGCAAAATTTGCTTTTCTCTTTTTCGACTACACCGAATTGTCAGGTGTGTGAGCGGAACCTGGAATATGGGCTTCAGTAAAAATATGATGTAGCCCAGATTCCAAGAGAATTGTCTGACTCCTATGAAGACTTCTCCTAGTCTGCGGAAATCCCCTAGTTGCGATGGGTGGCAAGGCTCTTTTTGATACAGGAAGAGCGCGAACTTTTTCGCGGTGTTTTGTCTTTCATCCTATGCTTTCGCGCCTCAGAAATGGTGCCTTTCTGAGGCTCTTGTTGGAGCCAGGGCGGCGCAGCGTTGGTGCTTGTCGAGGTGGGCGAAACAAGTGTGGCGTTCCGTAGCGATCGCTTGACGGACGACGTTTTGAAGGAGCAAGCAGGCGTGTGACTTGGGCACGCCTCACAGTTTTTTACGGTAAAAAGGAAACAGATACGCTGTCTCCTTTCGCCAAGGAAATCGCACGTCGGTGGGAAGGGCGAAGCACCTGCTTTGGTTCTCCTTTGGGTTATCTCCGTCCTTGACTCGATAGAGCTCACGTGGACAGCATGTCGTGCAAGTAAACACTCAGTCTCGCTTGGATTGTTGCGGCACTTCATCAACAGTCACGGTAAATGCGTTCCCCTTCTCTTCATGCCGTACGACTGCAGAAATGCATGTTTCGACAAAAATAGAAGTTCCTGCCAGGGCTGCTTTCTTTCGCTTAGAAAAGCACCACGGTACACAGAGCCTGCTGATGTCCTGTACAAAGAGACCTCGATCGGATCTCTCCGATCGAGGTTTCTTTGCGTTGGGTTATGCTGAAGCCAGACCGGCCTTTTTAAAGACCTCTTTTCTGGCGGCACTTATTTGTGTCGTTGTGGGATTTGTCTTCTTGAGGAAGGTATTGAAGGCTGTCATGCTGTTGCCAAAAACGATATCGTGTGTGTCATTACTCCAACCTTTCACCGTTATCTTTTGGCTCGAGTCGTTTTTCTTTGTGATGGTCATGGTGTTATTGGACAAGCTTTTTTTGATGTCCGAAGACGTGAGATCCTTGAAAAGTAGGGTCATTGTCCCGTCCGTTTTGGCGATCACGTCTTTGCCCCAGGCAGTCGTATCATATACGGCCACATCGCGACCGTTTTTGCCTGTGATTGTGTCGTTGCCTTTGCCACCATAAAAGATGTCACTGTGGGCAGTGCCGCCTAGCTTGTCAGCTTTGTCCGTGCCTTTACGTACTTCTCCTGCCTTGATGGCCAGTGTTAGGGAAATCTGAGAATCAGCTGACTTGAGGCTATAGGTCACGCCATTCTTGGTGAGTGACTTGCCGTTCAGTTTCACTGTGCCGAGTTTTGTTGAGCCAAGATTGACTGTATATGAGAAGTTCTTGTCCTGATCAATGTTTTGCGATAGCTCGTAGGTGCCCATACCTTGTTTTTTGGCAACTGTGACCGAAAATTGACCGAGTTCCTGTGAACCGCGGCCGCTTTCCGAAGATTGCATATCCCAGATTATACCGCCTATAGCGGGGAAGCTGCCGCTGCTTATGCTCCAGCCGTCGTAGTCACCTAAATATATATTTCCAGAATTGCAGTTTATTACAATGTAGCTACCCATGTCGCTTTTGTAAGTCTCACGGCCGGTTGTGGCTACCGCAGAAAACGAAGATCCCAAGGACACAGTGAAGATTCCAGCCATTGCAGGATTGTCGTTTTCGTAATCCTCCAGAGCATGCTGGAAGGCTGTCAACAATGTCGAATATGTGGCAGAAGAGCCTGTGTAGAGAGATTTGTCAGCTTCACGGAATTGCAGGGTTATGCTGCTGTTTGTACCGCTGTAAGTAAAAGAGATTGAATCAAATGGCTGATTTCGAAGTGGCTGACCATTTTCTTGGGCATTTTTCACGTCCATAATCTCTAGTGCGATCGAACTTTTATTTTCTCTCGTCAGCTTGAGCATGGTGGTATCGCCTTTGGCCGCCAGTTTGCGGATATCGTAGGCGACTTTTGATTTCTTGCTGGTTGTGAGCCCGCCCATTGTGTTGCCGCTTCCTGTGATGCTCACGCCTGCACTCTGGGCAAGATTCAGGTTCCAGGACATACTCGTCTCTCCCCCCACAGAGAGCGTGGCTTTTTTGGCCAGGGTCACGTTGCTTGGTGTACCGTAAACGGTCGCCCCGGTGAATTTGTTCTTGCCATAGAGTGTGCCGTTTGCCATAAACATTGATGCCCCGGCCTTCAGTGTGACTGAGGACACAATAGCTCCTGGATCGGCAGAAAGGAGTCCTTCCTTTGCCACTGTTGTCGCTCTCGTGATGCCACCGGAAGATACCGACTGCACGCCGCCACTGTAGATTTTTGTCGCGCTGGCTATGCCGCCGACAGAGATTGTTTGTGAGCCTCCGCTAATTTTTGTGCTGAGCGCACTACCGGCTGAGCTGATAATCTGAGAGGCTCCCCTTAAGATAGTTGTCGCTTTTGCCACTCCGTCATCAAATAGCCACTGACTACCACCGCTAAGCGTGGTTGCACTGGTCCAACCATTTGAAAAGACAAATTGATCACCGTCATTCTTAACTTTTGTCAGAATCGCACTGCCACCTTGTGCAACGTTCTGATTTCCTCCGCTCTCGATCACAGTGGATTTGGCGAGGCCTCCTGACCACACTCCCTGAAAACCGCCGCTAAAAATTGTCGTCTTTATTGCTTGACCATGCATCCATTGATCGCCACCACTAAAGATCCTTGTCGCATTGGCCACGCCACCGGAAGAAACATATTGGTAGCCACCACTTTTAATTGTTGTGCTTATGGTGGTACCACCTGATTCCACAAATTGCGTGTCACTGCTGTTGAGGGTGGCTTTTTTTACCGTCTCACCAGAACTCACTGTACTCATAGAAAATTCCTTTGCTACGCTAGTCTTTGTGTGCTGCTTCATCATTTCAGAACCTTGGAACCATTAGTCATTCGAGCAAGTACTAAAACCACGAGCTTCGCCAGATGTCTCCGTAACTTTGCGTGGAATGATGTTTCCGTTATCTAAGGATAAAGAGTCAGCACGATTTATGCTACAATCCGAGACGTTGATCGCAATGAGTCTCCGCACTGTGAGACTATTTTTCAATCAACCTGTAGCATCGTAATATTGAACAAGTGGTGTGCGTCCACAGAGGAGGCTTTTCAGTTCAGTGCCCACATTGAATCGTGCCCACTGTCAGCGCGGTTGCGAACCTCCTTGCCTTGTTGCCAAACAAATTGGCACCGATGTATACCCGGCCGCATAATGGTTTTCCACGACAGTCAAAGAAGATCGGCCCCAATTGATCGGCGTGGGAGGAATCATTGTGACACCGAGTATACTCGTGACGAAAAAGATTGTCCGTTTTCGCCCTTGTTAACTGTGGAGCCTTGCACTCCCTCCAGTGTTGGGAAGGAAGATTCACCCGACCCGAGTATATATTGATTGAATTCGTCAAGGGGAACAACGTTACATATACTGCGGTCTGGAAAAAAGTTGCCATCGTTGAGCTAGAAAAGCGCAGTGTCCTGGAATCACAGGTCACGCATGTAGGCATTTTTTTCTGACCCGAGTATACGCGTACCTTTCAGAAGCCGCAGCTGGCACAATACCGTAACACTCGCAATTCAGATGCGTACACAGCACACCAGTCGGAAGTCAGCTCGGCAAAGTACTACAGTGAACGAAGAGAGAAAAACTCTGCCAAAAACAGGGAGCTTTTTGCGCTGCGATGGACAAAGGTCGCCCATTTGTTTTTACTTCGTCGTCTGAGTGAAAGTCAACATTGCCATTGACGAGGGTGATTATAAAACACTCGCTGGGAACTCAGTGGTGTTCATGACCTTGCACAGCACTTTGACCCGTACGCTTGGACCCAAGGTAGCTCTCCCTATCGCGCATTTTCATGGAACACCAGCTGTGTCACCGTATGTATACTGCGGTCAGAAAAAAAGTTGCCGCTTTGAGTTGAAAATACCTGACTTAATGCTGATTTGCGCTCGCAAACATGTCAGTTCGTTTCTGGCTGGAGTATAAACGCTCGGTGTGCCTCTATTATCAAGTACTATGGTTCGACATCGTTTCATTGGACCGCATTCCCCTGTTTGCAATCAACCTGAATTCCCGGCTGATGCAGCAATAAAAAGCCGTATTTCTTATGATGTGCTGCCATAATGGGCGAGTTGCGGCGAACTCTCACTGTAGCATCGCGAACCCACAATCGCTGCCAGAAACTTGGTCTGGCAGTGGCAAAGGCCCTTTATTTTTCGTTGTTGTGTGTCGCTCCTTCGTCCCTTACGAACCCTCTTTCGTGTCTTCCGAACCAGACTTTTGCCGATGTGTCGCGTAAACGCTCCCTTTGTGTGCCGTAGACGCATGGCAGTAGAGTGTTGAAATACCCACCTGCAGCAACCTAAGGCAAGCGGCCTCAATTGGTAGGCACCCGCAGGGCTAACTGGGTCGCAGGAAGAATCATTGTGACGCCGAGTATATACTCGCTTAAGAAAAGATCGTCCGCTTTTATCTGCGTAAACGGTGGAATCTCGCAATTCCTCAGTGGTAGGGAAGGAAGATTATACCAGTAGCGAGTACTTAGCCCGGTATAAACGGAGCGCGCCATGTCTGTTTACTTTGCTCTTTTGGGTAGGACACGTGCATTGCGCCACGCTGTACCGTCGGACTCTCCGATGCGTGAGAAAAATTTCTTCAACTTTCTGATTGACGCTTGACAAAGACCGCGTCGGTATTATATTAGTTTTGACACATCATTTTTTATATAAACCCAATTGCCATCACAGGAGGTCTCATGGCAGTAAAGAAAGAAAAGACGGACAGTTCTCCTTCTGAGAACGAGGCAACCAAGGCGCAGCCTGCAGCAACGAAAAAAAGAGTGCGCAGCACAGGCACCGCAAGCGCTAAGAAAACGGAAGCCCTGACAGAACCACGCCCTGACGAGGAGTACGACATGTTCGATGAGGTCGCACGCCCCATCTATCCTGGACCTGGAGGACCTGTAGGACAAGGAGGAACAGGACCGCAAGGGTACGCGGAAACACAGCCGCACAACACTCTGCTGTACCCAGAAGAGCCGGGCTTTTTTGAGAAGCTTTGTAGAAATAAGCTGCGCATTCTTGAAGTGCTTGTGTTTATTCTGGCCCTTGCTGTGAGCGGAAAGTATCTCTTAGGGATTGTCTGGCACCCTGATACTTCCATGCAGCACGGCACATTTATTGAGCCGGCAAGCCCTCCGCAGTTTCCTATGGAACTTGCAGAAGGGGGAGTGAACAAAAATGGTGAACCTGCTGAAAACTCAGAGCAGGTGCGCCAGGATTTAGTTGAGATAGGGGGGATGCTCCTTGATATTGACAAACGTGTTTCTGCGCTTGAGGCGGATGTCAAAAAACTTGAAAACAATAGTTCCTCTGGAGAGAAAAAGGCCCAAGGAAGACAGGAGCCGGCCAGAGAAAAGACCAGTCGGGAAAAAGCACAGACAAATGCAGCTCAGAGACTTGGAAAAATGGCCGACTGGCGCATCCTCGGTTTTTCAGGAACGCGTGTTGTCATACAGACTCCCAATGGGAGCCATTTCTTGCGCGTAGGACAGGTCCTTGATGGGGTTAAGATTGTGAGCATCAATGCGGCTGACGGCATTATTGAAACATCAGATGGCGCATTGCGCTGCAACGCACGATAATTAAATTTGACATATTAAATTTACTAGGAGAAGCCATGCAATCGTCACTTTGTTTGCCTCAATGTTCTGTGGAACAATTCCGCACAAGACCTTTACTCACACCCATGCACACGCAATCCTTTAGTATAGATGCGCGCCACGCCCTTTTTTCTGGCAATACGATTTTCATCCAAGGGAAAAGAGCCCTTGACCGCACTGCAAACTGGCTGGCTTTGAAGGGCATCGACATTTTTGAGCGCGGACTGTGCGAATATATGCCTAAGCATATCGTGCACACTCTTAAATCCTTGGCCGAACGGGACCCCTCAATTAACACCTTGCTGACACTTGGCCTGTGCGAGAATATGCTTGCGTGGTACACAGTGCGCAACCAGTATAATGAATGCATCACACTCCAAAGCCTTCTTCTTGGGAAAGGGGGGCCACGGTTTACTGTCGGTGAGGTTGTGTTCGTCCAAGCTCTTTTGGGAACGCATCTTGGACTCTACACAGTGCTTGACAATACCCGCGGCCGCCTCCTTTTGAGGCAGGATTTCGTTGGGGACGATCCAGAACCGATTTTGGCCTCAAGCGGCTATATGGCCGCCCTCTTTCCTCAAGGGGCCCATGTGGGCGTGCGTTTACTTCGTGTAAACGGGGATCTGTGCGTTGGGAACGCACTCTATCCACTATCTCACACCGGATACACTCTCCTTAAAGAAAGAGTTGAGGAACTCTTCCAGGAGGACGAGTACACAGAGAGCGAGCGCGCGTTTGCAGTCGATGCATGCCTTCTTGCAAGCGTTGCCCTTTGGGCTCCGTGCCTTGAAAAAATCACGAACACCCATTGACATCGTTCCCTTCTGTCCCAGGGCTTGGAGAGCACAAGCCCTTGGGACAGAAGACAAACTCCGCGTGTATGGCTTGTCATACTCTACTCTTGCCAGAAATAAATTGACATTTTTGCGAAAGAGAGTCGGCAGTCGAGTCTTGTATGTTCAAGTCCAAGCGACAACTTTTTTTCTGACCGCAGTATACTGCAGTCAGAAAAAAAGTCGCTATCGTTAATCTACAAACCCGCTTTGTTCTGGAATCTCAGACCAAGCATGGATACATTTTTTTCCGCCTTGAGTCTATATACTCGGCGTCACAATGATTCTTTCCGCGACATGAAGAGAGCCCTTGGGTGCTGACTATACTCCATCCAGAAACAAATTGACATTTTTGCGAACGGGAGTCAGCGCTCAAGTCCGGTATATTCAACTCCAAGTGACAACTTTTTTTCTGACCGAAGTCTATATACTCGGCGTCACAATGATTCTTTCCGCAACATGAAGAGAGCCCTTGGGTGCTGACTATACTCCATCCAGAAACAAATTGACATTTTTGCGAACGGGAGTCGGCTCTCAAGTCCGGTATATTCAACTCTAAGTGACAACTTTTTTTCTGCCTTGAGTCTATATACTCGGCGTCACAATGATTTTTTTAGCGACATGAAGAGAGCCCTTGGGTGCTGACCAATTGCGGTAACTCTCCTCTGGCTTGCGCGGGAAACCACGGCCAGGTATACTTCACCCTGCATATTCTGACCATAGCTCCTGAACAATCTTGCCAGAGCATTTGTTCGGGCTCGCCAGAATGACTGTACAATTCCGCCGAGAGACTCTGTTCAAAAAACAGAATATCCAGGCACATCAATTGGCTGTGGGAAAAATCCCTGTGCCCCGACTCTCTTCGCAACTATACTCGACCGCACATTGATTTTCCGCAGAACGCTTAGAGCTACACTCTGACATCGTCCACCTATGGGTAAATCGTTATGAGGCTAAGTATAAGCGTCAATCTACCACTGGTAGCGCGCAATATGCGGACTTGGGGAGATGGCCTCGAAAAGATGCCCAAAAAGTTCCGAGGTCAGGAGTTCCTCATACCAGGTGAAGCGCTTGGGTTTTGTGATAAGTTTTTTTTCACGTGAAACCCCGGTCTCCTTGGCAAGCCAATCGTGGGCATCCTCCTGCCCGCCAAGCTCATCCACAAGACCGAGCCCCTTCGCCTCTCGTCCTGTGTAGACCCGACCAGTCGCAAGATTTTTGACCTGTTCCTCAGGCATTCCTCTCGCGCCTGCGATTATCTCGACAAATTGCGTATGGAGGTCTGTGAGGATGCCTAATAGATAGCGCCTGTCCTCGTCTGAGAGGGGACGAAGGGATGAGCCAGCGTCCTTATAGGGGCCTGTGACAAGGGTTTCCTGGTGGACGCCCACTTTATCAAGCAGTTCTTTCACCTGCGGGATATCCATGCGCACACCGATGGATCCCGTGATGGTTGAGGCATTGGCAAAGATCTTTTTTCCTGCCATTGAGACCATAAGGCCACCTGAAGCGGCAACAGAGCCCATACTGACCGCAAGCGGCTTTTTTTCTGCAAGACGCTTCAAAGCCGCGTAGAGTTCCTGAGAGGCCGAGGCGCCGCCTCCAGGGGAATCGACGCGCAAAAGAACTCCTTTGATTTTTGCGTTCTGTTCAAGTGTCCGAATCCATTTGAGCTGTTCCTGCGTGTCAAGGATGACACCCTTGATGCGGATGAGCGCTAAACTGTCGTCGCTAATCTCCGGTTCTCCCTCGTTACTTTTCTGTGAGGGCGTAACGATCGCTATGACGACAAAAATCAGGATACCAATGAGAATGAGGGTAAGAATGGGATGCCTTTTGGGGAAAGGCTTAGGACGGAGGGTTTCAAGCACTGCCTGCCAGACCTCTGGCGGCACAGATGACAAGGGACACGCTTTTTTTTCTTCTGATGGTTCGCTCATGCTGTACTCCGAAGGCGGTTTGACCATAGATTGTTTTGCCGGAACATCCTTTCCTATCGTAGGGGGCGCACACTGTCAAAGAATCAGAGCATTGGCGTAACGCACGCTTGCCAAAGTTTGAGTGCGAGTACGCTTTTTTAGGATCTTCGATTGGTTTCGTGGGTAAAAAAAGCTACAGGCAGAGAGGGGCATTCCCAGTCGGCTCCGCTCTCTCTTGGGCATCTCACCTTTGTTGCGCCTCGGTGCTTCAGCAGAAAAAATTGCTTACGCGAAACCTGCGCCGCATCGCCGCTACGTGCCCTTGACTGTCCGCCGATCTCGCGAAGGTCAAAAGGCTCTAGTCCTTCGGACGATGGGCTTTTGCTGGCTCATAGGACTTGGATTACGTTCAGCAGATCTCACAATGAAACGACTTTCGAAGGCGCACCAAGGTCCATCGGGCACGCCGCGCACGGAGGCCAAATCCGCGTGATACGCGAGGATTCCGAAAACTTCGCAGCGTACAGTCGAGTCACCCACGAAACCCAACGAAGAACCAATCTTTCAAACCGTAGCAGCGTAAGCACAGTTCGCTTCTCCCGTCCTTAAGAGTATACCGAGCCTCATAAAGATTTTCCCCTAGGTGGACGATGTCAGAGTGTAACTTTAAGCCTTCTGCGGAAAATCACTGTGCGGTCGAGTATAGGCGCGTTTCCACCGTACCCCGTGAGCAGATACGTGCGAGTATACCACTAAGAAACGGCGCATGGCATTTCGAGCCATGCGCCGTTTCTTAGTCTTCGATTGCGCCGGTTACGCCCATCTGGCGGAGAGCCTGCATGCCACCCATTGCGTTTTTGACATTGGTTATGCCGTGTTTCTTTAAGATAAGCAGCGTTTCAAAGGAACGGAGGCCCGTGTTGCAGACAATGGCGATGTCCCGATCCCTTGGAAGTTCGCCTAGGCGATTTTCGATGTCCTCAAGTGGTATGGCATGCCACTCGGGATGCTTTTCCTGAATGGGCACACCCGCCCGGCCTGGACGGGCGTCAATAAAGAAGACATGGTTTGTCTCGCGCTCCTCCCAGAGCTTTGCGAAGGCTAGGCCATCGATTGCCGTAAACCGGCCTTCAATGACATTGTCAGCAACATTGCCAGCAACATTGACAATGTCCATGGCGGCTGCGAAGGGCGGGGCGTAGGCGACTTCGAGGTTTGAGATATCGTCGATTGTGGGCTTTGCGTACTGAAGGGCAGTTGAGACCGCATCAATGCGCGCTTTGATGCCGGCTGCATTGACACTTGCTCCCTGAAGACCCAAGACGCGCCGTGTCTTTTTCTCAACAACTATCTCTAAGGCCATCATGTCTTTTTCAGGATAGAAATGCGCCCGGTCAAGCTGCTCAACGGTCACACTGATTGCGTCAAAACCCTCTGCGCGGGCTCGGTCAATCGTGAGACCTGTTGCGGCTATTGAGAGATCAAAAAGCTTGACAGCCCATGTCCCAACAAAGCCTGGGAACGTCGCATCGCCCCCTGCGAGGTTTGTGCCAATGACTCGGCCCTGCCGATTGCTCATGCTGCCTAAGGGGAGATAGCCCTGTTTGCCTGTGATAATATTCTTTATGGAAGCACAGTCGCCGCCGGCATAGATAGACGGATCACTTGTCCGCAGATGCTCATCCACAATGACTGCGCCATTGCCGATTGTCGCTAACCCTGCGTCTTTGGCGATCTGAGTGTTTGGGATAAAGCCTGCGGCTATAATGACAAGCTGGGCTCGCAGCGTGCGTTTGTCTGTCACAACATGTGTGACAGTGCCCTTGTCCCCTTGGAAGGCAACGGTCTTCTCGCTTGTGTAGACTGTGACATTGTGGCGGGCAAGATCTGTCGCGGCCATCCGTCCCAAGGTCTCAGGAAGCACGCTCCCCATAAGGTGACGATCCATCTCAAGCACTGTGACAGAGATGCCCCACATGTCGGCAAGAGCGACCGCGCTTTCAAGGCCGATAAACCCGCCGCCGACAATGACGGCCTCCTGAATGCTTCCCTGCTCACAGAGCTTGCGGATGCGATCAGCATCTTCAAGCTTTGTCAGAGTAAAGATATTTGCGAGATCGTGGCCTGGAATTGGGGGGATACGCGGGGAGGCGCCGGTTGCAAGAACTAGAGAATCGTAGGGGAGATCGTCTTCTGCGCCGGTTGCAAGGTTTTTGACATGGACGCGCTTTGCCGCACGGTCAATGGATAGGGCCCGGGTATTGTTTTTCACAGTAAAGCCCTTCATGCGGGCAAAGAAATCGGGATCGCGGACAACCTGGTAGTTTGTTGAGCGCAGGGCATCGAGTGCCTGAATTTCGCCTGAAACATAATAGGGCAGACCGCAGCCTCCATAGGAGATAAAATTGTTCTCATCAACTAAGGTGAGATCGCAGTCTGGCTTGAGCCTAAGACAGCGGCAGGCCGCTTTTGGACCTAAGGCGACACCGCCTATGACGACGACTTTCTCTGCCATAGCACCTCCATAGGTTTTTTTCGGGTTTGGACCAAAGTGTACCAAAGATCCTATGCAAGGCAAGGGGGCCGCTTTCTCCGCTTTGCGTTTTTATGGGCTTTCATGTATAGCTATTTTTTTCTTTGATCTTTTTTTTTTTCGGGAATACATATGTCCAAAACCTTTGTTCTTCTTGTTTTCTTGTGTACTCTCTTTCTTGTTTCCTGCGCAAAAAAGGCAGCCGAACCGCAGGTCGAGGCAAGTGTCGCGAAGAGAGACACGCTTGAATTGCGCATAGCCGAGTTTCTGGGCAATGCTGCGGAAGGGGCTGCGGCCACCTTCCACGGTTCGCGGTTTGGATCCCTGACAGTTGTTGCCGGAGCGGGCTATCTCTCAGCACTTGGCATACCCTGTCGCGAGGGGCGGATGCAGGGAGGGTCGCGCACAAAAATTGCGGCCTGCCAGGATCCAAAACAGGGCTGGGTGCTTGCGCCGGATATCCTGGGGGATGGAGCTCTATAGACCATGAATGCGACCAATACGCCCTCCCGCGAATCCGACCTTTTTTGCTCTTCTTTTTTTGACGCAAAACAGTATTGCTGTTTTAAGGCTCTCGCCTACTTCACACAGAAAGAAAACGGCGGCATAGCGGAAGAGACCATACGGAGCGACTTCTATCGATACGCGACAGAGATTGAGGAGAAATTTGCCAAAAGCAATCTCGATGCCTGGCAGCATTATAAACAATTCGGCGGCTATGAACTTATTAATCCCTCAAATGACTTTGATGCCGGGCTCTATCTTGACGCGAAAGCAAAAGCCTTAAATGAGCAAGGGGGATCGGATGTTCCTTGGGATCGCGCGCGCCTTGCGGCCTACTTGAAAGATCAGAAAATTACCCCTCTAGAACACTGCATTCGCTACGCAGGCAAGGGAGTCGGTGAAGTTGCAGAAGGACTCACAGCCCAGGGGACATTGCCAGCATGCTTTGCTGTGCCCCTTGAAAAGAGGGTGCCGTCCGCACTGGAAGTATCCCGCAAATCCCCGCGTTTTGCCGCCTCCTTTGTGGATAGAAAACAGTATTTGTGCTTTAAGGCCATAGCCTTCTACACAAAAAAAGAAAATGGCGGCCTGTCAGAAGCGACTATACGCAGTGATCTGCCCCGCTATGCCTCACAAATTAGCGCCTGCTTAGCAGAGGCCAAGTTGGATGTCTGGCAGCACTATAAACGCTTTGGCGGCTATGAACTCATTAATCCCTCAAATGATTTTGATGCCCGCAGATATCTTGAAGCGAAAGTTGCGGCAATCAATAGTGCAGGCCTTCTGCAGGAGGACGGTCCATGGGATATGGACCGCCTTCTTGATTTTCTTCGGGAATACCAATTAACCCCGTTAGAGCACTGTATACGCCACGCAGGGATGGGGCCAGGCGAAGTTGCTGAAGGCATAACGCCTGACGGCAAAATTCCAGCCTGCTTTGCTGTGCCAGAGAATGAACGCGTGCCCATCCTTTCCGATGCGGACATAGCGGAACTCAAGCCCGCAAAAGGGCAGAAGCCTGTGCGTGAGCGGCGCAATCCCAGAGATTATTTCTCTGTCGGCTGCTATCTGCAGTATAAGGCGATCTTCGATTTCCAAAAAAAAGAGCGCGGGGGCTTAAGCCAAGAGCAGATACGCAAAAATCTCCTGCTCTATGCGGCTGAAGTCTTGCGCATATTTAAAAAAGCGAGACTCGATCCCTGGATCCACTATAGGGAGTACGGAACCCTTGAGGGCATAAATCCCTCAAATCAGTTTGACACAGTCAGTTATCTTGCGGCCAAGGCCAAGGCCATGAACGATCAGGGCCTGCGCAATAATGGCCAGATGTGGGACGCAGTGGCTGTTGCGCGAATGCTCAAAAGCGAGCATATCAGCGCATTGGAACATTTCTTCCTCTATGCCGGAACAGGGGAGGGGGAAGTGCCAAACGGCTTAACAGAGGACGGCGAAATCCCTGAGGAATTTGCTGTGCCTGATGTTTTGCATGTGCCCACTGTCGATGTGGCGGCCTTTGAGGAGATTTTGTCTGAGCCGCCAGATGTCCTTGTGCCAGAGAAAGCGCCAGTTCCTGTGCGCAAACAGGAAGTTGGCACTGTTTCAAACTTCGCAGTCCCAGTTCCTGAACGGATTGAGTGGCGGCGCTTTGGACGGGACTTTCGGCGCAGTCCCGTTGGCCGGATAGTATTTGCAACCGTCATTTTGCCTGGAATCCTTATCTTTTTCTATCTCCTCTTCTTTGCCTCGCAGTCCTATATTTCTGAGACGCGCTTTGCAATCCGTGGCCAAACCGGGGCACCCAATCTTGAGGGCCTAGGCGCGCTCTTTAATCTCTCCCAAGGGGCTCTCTCTGACTCCTACATTGTCGCAGACTATATTGTCTCGCCAGACATGTTTGAAAAACTCGATGAGAAACTGAAGCTTCGAGATCACTATTCTGACCGAAAATGGGATATCTGGTACCGTTTAGCCCGCGATGCGAGCAAGGACGATATCGCAGACTTCTGGCAGTGGGCCTGTGAGGCCTCCTTTGACCCAGACACAGGGATTCTTGGGGTCCAAGTCAAAGCCTTTACTCCGGATATGGCCCTAGCGGTCTGTCAGGGGATTTTGTCTGAGAGTGAAGCGCTTGTGAATGCGATGAATGCGCGTGCAAGGCGCGACGCCATGAGTCAGGCTTTGGCCGAAGTGACTCGGGCTGAAGAGCGGATTCGGAAAGCGCGGGATGCCCTGCACGCCTATAGGCAAAGCACAGCTGTTCTTGATCCTGCGGCTGTAACCTCCGGTCTCTACGGCCTTGTGAACAAGCTTGAGGGGGAAGTTGCGAAAACGGCCGCCGAACTCTCAGAAGCCATGACCTTTATGAATAAGGGAAGCCCAAGGGTTCGGCAGCTTAAGAACCGCTTAAAAGTCCTTGAGAAAAAACTCGCAGACGAGAAGACCCGCCTTGCGGGGAGCCTTGCTGAAGGCCAGTCTGTCAACGATATGCTCGCGGGCTTCCAGAAACTCGCACTTGAAGAGGAATTTGCGCAGAAGCAATTGACATCGGCTATGTCGTCTCTTGAAGCCGCACGGGTCAGGGCGGATGCGCAGACACAATATGTTGAGGCCTTTGAGCGGCCGGTACTTGCGGATGAGTCCCTCTATCCAAGACCATTTCTTTTTACGTGCATCTATATGATCACAGCACTCCTGCTTCTGGGACTTGTCTCCCTAATTATTGCGGCCGTGCGTGAACATGCGGGGTTTTAGCATGCGATTCCTGTTTCTTGTCTTTCTGCTTTGCATGACAACAACAGTCTATGCGGCAAGTACTGCTCAGCGCCAGGCAATGCTTGGCGCCCTTGGCCATGGCGTTCTCGAGCAGCAGGAGCAGCAGAACACGGTCCGCGCCCAGCAGACCGTGCCGCCAGACGGCGTCTATCCTGTGAAGGACAGAGCGCGTCCTATGACGCGCGACGATATCATGATGCAGACGCGGGCGCAGAGAGGAGCTGGCCGCCTCTCCGCTCTCCCTGGCGAGCGCAAGCTCTCAGTGCCCCTTGAAGCCCCGCCTGCTTGGGCGCAGAGGGGAGGGGGGCACGAGCGAATTGAGCGGCTCTTGCCCTATGGGAGCGATCTTTTCTTAGGCAATTTTGCTGGAACCTGGCAGAGCGGGGCAAATGCCCGCTACGAGATTCAGCCAGGCGATCGCATTATGGTCAGGCTCTGGGGTGCTGTGACCTTTGACGGGGTCGTTGTGGTCGACCAGCAGGGGAATATCTTTATCCCAGAAGTTGGTCCGTTAAGCGTCGAAGGCGTGACAAACGGTGGCCTCCAGGCGGCAGTCGACCAGCAGATTAAAGAGGTCTTCACCCAAAATGTTGAGGCCTATGTGGATCTGCTCTCAACCCAGCCTGTCGCGGTCTTTGTCACAGGCAATGTTGTCCGTCCAGGCCACTATGCCGGAGGGGCCGGTGACTCAGTTCTCTACTATCTTGACAGAGCAGGCGGCATTGTGCCTGAGGCCGGAAGCTACCGCAAAATTACAGTCAAACGCGGCCGGGCGACTTTAGCCACTGTCGACCTCTACGATTTCCTTGTGAACGGCAATCTCCCTGACATTACCCTTGAGGATGGCGATGTCATTGTTGTTGGGAAACGCGGGCCAGGTATTGCGGCCTTGGGTCTAGTCCGCCAGCAGGCGCGCTTTGAGCTTAAGAAAGCAGGCAAGCAGCTAGGTAAAAATTTGCTTACCATGGTTCAGCCGCAGCCTGGAGCAACCCATGTGAGTGTCTCTGGAACGCGCAATAAAGCCCGCTTTAATAGCTATATGACACTCGAAGATTTCGAGAAGTTCGCTGTGTACGACGAGGATATCGTTGAATTCCACGCGGATAGGCCGGGATCGACCATTATGATTGGCTGCGCGGGCGCAATCGCTGGCCCTTCACGCTATGCCGTGCGCCGCGGCTGCGCGTTAAAAGATTTGCTCTACTATATTGGCGTTGACGAAAAGACCGCCGACTGCAAGGCCTTGTATATTAAACGCCGAAGCGTTGCCCTGCAGCAGAAAAAAGCAATCGATGATTCCTTACGCAATTTAGAGAAAAGTGTCCTAACAGCCCGCTCGCAGTCTGTTGACGAGGCAAAGATTCGGGTTGAAGAGGCCTCCCTTGTCCAGGATTTTGTGAAACGCGCACAATTGGTTGAGCCAGACGGGGTGGTTGTCGTCTCAAGGCAGGGGGCTCTTAAAAATCCTGTGTTAGAAGATGGGGATATCATCTATATCCCGCACAGATCCGATGTCGTCCAGATTGTCGGCGAGGTCGCAATACCGAAAGCCGTTGTCTATGACGAGACAATGAAGCTTAAAGACTATGTTGAGCATGCTGGCGGCTTTACTGACCGGGCAGACAAAAGCACTGTGCTTGTCATGAAGCCAAACGGTGAAATCGGCAAGGTCGCAACTCTTGGCATAAGCCCAGGCGATCAGTTAATGGTCATGCCGATGTACGACTCAAAGGCCGTCCAGGCGATCAAGGACATTGTCCAGATTATCTACCAGCTCGCGGTCTCAGCCGGTGTTGTGTTAATTCCCCTTTGGACCTAGAGGGGGTTCCGTGCGCTATCTCTTCTATTTCGCACGGCGCATAGCTGCGCATATCCCAAGCCTCCCTGCGCCCTGTGCGGCTCTCTTTACGTTTGCGCGGGCCCTCTTTTGTGAGCGCCCGCGCACATGGGTCGCCTCTTTTGCCTATGGCATGCGCTCTTTGCCCTTTCTTGAACGCTATCTTGGCGCGCAAATTTTCTTTCTGCCAAGGGGCATAGTCGCGCATTGTGCCCTAAAGCTTCTTCCTGGCTGCACAGCTGTCGCTCTTTGGGGCGCAAAAGAAGAATTGCCTGCGAAAAGCCTCGCCTCTCTTCTCCGGGATATGTCGTTTGTGCGGGCTTTTTTTGTCTGGATTGCCCAAAGACGCCTTGCGGCAACACGGCGTTTTGCCCTGGCCTTTGCCAAAGCATATAATCTCCCTCTAATCCGCCTTGAAGACGGCTTTCTGCGCTCAGTTGATTTAGGGGTGAACGGGGGAGTTCCCCATTCGCTTATTCTTGATAGAATTGGCATCTACTATGACGCCCGTAGCCCCTCTGGCCTTGAGACTCTGTTAAACTCGAATTGGACGATCAACGATGTGCCTTGTGCCCAATCTGCTCTAAATTTTCTTTTGGATCATAAACTCTCCAAATACAATCACACAGATGGAGCCCCAGAGCGTCTTTCGGCAAAAAAAAACATTCTTGTCCTAGACCAAACCTTTGGCGATGTGAGCATACGCCTTGGCCTCGCAGATGATAGCGTATTTCGCACAATGCTTCATGACGCAATCGCTGAGAATCCAGACGCAACAATCTGGGTTAAGCTGCATCCGGATGTTCTCTCAGGCAAGAAGAAGGGGCATTTTACAGAGCTTCCAGAGGGTGTGCAGACAATAGCGCAGGACGCAAATCCCATCGCTCTTTTGCGCACAGTCGACGCGGTCTATACTGTGACCTCGCAGATGGGCTTTGAGGCCCTTTTGCTTGGTCTCCCAGTCCATTGCTACGGGCTTCCCTTTTATGCGGGCTGGGGGTGCACAATCGACAAACAAGTGTGTCCTAGGCGCGTTCGGCAAAGAAGCGTGCTTGAGCTTTTTTGGGCAGCCTATGCGCTCTATCCCCGCTATATTGATCCGGTGAGTGGCGAAGAGACGACGCTAGAAGAGACTATGCGCGCGCTTGTCTATGAGCGCGCCTGCAACATGGCCAATGCGGGCGCACACGCCTGTCTTTTTTTTACGCACTGGAAAAAGCCGCATGCGCGCGCTTTTCTCTCTGGCACAAAGAGCCAGGTCACTTTTTTCTCAAGTATTGGGCGCGCAGTAGCGCACGCACAGACTACGGGAGGAAATGTCGTTGTCTGGTCGTCAAAAGCGGACCACACTGTGGATGCAGCCTGCGCGGCAGCCCACGTTCCGCTTATGCGCATGGAAGACGGCTTTATCCGCTCTCTTGGTCTTGGCTCAAATTTCATGGACCCAGGCTCCTTAGTTCTTGATGATCTGGGCATCTACTACGATCCCTCCCGCGAAAGCCGTTTGGAGCGCATTCTTTTGGAGGATCGCAGTGAGGTAGAACTCGCCCAAGCTCTGGCACTTCAAGACGAGCTTGTCCGCTCAGGGATCAGTAAATACAATGTTTCAGGCAAATCCGATCTGCCAAAACTCCCTAAAAATCAGCGCATCCTGCTTGTGCCAGGACAAGTTGAGGACGATGCCTCAGTGCGCTTTGGGGGTATGGGGATCTACACAAACGCGGATCTCCTTACAACCGTGCGCGCAGAAAACCCTGACGCCTATATTCTCTATAAGGAACACCCAGATGTTGTGAGCGGAAACCGCGTGGGCGCACTCACAGGGGATGCTATACGTTCTGCAGACGCGATTATCCGCACAGCGCCCATTGAGCAGGTTTTGGCAAATGCAGACGAGGTCCATACGCTGACATCACTCACAGGCTTTGAGGCCCTTTTGCGGGGCAAGCCCGTTGCAACCTACGGCGGACCCTTTTATGCGGGCTGGGGGCTTACACGCGATCGCAACACATTTCCTAGACGGACAAAGCGCTTGACCCTCGCCCACCTGGTTTATGGCGCGCTTATTGCCTACCCGCGCTATTACAGCTACAAGCGGCATATGCTTGTGCATTGCCTCGCGTTTGTCCGTGCCCTTGCCAAGGAAAGGGCAAAGAGGTAGACTTCTACTCTTGTATGTCTGCGTCAGAAACTCTTGTTTGACAGACAAGAGTTCTTTTTTTTACCGTATGCCCATTTGGATTTACACTCATGAGATCTTGTATCACGATGCCTATAGCCATTGTCGGTGTGGGATTGCGCTTTCCTGGAGGATGCGCAAGCTTAGCCGATCTCTGGTCGATTCTGCGTGACGGGAGGGACTTAATCTCGTCTTTGCCCGCCGACCGCTGGGACACGGATCGTTTTTATCATCCGAATAGGGTGCATCCGGGGACAACGGTTTCCGTGCAGGCGGGCGTTCTTGAGCATATCTATGATTTCGATGCCGCATTCTTTGGCATATCGCCCAAGGAGGCGGCCTCCATGGATCCACAGCAGCGGATTCTTCTTGAGCTGACCTGGGAAGCCCTCGAGGATGCAGGCATATGCCCCTCGTCGCTTGCCGGCTCTGACACGGCTGTTGTTGTCGGGGCGGCGAGCCCGGACAGCGGGACCTGTCATGCCGATGATCTCTGTGCCACAAGTCCGTACAGCATGACAGGCACAAATTTGAGTATTATCGCAAACCGCATTTCGTATATTTTTGATTTTCACGGACCAAGCTTCACCCTGGATACTGCCTGCTCCTCCTCTCTCTACGCTCTCTACCAGGCAGCCCTTCTCCTTGCGCAGGGCGCAAGTCAAATGGCGCTTGCCTGTGGGGTCAATGTTTTGCTTGCCCCCTATCCCTTTGTGGGCTTCTCCCAGGCACACATGCTCTCACAAAGCGGCCGCTGCAAAGTCTTTGACGCCGCAGGGGACGGCTATGTGCGCTCTGAGGGCGGTGGCGTCCTTGTGCTTGAGCCGCTCACAGAGGCTTTAGCCCACGGCCGGCATATCCACGCCGTAATCCGCGGTGTGGACTGCAATAGTGACGGCAGAACGCAGGGCATAGCCCTGCCCTCGGCCAAAGCCCAGGAAAGTCTGCTTGCGACACTCTACGATGCGGCGAACTGTCATCCAGATAGGCTCGCCTATCTCGAAGCCCACGGAACAGGAACAACAGTTGGGGATCCGATTGAGGCTTTGGCCATTGGCCGGGCACTAGGGAGTAAGCGCTCACAGGTTTTGCCTATTGGATCCGTCAAATGCGCGCTAGGCCACCTTGAGACAGCGTCGGCTATGGCCGGGATCATGAAAGCCTTGACTGTGTTGGACAAGCGTGCTGTGCCGCCGCAGATCCATATTACAAAGTTAAACCCGGCAATTGATTTTGCAGGCTTGCATCTCCATGTTCCCTTAACTCTAGAGCCCATATCCGATCCCGCGGCACAGTATGTTGGCGTGAATTCCTTTGGTTTTGGCGGCGCAAATGGCCATGTTTTGCTCGAAGCCGCAAGGGACAAGACGTGTCCCAAATCTTTCTTTGTGCCAAATCTCTTTATCCAGGCAAAAAGCGAAGCGAGCCTCGCAGTATCAGCCAAGCGTCTCGCCAAGGCACTCGAGGCGACACCTGAAAATGAAGGCCTTTTTGCTGAAACGCTCGCATTCTATCGAGATGCCATGCCCGAGCGCCTGCTTGTGACAGGCGAGGATACGCCAACACTTATGCACAAGCTTTCGGCCTATGCGTCTGGTGATTTCTCGGCATCCAAGGTCGTGAGTGGACGGGCAATTTTGGGAGCTAAGACCGCCTTTGTCTTTGCCGGCAATGGCTGCCACTGGCAGGGCATGGGCCGCGATCTTCTGCGCATCCCTTGCTTTGCCGACAAGGCCCAGGAAGTTGCGGAACTCTTCCGCGCAATTTCTGGAATCGACCTCCTTGATCTCCTTGTGCGGGCCGATTCTGCGGATCTTGAGCGCACAGAAGTGACCCAACCCCTGCTTTTTTTGATTCAAACAGGGCTCTGTGCGGTTTTAGCTGAGCAGGGCATTGTGCCGGATCTTGTTTTTGGCCACAGTGTGGGCGAAGTGAGTGCCGTGCAAGAAAGCGGCCTTGTCTCGCTTAAAGACGCTGTGCGCATTGTCTATATCCGCAGCCTCTGCCAGGGAAAGACAAAGGGCCTTGGCCGCATGGCCGCAGCAAAGCTCTCGCCTGAGCGCTTTATGCGCCTTGCGCGCGAAGTCGCTCTTGGTGAAGTTGAGCTTGCTGGCATCAATGCCCCTTCATCCTTGACCCTGTCAGGATCTGAGCGGGGTCTTCTTGCGCTTAAAACTGTCCTTGAGGGTGAGCGGAGCTACTGTAAGATGCTGCCACTCGACTATGCCTTCCACTCAAAAGCCATGGAGGGCATACGCGAGGAACTTTTATCCTCCCTCTCTGGGATTACGACGCATGCGCCGCGCATCCCCTTCCTCTCCTCTGTTGGCCAAAGGATCCCAGACATTGACTGCGAGCGCTTTGAGCCCAATTTTGAGCCGGATGATTTTGGGGCTGAGTACTGGTGGCGCAATATCCGCTATCCTGTTCTCTTCCATGCGACGGCCATGCGCGCAATAGCCATGGGTGTTCGCCTCTTTCTTGAGGTTAGCCCGCATGCCATTTTGCAGCAGTATCTTCGCCAGGCCCTGCGTGCAGCCAATGCCGAGGGCTGGGTTGGACACAGCATGCAGAAAAATGCGGACAATGCGGCCTATGTCACTGATCTCTGGAAGACGGCCTGGGTCCATGGCTGGCCAGATGTTTTGCACCGCCATCTTTCGGCAAATCACGGTTTTATCCGCTCAAATTGCCCAACTTATGCCTTTGCCGCAAATCCTGTGGCTCTTGAGCGCAGCCCCGAGTGCCGAAACTATCTTTTGCAGGGCACAGTCGATCCCTTACTTGGCTACCGTGATGGCCGGAGTACGCGCTTTGAGAGCGTGCTCGATCTTGAGAAATTTCCTTGGCTTGCCGATCACAAGGTTGGCGAAAGTGTCCTTTATCCGGCCGCCTGTTTTTTGGAGATGACCTTTGCCTGTGGGGCCGCACAGTTTGGCGCCTACCCTCTGGAACTTTCAAACACAGCGATTCTTAGACCAGTCAGCCTTGAACACGATCACTCAGTCGTCTTAGCGACAAGTTTAGAGCTGGCTGACGGTGAAGTTCGGACAAGCTCGCGTCCCTATATGCAGGAGGCCGAGGAGACCATAGTTACGCGTGGCCGCCTTAAGCGGACATCACAGATGCGGCCAGAGCCCTACGCTTTTGCGCATAATCCCGCATCCTTTGGGGAGAGTGTTCCCTGCAAGGATCTGGTTTTAGCCACACAGGCCTGCAATATGGTCTATGGGCCAGTCTTTAGTCCGGTTCAGGCACTTTGGAAAAACGGGGAGAGTCTCCTCGCAAAACTTGCGCCCAATATCCCTGATAACCGTCTGCTCTTTCCCCCAAATCTTGTGGATGCGGGCTTGCAGCTTCTCTTTCTGCTTGTCTCGGACTCACAGGCCCCTTGGCTTCCGTACTGGTTTGACCGCTGCGTCCTCTACGCGAAGGGAACACCCGCCTACGCGCTCTTTACTCTTGAGAAGCGGAGTGAGCGGACAATCACCTGTTCTCTTGTGTACACTGATGAGACAGGGGCTGTGCTTTTAACCCTCTCTGGTGGGCGCGCCCGCGTGGTCCCAAGACTTGCGATGGCGCCTCTTGCCGACTATGTGGCGACGCGCTTTGAGTTAGACCGAGTGGTTGAGGCCTCTGTGCCGGATGAACTTTTTTCTGCCTGCAAGGCGGTTTTCAATCAGACAAACGAGGCAAACGAGCCCGATCCATTTGACGCGCTTCTTGCAGCAAGCTGCGAGGCCCTTCTTCCAGAAATCGAGAGTTCTCGAGCGCCAGCAGAATATGTGCGGCGCGCGGCACTGCACAGAGCGCGTTTTGAGGCCCTTCCCGATTTTGCAGAACTCTGGCAGACGCTCTTCTTTGAGCGCTCACCCGACCATGCTCCCTTAGCCCTCCTTCTTGCAGGCATTCATGCCTATATTAAAGGAGAGAATGTCGATCTGGCACCGCTAAAAGATGCGTATGCAAAGACGCTTCTCTTAGAGGCTCTGCCGCATGTTCGTAAGCTTCTTGCGCCCTTTTCTGGGCGGACTGTGATCGTAAATGGCTTTTCGCGCTCAGCGCTCTGGCAGCTTGAGCCAGAACTGAGCGATCTCGATCTGTGGATTTGCGATCCGTCTTTACATATCTCTAAGACTTCGTCTTCTGCGCACTATGTGCCCTGGGATATCACAGAGGAAAGTACCCACAAGGAGTGTGAGGACGCGGCCCTTCCCCTGGCCCATGGGATTTTGCTTGCAAACACACTGAATCTCGCAGACGATCTTGTTCGGGCGCTTGCCCGTGTCCGCGACCGCCTTTTGCCTGGAGGCCTCCTCCTTCTTCTTGAGCCGCATCCGTCCTTTGAGCAGGATATCCTAAATGGGCTTGATTCCACTTGGTGGACCGCATCCAAAGAGAATGGCGATCCCGTATCGCGGCTTATGCCGCACGATTCCTGGGAAGAGGCGCTCACTTTGGCCGGTTTCACAGATGTCCACTCCGTATCGCTACGAGGCGCAAGTCTTCTGCTTGCGCGGCGCGGAAGGAGCGGTTCTCTGCAAAAAAGTCTCACGCTCCCCTTTGTCTGCGATAGTGAGCTTGGCCACTTTGGCGAGGAACTTGTGCAAACACTTGCGCCCTATGGAATACATGCGCAATGTACCACAGCGGATCTTGCGCGCACGGACTCTTGGGGGGACCTTTTTGCGCATTCTCTTCTTGTGATACCCGTAGGCGTAGATGTTGAGCCAAGAGATGTCGAGCCAAGAGATGAGTACGCCGCGGTTCTCCACGCAACACGTCTTGTCACAGCCTTGGCCCAAGCCTGGGACGCCAATGGCAGACCTGCTGTGCGTTTTGTCTTTCTTTTGTCTTACACAATGGATTCGCCTTGGGCCTGCGCCCTGCTTGGTGCGCTTCGAGTCGCAGCCAATGAGTACCCAGATTGTGCGCTCTTCCGCATTGCTGTTCACGGCTGTGATTATGCGGCGAATCTCGCAGACGCGCTCTTGGGCATAGCAGGTGGTCAAACCTTTGAGCGAGAGCTCAGACTTTTGGGGCCTAAGCGGCTCTGTGAGCGGGCCTATACGCTCTCCTCTGCCCGTAGCCTATCTGAACGTGCTGATGGTTCTAAGCCTACTCTTAGGCTTGCTATAGACGATCCCGGCCATTTGGAGAGCTTATCTTGGATTCCTGTGAGCAATGAGGAGCTCCCCCCTGACTGTGTGCGCATACGCGTGTGCGCAACTGGCCTTAATTTCCGCGATGTCCTCTGGGCCATGAATCTCCTCCCTGAGGAGGCTTTGGAACAGGGTCTCTCTGGGCCCTGTCTTGGGATTGAGTGTGCGGGGGAAATCGAAGAAGTTGGCTCGTCTGTTACGGAATTTGCACAAGGTGACCGGGTCTGCGCGTTTGCCGCGCACTGTTTTGCAAGTCATGTGACAACGCGTGCGGCAACCTGTGTGAAAATTCCAGACGAATGGGATATGCCCTCTGCAGCAACAGTGCCCGTCGCTTTCTGTACAGCCTACTATGCTTTGGTTACTCTTGCCCACATGCAGGAAGGGGAACGTCTTCTCCTGCACGGTGCGGCCGGTGGGGTGGGCCTTGCAGCCATACAGATAGCCATGGGCCTTGGTGTTCAAGTCTATGCGACAGCGGGATCTGAGGCCAAGCGGGCTCTTATACGGCTCCTTGGGGTGCAGCATGTCTATGATTCCCGCTCCCTTGATTTTGCGGAGGCGATCCGCAAAGACACTGGGGGTGAGGGGGTCGACTGCGTTCTCAATTCCCTCGCAGGTGAGGCCATGAACGAGGGCCTAGCCCTCTTACGGCCCTTCGGGCGTTTCTTAGAACTTGGCAAGAGCGATTTCTACGCGAATTCTCCGCTAAGGCTCCGTCCTTTCCGCCAGAATATCTCTTATTTTGGTATTGATTTGGATCAGCTGATGCGTGAGCGCGAGGACTTAGGCGCCCGTCTTTTCCGCGAGGTCATGCAGAAATTTGCCGAGGGGCTCTGGTTTCCCCTGCCGGCCAATGTCTATCCTGCAGCCTTTGTGGACGAGGCCTTCCGCTCAATGCAGCAGTCGCGCCATGTGGGCAAGATTGTCGTCATACCGCCAAAGAGCGAGTTAGGCCAAACCGTGGCGGACGAGCGCGCGAGTATGCACCCGCTCTTTCCAGTTGAGCCTAACGCAAGCTATCTTGTGACTGGCGGAACGCAGGGCTTTGGTCTTGCAACAGCCGAGCAATTGCTTGCGCGTGGGGCCAAGAGTCTTGTGCTTATAAGTCGCAGTGGTGTCCGTACGCAGGCATTGGATGCGCTTAAAGAACGCTATCCAGAGGCCTCGATTGTGCCTTTGGCCTGCGACGTGACCGATGAAGGCGCAATTGCCCATCTTTTTTCTGACATCCTGCCAGATCTTCCAACACTTCGGGGAATTGTCCACGCAGCAGCTCTGTTAGACGATGGCCTTGTCGCCTCAATGACAGAAGAGCGTCTTGCGCGTGTTCTTTTGCCTAAGGTCAAGGGCGCGCTCCTCCTCCATGAAGCAAGTCGCAACCTCCCCTTGGACTTCTTTGTTGTCTATTCGTCGGTTACGACGCTAATCGGAAATCCTGGGCAGGTGAATTATGTTGCGGCCAATGCGGCCATGGAGGGCTTAATACGCCGCCGCAGGGCGCTTGGCCTGCCAGGGCAGGCGATAGCCTGGGGCGCCATTGCGGACACTGGCATGCTTGAGCGCGACCAGGCGACACGGGACAGGCTTGCGGAAAAAAGCGGCATTGTGCCCATGAAAGCCCGCGATGCGCTCTCTGCGGCTATGGATTTGGCCGAGCGTTGCGTTCTTCCGCCAGTTGTGACAGTCTTCCGATGTAGTTGGAAGGCGTTTTCTGCGCAACCGCAAGCAAAAGATCCGCGCTTTGCAAACCTCCTTCTGCCCTCAGCCTTTGAGGACAGAGAGGCGACATGGCTTGAGCAGATTGCCGGTTTTGGGAAGGAGGAGAGCTACGACTTTATCCTCCATGAGGTGACGCTTGCGATTGCGCGCGTTGTGCGGGCTAAGCCCCAAGCTATACTGCCTGGCCAGTCGCTTCTTGCTCTGGGCATTGATTCGCTCATGGGCGTTGAACTTGGTCTTGCACTTGAGGAGCGGGCGGGCCGACCGCTTGGCCTCTCCCTTCGAGCGGACGCGACGCCTGAGTCAATAGCTGGCCAGATTGTCGCGCGATTGATCAGCGATGAGCGCGGTCCTTTGGGCAGTGACGCGCTTGGGACGCTTGCAGAACAGCATGGTCTAAGCCAGAACAACGGATAGTACCACGGATATATTAACACGGATATAATTAACTGGATATACTGATACGCGATGTCTGAACAGTCTACGAAGAGAACGGAAAAAATAAGACGTTTCGGAATGCGTGACGAGGATAAGGCCCGCCTTTTAGCTGCGATGCGCGGTGAGGGGGCGAGCCTGCCCACTCGGGCGATCACAAAGACCATTTCTCCCGAGTACACGCGTTTTGACACGCTTCCCTGCTATACGCAGGTTTTGATAGAAAAGGCTGTCGCGGAAAAGCTTGGGCTTGAGCAGCCCTATTACCGCTGCCACGACGGTCTTTCGCAGGAATGGGCTGTGATCGACGGGGTGCGCCTCAGTAATTTTTCCTGCTACGACTATCTTGGTCTCAACAATGACGAGCGCCTGCACAAGGCCGCAGCAGATGCAGCCAAACGCTACGGTTTCTCCGCCTCAGCGAGCAGGCTCACAGCGGGCGAGCGGCCGCCACACAGGGCGCTTGAACAAGCTCTTGCCGAGGCCTTTGGAGTTGAGGATGCGCTTGTCTTTGTGAGCGGCCACGGCACCAATGTCTCAACAATTGCCTCGCTTTTTGGTCCAAAGGACGTTATCTTTTCTGATCAGGCAAGTCACAATTCACTTGTGCTTGGCGCGCAGCTCTCGCAGGCTGCCCGTTTTGTCTATCCCATAAACGATATGGCTGCCTTAAGGAAACTGCTTGCTCAGCACAGGGCGAACTTTCAGCGCGCCTTACTTGTCACTGAGGGGCTCTTTGGCATGGACGGGGTCTTAACGCGTCTGCCTGAGCTTATTGCGCTTAAGCGCGAGTATTCCTGTTTTCTTATGGTTGACGAGGCGCATTCGCTTGGAACTGTCGGGCCGCGCGGTCTCGGTGTTGCCGAGCATTACGGCGTGGATCCAAAGTCCGTGGACATCTGGATGGGCACGCTCAGTAAGACCTTGTGCGGCTGCGGGGGCTATATTGCGGGATCAAAGGTTTTAACCGAGATTTTGCGCTTTGAGGCGCCTGGTTTTGTCTACAGTGTCGGTATGCCGCCCATGCTCGCTGCTGTGTCGCGCTGTGCGCTCGCCTGTATGCTTGAGGAACCCTGGCGGGTTGAGCGGCTTCAGGAAAATAGCCGGTATATGCTAAGCGCCGCACAGGAGGCCGGGCTTGCGACCGGCAATGCGAGTGGGTACGCGCTTGTGCCTGTGCTTGTCGGCAATTCCCTGACAGCTGTTTTGCTCTCAAAGCTTCTTATGGAGAAAGGGGTGCTAGCTCTCCCGATTATTTACCCAGGAGTTCCCGAAGGATCCGCAAGGCTTCGTTTCTTTGTTTCGGCGCGCCACACAAGGGAGCAGATCGCTCGTGCGATCGAGCTGACGCGTGACCTTCTGCCCGTTGCACGAGAGCGGACAGAAAACTTTGCCGGATAGCCTGTGACGCGCACTTTTCTTTTTTTGCAGGGCCCGCTCAGTTTCTTCTTCTACCGTATGGGACGCCGCTTAAAGGAACTGGGCTATGGGGTCTATAGGGTGCAGTTGTGCGGTGGGGACATCGCCTTCTGGCCCAGTGGAGACACGCTTCTGTGGCGGGGTGAGAACTGGCAGTGGCCGAGTTGGATTTCCGCTGTTTTGACGCAGAAGTCCGTGACGGATCTTGTTCTTCTTGGCGACTGGCGGCCGCTGCATCAGGAGGCCGTTTTGCTTGCAAGAGCGCGTGCTGTGCGCATCTGGGTCTTTGAAGAGGGCTATCTTCGCCCAGGTTTTGTGACACTTGAGGAAGGTGGGGTGAACGCAAGGACGAGTCTGCCAAGGGACCCTGCGGGAATCCGTCTTCGGGCAGAGGAAGTTGGATCCCTGCCCTCATGTACGCCGTCTAAGGCCCCAAATCCCATGAAGGGGCGCGTGCTGGATACGGCCTGGCATCATGTTGGGAATTTTTTCCTCTGGCCGCTTTTTGTTCACTACCACACCCACAGGCCCTACTGTATCGGCCGGGAGCTTGTTGGTCTTCTACCCCGCTATTTTTCCCGCCATATGCGGCGGCGGGAGTCGATCGCAATTTTCCGCGATCTCATGCACAAGAATGCGCCCTATTATTTTATGCCGCTCCAATTGGACAGCGATTCACAGATCCGCATCCATTCGCCCTTTACCGGTGTTTTGGACGCCATTTCCTATGTGATCGTCAATTTTTCGGTCAATGCGCCGAAAAATAGTTATTTGCTCATTAAAAACCATCCTCTGGACAATGGGCTTATCAAGTACCGCCGCTACATCCATTCGATTGCAACCGCTGCCGGCTGTCTTGAGCGCGTGCGTTTTGTCGAAAGTGTCAAGAATTCTTCAATTATCGATAATTGCCAGGCGCTTGTTTTGTGCAATAGCACCTTGGGGCTCACAGCGCTCACACGCGGGCGGGCTGTTTTCTGTCTTGGGGCGAGCATCTATGCCATGCCGGGTCTTGCCGTATCCGCCGAGGAAATGCCGCTTGATGCCTTCTGGCGCAATCCGCGTCCCCCTGAACCTGACCTTGTGAACGATTTTGTGACTGTCCTCTGCCACGACGCCCTTGTGCCTGGGAATTTCTATTCGCGGGACGGCATTGAGGAGGCGATTGCGGCCTCACTAACGCGCATGGGCGTAGCCTAAGCCAAAAAACAGGGCATGAAACACCGCTTGGGCGAGTTTGCTCCATTGAGGTGCGGCGCAGTCCATCTGCACTTCCAACGCAAAAAGAGCGGTGTAGTTATACTTTAGCCAAAAACAAACTTGCACATTTGCGAGCGGGAGTAAGCACTCCAGTCTGGTATTTTCAACTCCAAGTGGCAGCTTTTTTTCTGACCGCAGTATAAACTGACCTGGTTGAGCCAAGAGGTTTCCGTTAGTCTCTGTTGCATTGTGCAGAGACACACAGCGTCTTGCCCTCGTATCACCAGCAGCTTGCGCTTGGCTTTTCTTGCGGGGATGTGGTCAGTCGGGCTCACGAAGTGTTTTTCGTGCGATTTGAGCCTTTCGGCTAGCCTGCGTTTCAAGCGTACCAGCGTATGCTGTGTTATTATACTGAGCCACATAAAGATTTTCCCTAGGTGGACGATGTCAGAGTGTACCTCTAAGCGTTCTGCGGAAAATCAATGTGCGGTCGAGTATAAAAATTACGTTTTATTCTGTTGTCGAAACTGCCTGGCAGTTTCGACAACTCTGTAGCTCCATTGCATGCCGGGAAATTGAGGCCATAGAAAATTTTGGCCCGTGTGTGTACAGGAAAGGATCGCGATCATGGAGATATGCTACCGTCAGGCGACGGCTGACGATGCGCCTTTTTTAGCGCATCTTGTGCGTCAGGTCTCAGGCGGCCTTGTGGACGCACTGTTAGACGGTCTTCTACCCGGTGTTACGCCCGAGCAGATTGTCAGCATGGTGCTGCGCGATACCTCCTCGCAGTGGAGCTATACAAACTGTCTTCTTGCTCTGGACGATGAGCCTGCCGGTCTTTTATTTGCCTATCCCTCAAGTGTTCAGACGATACCACCACTTATGGAGACCATGCTGTCCCGTGCGCGTCTTGATCCTCTGCGGGACAGTGTGACTGCGGCTGTTCCAGAAAGTCTCTATATCAACACGCTTTGGGTTGCCGAAAGGGTTCGGGGCATGGGGCTTGCCGATGCCTTAATCGACTACGCGCGCGCCTGGGCCAAGGATCTGGGTCTTCATACGCTCTCTCTCTTTGTCTGGCGGGACAATCTGCGGGCGCGGTCTTTTTATGCGCGCCACGGTTTTTCTGCGGTGCGCTCTGTTGCCATTCCTGAGCCGCTTTTAAGTGCGCACGGCGGCGCCGATCTCTTAGCCTCTCAGTGCGCGGAATAATCTATGACTTTTGCTTTTTTTCTAACTCTTGCAATTGCCCTCTGCGCGCAGCGCATCTCAAGCCGGGTCATTTGGAAACTGTGGGTGATTGCCGATCTGACAGCTCTCCTTCTTGCAACCCAGCTTTTTGGCCTCCTCTCCTTTGTGAGTCACAGACCGCTCCTTGCCGCTCTTGGCACATCTCTTACGTTTTGTGTGCTTGCCTTTGTGAATGCGGCAAAGAAAAAAGTCCTGCGCGACGAGCCGCTTCTCTTCACAGACGCGACCCTCATCCCGCAGGTCTTCCGCTATCCCGCGCTCTATCTTCCCTTTCTGCCCTGGAAAGGGCTTCTTTTTTTTCTGGCCCTGTGTATCCCACTCTCTCTTGTGCTTGGGCAGGTAACGATCGGGAGTTTCTTGGCTCATTGTCTTCTTCTGCCATCCCTTCCGCTCATCCTTCTTTTTCTCTGTGCGAAAACCAAAGCTGTGCGCGCAATTCTCATATTTCTTGCAAGGCGCAGTTTCTTGACCTTTGACCCTGCGCGTGACGAGGCGCGTATTGGCCCCTTAGCCATGGCGCTTAGCTACACGCTCTGGTACAGAGCCTTTGAGGGAAGAGACGGCATACGGGGACCAGTTGATGAGCCTTTTGCAAAGACTCTTTGGACACCTGGAATACGCGCACGTTTTTTTGAAAAAAAAGGTGCGCTTCCGCATATTATTCTCATTCAGGAAGAGTCCTTCTGCGATCCGCGGCTCTATCTTTCTGGCTATCTACGCGATCTTCTGCCAAACTATGATGCCATGCGCGAGTCTGGCGGGCTCTGCGATTTGGCAGTCCATGCCTTTGGCGCCTACACAATGCGCACAGAATACGAGGTCTTAAGTGGTTTTGAGCCCACGTGTCTTTCCTGCGACCGTTTTCATCCCTATGTGCGCTTACGACGCCTAGCCTCCTGGTCGATTGCGCGGGATTGTGCGCGCATGGGCTATCATACGCTCTGTATCCATCCCTATGCGCGCGGCTTTTTTTACAGGGATCGCGCGCTACCGAACCTTGGTTTTCAGCGTGTTGTGAGTCTTGAGGATTGGCCTGCGCGCGAGTGCTTTGGCCCCTATGTCTCTGATATGAGTGTTGCTCGGCGCATTCTTGCAGAGCTTGGGGATCGCCCGACCTTTTGTTTTGTCATTACCATGGAAAACCATGGGCCGTGGACAAAGGAGCGGCTCTGCGGAACAGCCGAAGTCCAAAGGTTTCAGGAATTTTCGCGCATAAGCGAGAGTCTCCCCCCGTATCTTACGCATATTGCCAATGCAGACCGCTTTCTAGGCCACCTACGCGTAGGTCTTACGTCCTGCGGCCGCGATGCCGTCCTCGCCTTCTACGGCGATCATCTGCCGGCTATCCCAGCGCTTATTCCTAAGAGCGCTAGGCACACACCCTGTCTTTTCTGGAGTACGGATGGTCTCCCCTTTTCTCTTCCAGAAGTCCTGCCCCCTGCCCGTTTAGCGGGGATCCTTCTTGAGACAATTGTTGCGCGGCAATGGAAAGGGTAGAAGGAAATGGTTAGACGGGATGGGGTATAATGGAATGGCTGGTTCCGACTTGTCTTAAGTCTGTGTAGACTTCTGTCAGAAAAAAAAGTTGCCATATTGAGTTGAAAATACCGAATCGGTGCTGACTTTCGTACGCAAACAATGCCAGTTTCTTGCTTGCGCAAAGAGAGAGTGCAGTTTGGCTACGGAGCTCCTCCATTTGGCGTACAGGAGACAAATTTTCGTGCCTGTTTTTTTTTTGCGAGTCTCTTGTAGAATACCATGGCGCGCGGACGTGTTGTACAGGGAGTTCACAATAGACCCAGCCGCATATTAGTTTTCCCGCGCAAGCCAAAAACGATCGGCCTCAAATTGTCGTTGCGGGGAAAAGATCGTCTTGCGGGAAGAAGCATTGCAGTAGACCAGATGTGAGTGCAGACTCTTTACAGTGCGAGTTTGTTTTTCTTAAGTAGAGCTGTGCATGTGGGCCTGCGCTCGCTGCATGACGATCGGCCTTAAATTGTCGCCGCAGGGAAAACACCATATCGTGGGAAGAATCATTGTGATGCCGAGTATACATATCCTGTGTGAGCGAACGTTGCATCCGTGCGCGTTAGATTTTTTTGCATAAGCCTACAAAAAAGAGCCTCCGTTGAAGGAGGCTCTTTTTTGTAGGCAGAAATCTCAAGAGAGGGCGTCGCGCAAAAATGGTATGCTCTCGGAATCGGTGAATTCGAAACGGAGAGGGCTGATTGTGATATAGTTTTGCCTAAGAAGCGCTATGTCCGAGTCCTCCGCTATGCTTGCCTCGTCGAGGTTCCCGAGAAGCCAGAAATAGGGGAGGCCCCTTGGGTCCGTGTTTTTCTGGTAGAGATTTTGCCAGTTGACAAGACTCTGGGGACAGACGCGCACGCCTTTGACATCCTCCATCGCGCAGTGCGGGTAGTTGACATTGAGAACACGTTTTTTCGGGAGTTTTGCCCAGGGAATGCGGTCAATAAGGCGGGTTGCGTGATCCGCCTGGGCTTTGACATCGCATGCGTCGTGGTCATTGTAGGAGAGGGCGAGGCTTGGTATACCGTCCTGCGAGCCCTCTATGGCTGCGGCCACTGTGCCCGAATAGAGCAGATCCGGACCGACATTTGCGCCGAGATTCATGCCGCTTATGAGCAGATCCGGCCGCTCGCTTAAGAGTGAGCCTAAGGCGAGCTTGACACAGTCGGCCGGAGTCCCGTAGACACCGGTTCCATGGTAGGCCCCGTCGCGGTATTCCTTGGTGCGCAGAGGGTCGAAGATAGTTAGGCACTGGCTTACGCCGGACTGCTGCCGCATTGGCGCCACAACGTGTACCGTATGCCCTGCCTGTGTAAGGGCTTCTGCCATTGTGCGGATGCCAAGGGCGCGTATGCCGTCATCGTTTGTTAGAAGAATGTTCATTGTACACCTCACAGCTGCACGCTAAGTTTTTTTTGAGCCCTTGACAAGGACAAGTCTTGCCTGGTGGAGATTCTATGGAAAAAGGGATACAGGTTGCTGATATTTGCGCGAGAAAGCCGGTTCAGGGGTGTTTTGCCGTGCGGCGCACAAGTCAGGGAAAAACGAAGGATGGCAGCCCGTTCTGGTCGCTTGTCCTCTCAGACGCAACAGGCAGTGTGGATGCGAAAATCTGGACGCCTAATGACTGCGGACTTGCCGATCCGCCCTCTGAAGGGGCTGTTTTGTTTGTGCGTGAGGCAGTGGCTACGACATACAGGGATGCGCTGCAGCTTTCCATTAAGAAAGCGCAGCTAGTGACGGAGAGCTCTGAGTTTGATCCAGCGTGGTTCTGCCCTAAGGGGGAGATGCCTTGCGAGGATCTCTTTGCGGAACTCTGCGAACTCTTAGAGAAAACAATCACGCATACGCCCTGGAAGGATTTTCTTGACTCTGTTTTTTCCGATAGAAACCTGCGTGAGGCCTTTTGCCGGGCTCCTGGGGCTGTCGAAGTGCATCACGCCTATGTGGGTGGTCTTCTGGAACACACACTTGGCGTCGTGCGACTTGTTCTGCGCTTTTGCGATCTCTATCCTGAACTTGACCGCGAAATCCTCTTTGTCGGGGCTCTTTTGCATGATATCGGCAAAATAAGCGAGTATGCCTGCGCAACGACAATCTCTGTCACAGATGAGGGGCGTCTCTTAGGCCACATGGGTATCGGTCTTGCCATACTTGAGCCTTTTTTGAAGCAGTCCTCTCTTTCCCCCGATCTTGTGCTGCATTTAAAGCACCTTATTTTGAGCCATCACGGCGAACTTGCCTTCGGCTCAGCCGTCCTTCCTCAGACGCAGGAAGCCATTGCG
>JAFTDR010000053.1 GCA_017454105.1 Desulfovibrionaceae bacterium | reverse complement strand
ATAGCCCAAAACAAGAAAGAATGCAAGGAGAAAATCACTATGCTTTTCGCAACTGCAACTGAAACCACACCAATGGTACAATCTGATATCCGTATTCTGGACAAGCTCCTGGCGTTGAATCTGACCGTATCCCTGTGGTCTGCCAGAAAGAAGATGACCGCTGAAGACATGGGAGGGGTCAATCTTCCCCCAGAAGACCTGGCATCCCTTGGTTCCAAACGCATTGCTGACCCTGAATCAATCAAGGTCTTTGGCACACTCAAGGCTCGTGCCGTGAGTTTTCTAGATAGGCATGGTGTTCGTTTCATGTCTGGCTGGGCGATTCCTGAAGAGCAGGCTGGTGAAATCATTCAGGAGCTTGTGAGCATCCGTGACGAATTTATACAAGCCAAAGATGCGTTCTTGCAGGACTATGATCAGTCTATTGAAAACTGGATCGCCAAACACAACGAATGGGGCGAAATCATCAGACATTCTACCGTGGGCTCGGACTACGTGCGTTCCCGTATGGATTTCAAATGGCAGATGTTCAAGGTGTCTCCCCTCATATCCCACGAGAATACGGAAGCTGTTTTGGAATCTGGATTGGCTGAGGAAGTCACAGGACTTGGCAGTACGTTGTTCGGTGAGATCGCAAAAACTGCGGATGACATCTGGCACAGGGTCTATGAAGGGGTAACGTCTGTGACGCATAAGGCCTTATCACCATTACGTACTCTGCATCAGAAACTCGTGGGACTGTCCTTTGTGGAACCGCATGTGGCTCCTGTAGCGGATATCATAGATACAGCATTGAGACGCATGCCGCCCAAAGGTAACATCGTGGGAGCAGATTTGCTCTTGTTACAAGGACTGGTCTGCCTCCTCCGTGACAGTGACGCGCTCTTAATCCAAGCGCAAACCCTCATGGATGGCTATGGTCCGGCATCCGTTTTGGATAGTCTCGTATCCGCATCCGCACAGCAAAAATCACAGAGTGATTCTGTATGCAGTCATCCATCCACGGAGGAAAACATAGATGGATACGAAGAAGGATATATGGATGAGCCATCATTCGCAGCACCAAAAGCCAAAAGAAGAGAAACAGGCATTCCTCAAGACGAAACAGAAGAGATCCAAGACACAGGCAAAGACCGTTGGCTGATTTCGGATGAGGATGCTGTAGAGTCCTCAGTTCCGCCAAGAAAACGCACGGCACCTGAGATTGCAAGCTTGGGGCTCTGGTAGGAGAAAGCATGATACAAAAGACGATACGCAACAAGGATGTCGTACACTGCCTGCCACTGCTCGCATCTATCCTTGGACGCAACTATGGAGTCAAAGTCGAGATTGGCGGCAGATCTGCCTATACAGACGGGTCAGTCATTCACATTCCTAGTCTTCCGCTCGATTGCGATTCCGAGTTGCTCCATCTGGCACGGGGATATCTCGATCACGAGGCAGCACACATTCGTCATACGGACTTCACGGTCTTGCAAAACGTCAAGCTGGATACTGTCACCAAACACATCTGGAACTCCATTGAGGACTGGCGGGTGGAAGAAAAGTTATCCCAATTGTACCCTGGATGCCGACAGCATTTCCAATGGATGGTACGCAAGGTTTTCCTCGAAGATGCAGATAAAGAGCAGGTAGAGCCTGGATCGCCAAAAGCGAATCCAGGCTCTCTTGTTTTGAAGTACGTGCTTATCAGTGTACGCTCATGGGCCGTAGCAGAACTCAGTGGAATACAAAAAAGACTTGTCAAGACTCTTGACAAGAATTTTCAAGGGTTACGCAGACAGATTGATGCAGTCTTGTCACGCATACAAGAATCATGCCAATCAACGGAAGAGGCCATCCGTTTCGCACAAGAAATTGCTGCAACCCTACAACAGTGGAAACCAAAACAGACAGGGGACAAGGAACATGAGTCGTCTGCTCAAAGTGGGATGGGAAAAGAAGTCGATCCCGAAACTTCAGAATCGGAAGAAGCATCGCCAAGCATAGATGCGAAGCACAGTGATACTGATGGGGCGAAAGATACCGCCAAAGAAGGCAACCGAAGTGGCAGCCAAAATGCCAAATCTACGGGGTTGGCAAAGGAAGAAGGAGCGCCACCCGCCAAGCAAAACGCCAATGGCAATTCAGGTGCGGATGGCGATGAGAGTCTCAACCACAGCATGGGGGTGGAAGAAGATGGCTCTGAACCCCCCATCGATGATCCTTGCTCTTGCATCAAGAAACTCTTCGACTGCGATGAATTCGACCTGCCCAAATCTCTTGGCGAACACTTAGCTGAAGTCCTACAGGGAGAACGTGCCCCAAGGCAAGAAACGGGTATCACGGTTGCTACTGTGGGAAAAGTATCGTCGTGTACCATTACTCCTGAAGAAAAGGCAGAATCCCTTCGTGCAAGTATCGCCCTACGAACACGCCTTCAGGGATTGCTTCAGGCGAAAGTACGCTCGCAAAGTGGCGTCGGACGCAGAGGAAGGGTATCAGCCAAGAATCTGTTCCGCCTCAGCATAGGCAATCCTCGGATCTTTCAAAGCTGCGAGGAAAGAGAGGGATTGTCGTGCGCCATCCATCTGCTTTTGGACGCGAGCAGCAGCATGTCTGGATACAGTATCAAACTGGCACGGGAGGCTTGCTATGCCGTTGTGAAAGCACTTTCAGGCATCAAAGGTATCAATCCCGCTGTTACGGCGTTTCCTGCTGAGCAAACGGACGATTCTGTTGCTCCATTGATGCGGCATGGAGAGTCTCTGCAACCGTACCTTGCGGTTAACGCCTTTGGAGGAACTCCACTGGCACAGGCACTTTGGTGGACTCTACAGGAGATGTTGCCCGTAAACGCAGAGCGGAAGATCATCCTGATCCTTACAGACGGCATTCCTGATTCCGTATCTTCCGCTCAATATGCCATCGATACTGCCAAAAGGATAGGATTTGAAGTGTTTGGCATAGGCATCATGAGCGAGTGTATCCGACAACTTTTGCCAAAGACTGGCAAAAGCATCTTCAATATCAACGCTCTTGCTCAAACCCTGTTTACCATTCTTCAAAACGCATTGCTTAAAGGAGACCGCACATGCTGACAGCCACGTTTATTCCCCTAGAACTCTACAGGAACGATCTTGCTATCATTAGTTCAAATTCTGTCACGTACAGCCAGTCTCGAATCGAAAAGCAGATCGTGCGGTACTGCCGATAAGAGACTCAGTTCAGCGTGATACGTCCGCATAGCGAGTCCAATGGCACTACTGGCAGGCCACACAAGGCACACAGAACACAAAACCTCTAATCGAAAAAGGAGTACGTTATGAACTTCATCCCTTGGATTCCGATTGCTATTTCCATCCTCAAGGTCATCGACGAAAATGACTGACGACGATTAGCTGAACGAGATGAGTTTAGGCCTGAGCCTAAACTCATCTCGACGTTAACTATCGTTTACGTTATTTTTTGGCTGATGGTATATACTTGCAGACAAGCATACCGACAATCAAAATTCCCGCCAGATAGAGCCAAACACCCAACATTTTATACTCCGGCCAGAAATAAAATTGAACTTGTGATGCCGAGATTCAAAGAGCGGCAAGCCGTCTTATCGCAGAGAACACAACTTTTTTCCTGGCTGCAGTATAGTTATCCTTATTCTTTTGATACACGAAAAAGAGTCCCATCATGGCAGCAATGTAGCACGCTAAGAGAGCTTGAGGTCTGTGATTCGGAATAATACTGCAGAGGCATGCAAAGCCGCTGAAGCAGCTTGACAGAGACCGATGATGTATGATAAAATTTTTTTCCTTATAGGCGTGTAATATCTAAATTTTATCGATCTACAGTAAAGGGATGGAGCGCAGTTGGGAGAGCGCGTTCGACAGAAAACAGAGAGTCACTCAAACGCGCAAGCAGTTTTCCTGTTCCACAAGACAAACGCAAATCTACAGGACTCACAGAGGCGAGTTGCATTGTTTTGCATAGAGTATTTCCAACTTTCACCCCAAAGGTTGGAAATAGGGTTGGAAAAATAAAAAACGGGTTTGCAGTTTTACCTGCAAACCCGCTATATTCTTGGTGGATCTGGACGGAATTGAACCGACGACCTCTTGAATGCTATTCAAGCGCTCTCCCAACTGAGCTACAACCCCAAATCTGTTTGTGTCAAAATCGTTGGATGAGCTATCCTCCAAAGAAGACATATTGTCAAGAAAAAAATTGCTGCTCAATCACGTTTTTCCATGCCCACGAATTATGCTACGATAGTTCATCGTGTACAAGCTGTATACTCGGCGCCATAAAGATTCCGACCAAATATGCAGCTGGGTATTAAACCGAAGTGTGATCCTCTGAAATCCAGATAAAAAAATTTCTTGCACAATAGAAAAAACTCCGGATAAACTATTGCACTCTACTTTTTAAAGAGGAAATTTATTTTTATCCGCAGTATACGAATCGCCTGCGCACAAACAAAATATGGGGAGGCTCTTTGTCTACGCAAGCAGCTTGCAGTAGGGTATTTCAGGGAGTGCCACGGCCAGCCTGAGACTAGAAAAAAACGACCAGAAAAAAAGTTCTCCCAAGAGTGCATATAAACCTGGTATATCTAGAAATATTTACGTCTCACATGAATTTTTTTTATGACCGAAGTCTCTCCGCAACAAATCCAGGGCAGTCCTCGGTAGCTGCGCTCCACGAGCTTTCGTTGGTTTCCTAGCCACTTCTCGTCGTACATATGCAGAATAGAGTTAAACTATGAGTATGGATACTAATGCCTTTGAAAAAGCCCTCGAAACCGTAAACAAACTGGGCGAGCAGTACCTTTTCGATGAAGCGCGCACTGCACTCCTCGAACTTGCAGAACACGCGTCCTCCGACCCCGCACGACTTTTGAATATCGCAGACACCTTCGAATCACTTGGTCTTGTGTCCGACGCAGAATATTTCGCGCACAAAACCATCAACGCTGCATCCAATACGGATCCAGCGGCACTCATCATCAAAAAAATGATGCTCTATCTTTTGGGACACATTGCCGCGCAGGTGTGCGATCAGGACATCTGCGACAAAATCGGCCGCTCACTCCTCTCGATGTTCCCAAACGATCAGGAAGTATTAATCTATCTGATTCGCCACCAAAGCTACAATCCCAAAGCAAACCCGGCCATGCAGAAAACGCTCGCCGAATACTGGGCACAAACCGTTGCCATTGCGCACAGGCCTCGCCCGATGGCTACGCCGCTCGCAGGGAGAAAACTGCGTGTAGGCTACGTCTCTGGTGATTTATCCATGCACCCTGTGGGACTCTTCATTCATGGTGTGCTGCTCGCCCACGACAGAAGCCGATTCGAACTCTTTACGTACAACGCAAATCCACGGAAAAGTGATCCTCTGGAACAACTTATCCGAAAAATCACGTGCATGCGTGATGTTGCCGGCATACATGACGATCAGTTAGACAGCATGATTCGGGAAGACGCTATCGACGTTCTCGTTGATCTCTCAGGTTTCACAACCAACACACGCCTCGCGGTCTTTGCCAGAGAGCCAGCCCCAGTTCTCATAAGCTGGCTCGGCTATTGGGCAACCACTGGACTCTCCTGTCTCGACGGCTTTCTCCTCGACAAATGGCACGCCTACTCAGGCTGCGAGGCTGACTATACAGAACCTGTCATACAAATGCCCTGCCTGCGCTTCTGCTACCAGCCCCTCTTTGACGTTGCAGTGAATGAGACACCACCCTGTCTCACAAATGGCTTTATCACCTTCGGCTGTTTCAACACAACCTGCAAAATCAACAGCAAGGTTCTCGATGTCTGGGCTGAAATCCTGCAATGTATTCCAGATTCCCATCTTTTCTTAAAATGGAAAACGCTGAATGATCAAAAACTCCGCGAGCGATTCCGCACTGCTTTTGCGCGACGAGGCATTGATCCGAAGCGCATTATCTTTAGCGGATGGAGTTCTCTCGCAACCATGTTTGAGGAATGCAGTGCCAAGGTGGACATAGCCCTTGATCCTTTTCCCTTTCCTGGCGGGATTACGACCTGCAATGCGCTATGGATGGGAATACCAGTTGTCACCCTCTCAGGTGAGACGGCCATCAGTCGTCAAGGAGAAGCCATTCTCTCCCAGCTTGATCTTCAAGATCTTGTTGCCCGCAATGAGCAAGACTACATCCACATCGCCTGCGGTCTTGCCCAAACCCCCAAGCTCCTCTCAGAACTTCGAAAAAATCTACGCAGTATGATGAATGAATCGCCTCTTAGGGACGTTGCAGGCTTCACACGGCATCTCGAAACGATTTTTCTTGCGCTCTATACAAAACGCTTGCTCTCTCCTCCCACGCGCGAGAGATACAGAACCCCCGCGCAGGTGTGCATCTGACATCGAAGAACGTGCGAGGATCTCGCTTTGACAAGGACCACAAACGACTCTCTCCGCTCGCACGCAAATCCCCCGGCAACTTTTTTTCCGCAGAAGCCAAAGGAGGACGAAAGCATCGTCTTTGTGGGCAGAGACAAGGACACAGCGTAAGAATTTCTTGCCTTTTTGCCTATCCTGCTGCATAGTGTATAGCGTTCACTCGTACGACCTGGGGAATTTGAAAGCAAAAAGCAATGTGGTCCGAGTTGTGACGGGTGCGCGGAAAAAAATTGCCAGCGTTGCGTTCTAAACCCAATATTTTTGGGCAATCCTAAGACCACGCGTAGCACGCATCGTTTGCGCAGAAAAACCCGCGCAAGGCTTCTTTCCACAAAAGCTTCGAGAAAACCAATATGCCCTTTGAGACCTCTTTTTGCTCAATGTCCATACAAAGTATACTCCAGACTGAAAGCACGCTTCTGCCGAGTTCTCTGGGCAGAAAGACAGGTGCAAGCATTGTGGACTTTCTTGTTCTGGGAAACTCATACATCTGGCAGAGTCTCTTTTTTTCTGGCTTTCAGTATACACGGGCGTACCAAGGAAAGGGCACAATCGGATGCAGAGCATACAATTCTCTGTATTATACTCGCTTCGTCCTTGTCAGAGGCGAGCGTCGTGAGTATATGTCTATCGTAGCGTCCGTACGTTAGAGGAGGTTGACATGAAACGTTGCGTGCTGTCACTTGTGATTGCTGCGGCACTTCTGCTTCCTGCCGGTCTCAGCATGGCTGAGCCGGGACATTTGAAGCAGTTTTTGCCCAAATATCAGTACAAACTGAAAGATGTCAAAGAAGTGGCTGGTCGTCAGGGTGTTGCTTGTGACGGGCAGTACATCTATGTTTCCGACAGCAAGAAGCTGTTCAAATACGACATGAACGGCAAGCTCGTCGCAAAAAACGAGAATCCCTTTGAAGGCTATACGATTCCCTCCAACCACATCGGCGACATCGACGTGTACAACGGCGAACTCTTCTTGGGTGCCGAGAATTTCATGGACGGCGTGGGCAAGGATATTCAAATCGCCATTCACGACGCGAACACCTTGAAGTTCAAACGCACATTCAAGTTTGAGCCAAAGAGCGGCCAGGAAGAAGTGTCGGGTATCACAGTCGATCCCGTAAAGAAGACTGTGTGGATGTGTTCTTGGGTCGGTGAGGAAAGCGGACGGTATCTGTACGAGTACAGCCTTGCCAACGGCCAGTATCTGCGCAAGGTGCATCTGCAGCCTGTTCCCCAGTGGGTCCAGGGAGTTTTTTACTGGCAGGGTTCCCTCTTTGTGACTGCTGACGACGGCACTGCCGACGACAATGAAGCCGACTCCATCTACCGCATTGATGTCACATCCGCCTCACATGCCAACGTGGTACTTGAAAAAAGGCTTAACGAAGCCATCAAGCAGGGGGAAATCGAGGGCCTCTGCGTTGATCCGTCAACAGGCGACCTGCTTGTCCTCATGAATCGTGGCTCACATATCGTTCTCGGTATGACAAAAGGCTTTTATCCTGGCTACAATCGTGAAATTCACGAAATCTATCGCTATACCATGCAGCCCAATCACGGTTTTCCAGCACCACACGGAAAATAACAAGGCGTGAACACTGACTTGTCTTACGGGCCCCTGCCTTACGCGGGGGCCCTCTTCGTTTGCACATGATTCTTCCTGCACAGGGAAAACTATTCGTACGCTTGTCAGCGCTTCATGGGCAAAAGATGTACTCCAAAAATTCCCCTAAGCAACGATATAGGGGCTAGCTCAATCTCGACCCCAGAGGCGAGCATCATCGAACATATCCGGCCACTTGAGAAATCCCAGAGCATACTCGGCGTACCACTGATTCTTCTCATGACGATCAATTGAGCCCGATATTCTTTGACTTCTCTTGCTGGATAAAACGGGCAAGGCACGAGGCGACTTTGCGTACGCGTTCGAAACACGTAAAGCTTGGGACGAGCGACTGACAGATGGTCGTACAAGTTTGTCGTAAGAACGCGCATACGTTCGCAAACATGTGTGTCTCTCGCTCAAGGATACTGCGGACAGGAGATTCGTCCATAGTGTACACGAAAGACACAACGCTGATACGTAGGGAATGCGCCGAAAAGCGTTGACAAGACTAGCCTTTGCGCTACATGCTTAGGCAGGCATTTTTGCATAGCCTGACTCAACAAGGGAGAACTACGGAGGGAGCGCTCTCCGCCCCTTTCAGGGATTCACGCGCTCTACACGAATGAACGAAGTGTTACACATCGCTCCGTCCCCCGGGCAGAGTTTCCGGGACACAGTGGCGGAAAAAAGCGGTCAATCCATTGCGAGCTGCTACCAGTGCGGCAACTGCACAGCTGGTTGTCCGGCAGGCTTTGCCTATGACCTCCAGGTCAATCAAATTATGCGCGCCGTACAGCTCGACCAGAAGGATCTGGTTCTTGACTCCCGCTCCATCTGGATGTGTCTGTCCTGCGCAACCTGCAGCCAGCGATGTCCCAACAATATCGATGTGGCCCAGGTCATGGAAACTTTGCGGCATATGGCGCGGGAGGAAAACAGAATCAGGGTCCCCACTGTCAACAAGTTCTGGCTCTCCTTCCTGGACACAGTGCGGGCTTTTGGACGATCCTTTGAGATTGGCACAATGGTCCTCTATATGATGCGCTCCTTGCGCGTCTTTACAGACGTCGATCTTGCCCCAGGCGCGCTTGCCAAACAGAAGCTTGGTCTAAAACCGCATACGATCCCAGGAGGCGCCTCGGCCGTCACCCGCATCTTCACGCGCTACTACGACCAGCTTGAGAAAAAAAGGAGGCAGCCATGAAGCTCGCGTATTACCCTGGCTGCTCCGCGCAGGGTTCCTCGCTCGATTACGAACTCTCGACACAGGCAGTCTTAAGGAAGCTTGGCATCCGCATGGAGCCCATCCCAGACTGGAACTGCTGTGGCTCAACACCAGCCCACGCCGTCTCAACGGAACTCTCCTCTGCCCTCTGCGCCCGCAATCTCGATATCGCAGCAAGACAGGGAGCGGACTATGTGGTGACGCCCTGTCCCAGCTGTCTCTCAAATCTTCGGGCAACAAGCGCGCGTCTTGCTGACCCGAAAATGCGCGGGGCAATCGACGCCCTGCTCGACAAACCGTGCGCCCCCACTGTGCCGGAATCAATTTCCGTCCTGCAGGCGATCGAGCGTTTCTGCTCGCCAGAGGATCTTGCACAACAAGCCAAGCGAAGTCTTAAAGGGCTCCGTCTTGTCGCCTACTACGGCTGTCTTATGAGCAGGCCGCATGAGCGCATGCAGTTTGAGGATCCTGAAAACCCAATGCTCATTGAGCGCTTGCTCAGTGCGCTTGGAGCGGAGATGCTTGATTTTCCCTTAAAGACCGCCTGCTGTGGCGCGGCTTTCGGTATCCCTGAGCGGCCCATGACAGCGAAAAATTCAGGGAGGATCCTCGAGCTTGCCAAGAACATGGGCGCCGACGCCATTGTTGTCTGTTGCCCGCTCTGCCAGATGAATCTCGATCTAAGACAAAAGCAGGCCGCAAGTGCCATGAAAATGCGTTTTTCCATGCCTGTGCCCTATTATTCCCAGCTTATAGGCCTCGCACTCGGTCTCTCACCTGAAGAACTCGGTTTTGCCAAGCTCATTGTTCCGGCAAAGAAACTGATTGAACACGTCGTCACCGGGCCTATGACGGGAGGTACCCAATGAGAATAGGTGTCTTCATCTGTCACTGCGGCAGCAATATCGCGGGAACGGTTGACTGTGCCGAGGTGGCACGGATTGCCGCAGGCTATCCCGATGTCGTCTATTCGACCGATCCGATGTACACCTGTGCGGAACCTGGGCAGGCGGCCATCGAAGCGGCCATCCACGAGTACAAGCTCGACGGTGTCGTTGTGGCCTCCTGCTCACCGCGCATGCATGAGCCGACCTTCCGGCGCACAGTCGAGCGGGCTGGGCTCAATCCCTACATGTTTGAAATGGCCAATATCCGGGAACATGTCTCCTGGATAGGCAAGGACGTTGCGGCCAACACGCATAAGGCGGCCGAGCTTGTCGCTCTCGCTGTCGCAAAACTCCGCAACAACACCCCGCTCCACTCGCGCGAGTTTCCTGTCAACAGGCGCGTGCTTGTCATAGGGGGTGGTGTCGCCGGCATTCAGGCGGCTCTTGACTGTGCAGACGGCGGCATTCCCGTTGTTATGGTCGAGCGGGAGGCGACTATTGGCGGGAAAATGGCCAAACTCGACAAGACCTTCCCAACTGTTGACTGCTCGGCCTGCATTTTAGGTCCCAAAATGGTCGATGTGGCCCAGCATCCAAACATCACCCTCCACGCCTATGCGGAGATCGAGGACATTTCTGGCTATGTCGGCAATTTCACGGTCACAATCCGCAAAAAGACAACCTATGTCGACTGGTCAAAATGCACAGGATGTGGGACCTGCACAGAAAAATGTCCGGCAAAGAAATCCTACGACATCTTCAATGAAGGTGTCGCCCCAACAACAGCCATAACAATCGCCTTCCCCCAGGCCATTCCCAAGAAGGCTGTGATCAATAAGGACTATTGCCGGCAGCTGACCAAGGGCAAATGCGGTGTCTGCGCCAAGGTCTGTCCGACTGGTGCGATCAACTACGCCATGGAAGACGAGATAGTAACCGAGCAGGTCGGAAGCATTGTGGCCGCAACAGGCTATGATCTCATGGACTGGAGGGTCTATGCCGAATACGGCGGCGGACGCTATCCTGATGTCATAACCTCCCTGCAGTATGAGCGTCTTATGAATGCCTCAGGGCCAACAGGCGGGCACATTGTCCGGCCCTCGGACAAAAAGGAGCCAAAAAGCATTGTCTTTGTCCAGTGTGTCGGCTCGCGCGATCCTTCAATCGGGCGGCCCTACTGCTCAGGCTTCTGCTGCATGTACACGGCAAAACAGGCCATATTGACCAAGGATCACATTCCCGATTCCCAGTCCTATGTCTTCTACATGGATATCCGCTCGCCGGGCAAGATGTATGACGAGTTCACACGGCGGGCGATGGAGGAATACGGCACAGAATATATCCGCGGCCGCGTCTCCCAGATCTATCCCGACGGCAAAGGACAGCTTGTTGTTCTTGGCGCAGACACCCTGCTTGGCAAACAGGTTGAAATCAAGGCGGATCTTGTTGTTTTAGCCGTCGGCATCGAGGCAAGCCGCGGGGCAGCCGCCCTTGCAGAAAAACTGCGCATTTCCTACGATCACTATGGCTTCTTTATGGAAAGCCATGTGAAGCTCAAACCCGTTGAGACAAATACCGCAGGCGTCTTCTTAGCCGGCGTCTGCCAGGGCGCAAAAGACATCCCAGCCTCTGTCGCCCAGGGCTCGGCTGCCGCTGCCAAGGTTTTGACCCTTTTTGCCAGAGAGACACTAAAAAGCGATCCGCAGATTGCCCAAGTCACAGTCAACCGCTGTGTTGGCTGCGGCAAATGCATACAGACCTGTCCTTTCGGGGCCATCAAGGAGACTGTCGTGCGCAATGAGGAGAAAGCGGAGGTGATCGAGACAATGTGCCAGGGTTGTGGACTGTGTACGTCCACCTGCCCCCAGGGCGCAATTCAGCTCTCCCATGCGACGGACAATCAGATTCTTGCGGAGGTACATGCCCTATGTCAGGCGTAAAAAGTAACGAACTCCGTATCGTGGCTTTCCTCTGCAACTGGTGTTCGTACGGAGGGGCCGACACGGCCGGAGTTGCCAGAGCAACGCAGCCGACGGATCTGCGCATTATCCGCGTCCCCTGCTCAGGCCGCGTGGATCCCCTCTTTGTCATGAAAGCGCTCTTTAATGGAGCCGACGGTGTGCTTGTCTCAGGCTGCCATCCCCGTGACTGCCACTACAGCACAGGGAATTTCTATGCCAGAAGACGCTTGGAAGTGCTGAAACACTTCCTGCCGATTCTCGGCATTGACCCTGGCCGCTTTGAATACACCTGGGTCTCGGCCTCGGAGGGCGAGCGCTGGAAGCATGTTGTCACACGCTTTACCGAGCAGATCCACGCCCTTGGTCCTGCGCCCCGCTTTGACGATGCGGACACAATGACCAGTGTCGTCCAAACCGCCCTCTCGCCCATTGCGCCGCTTCGCTGCGGGGAGTCGAACCTCGAGAGCATAAAGAGCTGCATCCGCGATCGCCTCCAGTCCGTTGACTGCGTGCTTGGCTGGAAAATGGGACGGGACGCCCTGCACACAGTGCCCTACTGCATACGCAAAGAAGCCGATCTCGATGAGCTTGTTGTTGGACCGACATCCGTCCACAATCTCGCAAACTATCTACGGGACCATAGGGGCAAAAAAACAGGCATTCTTGTCAAAGGGTGCGATGCGAAATCCGTTGTCGAACTTTTGCAGGAAAAACTGATCCGCCGCGAGGACATTGTTATCCTAAGCTATCCCTGCACCGGAACTTTCGACATGGCGCGCGTTGAGCAGGATCTTGGCAGATACCAGACCCTTGATGCGGTCAGCATGACAGAGACTGCGCTTTGCGTGACCGCAGACGGCAAGGAACACATCTTCCCAATCGAACAGTACGCCCAGAGCAAATGCTATTTCTGCACTGAGCGCATGGCGCAGCTCTCGGACTACGCTTTTGGCGCAGCGGATACGCCCAAGGACAAAGCCGCCCCGAAGGATACGCCGCCTGAGCTTGCCCTGCTCGATTCGCTCTCTCTTCCAGAACGCATGGCCTTCTGGAAGACAAACATGGAGCGCTGCATCCGCTGCTACGCCTGCCGCAATAGCTGCCCTCTCTGTGTCTGCCGCGACTACTGTATTAGCGATACGCGGGATCCGCACTGGACAACGCAAAACGACACAAGCAAGGAAAAGCTCTTCTTCCAGGTCATCCACAGTCTCCATCTGGCAGGACGCTGCACAGGCTGCGGAGAATGCCAGCGCAGCTGCCCTGTCGGCATTCCGATCCTGGCGCTGCGCCAGCATATCGCGCGGACGATCCGTGAACTCTTTGCCGGCTACGAACCCGGAACCGATCCCAATGCCGTTCCTCCGCTCCTGGGCTATGCCGCTGAAGAACAGTCTATCAAAGAAAGGGAGTGGTAATGAGCGACTACCGTTTTCTGACAGCACAGGATATCCCTTCCTTCCTTGCTTTTCTCGCCGGCCAGGGGAACCGCGTTCTTGTGCCGACCGTCCAGGAGGCTGTGAAGGAGTCTGTGGTCTTCACCCCCTTTAGCCAGGGCCAGCCGTACACGCTAAAAAAAGCCACTGTTCCGCCAAAATTCTCTGTCCTCCCCCCCTGTGAGACTCTGCTCACCTACAAAAAGATCAAGGATCCGAAGAATCCTGAACACGTGACACTTACAGTCACAGACAAGCCAAGCGCGGAAAAGACCGTTGTTTTCGCCTGTCGCACCTGTGACGCACGAGGCATAGCGATTCTCGACCGCCCGTATCTTAAGGGACTCTATCGCGACCCCTACTACGCCGCAAAAAGGGAGGCCCTGCTTGTTGTGAGTCTCACCTGTAACAGCGGCTGTGAAACCTGTTTCTGCCATTTTGTCGGTGCCGGGCCCTCTTCTCCCGAGGGCTCAGATATCCTTATGACAGAACTTCCAGACGGCTTTATCCTCCAGGGCATAAGCGCACAGGGCAAAGCCCTGCTTGCCGGATCCTCTCTCGCTGATGGCGCTGCCCGTGTCGCTGAAATGACAGAAGTGCGCAAAGCCGCCTGGCAGACACTTGCCAAGGCCCCTGACTGGAAAAAAGCGCCAGAACGCGTGGCTGCGGTCTTCACGGATCATGAATTCTGGGAACGCGCAACGGAACGCTGCATAGCCTGTGGGGCCTGCACCTATTTCTGCCCGACCTGTTACTGCTTCACCATAACCGACGAGGGCGATCCAACTGAGCCTCAGGGCGGACGGCGTCTTAGAAGCTGGGACACATGCATGGCCTCGCTCTTCACCCGCGAGGCGAGCGGCCACAATCCGAGACCCGGCAAAGCCGAGCGCATGCGCAACCGGGTTTCGCATAAATTCGCGACCTATCCTGAGAACTGGGGAGCTTTTTCCTGCAGCGGCTGCGGCCGCTGTGTATCCCAGTGTCCCGTGGGATTGGATATCCGGGAAATTGTGAGCGCAGCAGTGAACAAAGGATTGGAGGGCTGATGAGTACGCAAGAAAAAACAACGCTGCCCCGCATGGCTCAGGGCATAGCAGAAAGACCGCTCATGTCCGGCAATCCGTACACGCCACGCGTTGCGACGGTTGTTGAGGTCATACGCGAAACGCCGACCATCAAAACGCTCCGTATCGTCCTTGATGATCCCAAGGAGAGGGAGACCTTTACCTATGAACCCGGACAGGTTGGTCAGCTCTCGGTCTTTGGTGCCGGCGAAGCGACCTTTGTCATCAACTCTCCCCCGTCACAGAAAGACTATCTCCAGTTTTCTGTCATGCTGGCCGGAGAGGTGACACGGGCCATCCACAAACTCTCAGTCGGTGATAAAGTGGGTGTCCGGGCGCCCCTCGGCAATTTCTTTCCCTGGCGCGACTGGAAGGGCAAGAACATCTTCTTTATCGCCGGCGGCATCGGCATGGCCCCGGTCCGCACGATCATGCTGCACGTTCTCGAACGCGCAGGCGACTACGGCAGAATACATCTTCTTTTCGGTGCCCGCACGCCGAACGATTTCAGCTTCAACTATGAGATCAAGGAATGGCTTGCGCGCACTGATTTAGACTGCACCCTCTGCATCGACAAGCCTGCTGAGGGCTGGCAGCACAAAGTTGGTCTTGTGCCGAATGTCCTGCTTGAGCTTGCCCCGAAACCTGACAACACAATAGCCGTCCTCTGCGGTCCGCCGATCATGATCAAATTCACGATCCAGGCGCTTGAAAAACTGCACTTCCCGCCCGAGTCCATCATAACGACACTCGAAAAACGCATGAAGTGCGGCATAGGCATCTGCGGACGCTGCAATATCGGCGGCCACTATGTCTGTGTTGACGGGCCAGTCTTCAGCCGGAAAGAACTCCTGAATCTGCCGCCTGAGCTGTAAAGCAAAACGCATGGACTTCCGGGACGCCCCGGAAGTCCATGAGGGATAGACGTTCAGCCGTCCAAGGCAACTTGCGAGCGTACACCATAAAAAAAGCACAACAAGACGCGCCAAGTTGTGCCTATCCATATGATTGTCCGCCAAGGTATACTGCGGTCAGAAAAAAACTTGCCTTGTGTACGGATTCCATTACTATTGCTCAACACTGGACGCTGAACTCCCCGTACTGCAGACCTTCCTCTGCCTCGCAGCCAGTACCTGCAAAAAAGAAGCAGGAAAGCCTTGTGCAACGAAAAAGCCTGGTTCTTTGGGGTCTCGAGCTTGGCCGATAGACTGTTACTCCGTACACGCGGAAATTTTGGGACTTCAATGCTACGCGTTGGATATTCTGCGGTCAGAAAAAAAGGTACCACTTGGAGCGTACAGTACCAGACTTTGTACTAACTCCTTTGTGCAAAAAAGTCAGTTTGTTTCTGGCTGGAGTATACAAGCTATTGAAAGGCAGTGGCATTCTCTGCCTATTCCCCTCTTGGGCGTTTCGCCTCTTTTCCCAAGCCGATATTCTCTGGCCCTCTTTCTCAGCTCAAGTCTCTCACGTACGCTGGAATCTATTAGCAAGCGGGATACCAGTCAGTGCGTATTGTTGCGCAAGGGAAGGTGCTTTAGCAGAACAACCTGCACTGCTTCACCAATGACAAGCGATCGAGCCGCGCGCAGTGGAGTCGCCCACGAGCCTCAACGAAGACCCCCCTTAAATTCGTCCTGGATGGAATGAAGACCAAAGCGCTGTGTCTGCAAGCTGTTCAGCAAAAGGGTTGGGCTCTTCAATTCGTCCCATACGCAATGATTACATCAGCGCTGTGTCTGCAAGCCGTTCAACAAAACAGTGGTGCAATAATTTTCGTCCCGTTTACAATGATAACTCCAGAGTTATACCCGGCCGCATAACGATTTTCCAAGAAGTGACAATAGAGAGTGACCTCAGCTGGTCGGCACCCGCTGCTCACTTCATCGCGCAGGGAAGAATCTTTGTGACGCCGAGTATATGTCAGTTTGCTGTCCAATAAAGCGGATTCTGTCGACAAATGCTACACATTTGAAGCTGTCTTTTTCTCAGAGAACAGCAACAGAGAACCATTCTCCGGCGCTCGGGCGGTTATGACTCTGATTATCCGTACGTATACGACAATTGACGGAAGTCGCAGAACTTTTCTAAGAAGCAGAAAGGTGACGGCGGCTAAGGCCATCTTGTGAGAACCTCCGCGCTCATGAGAGATTTTTTACAAACCCCTGAAAATCAAGGGTTTTGTAAAAAAACGTTGAAGAGGTTCGCGAATTAGGCACCCAAAAGCCTTGACTGATGCGGCCTCCAGGGCGCCGGAGTAGAAATAGACCTGACTTGAAAAGGGATTGCGACTTTTTTCCAATGTGAAAGTTAACTCTGTGTGATGGATCAGACATTAAATCCGCTCTCGCCACCGTTATCGATAGCGAGTGCGTAGAAATAGACCTGACTTGAAAAGGGATTGCGACTTTATTCCAATGTGAAAGTTAACTCTGTGTGATGGATCTGACATCAAATCCGCACTCGCTACCGTTATCGATAGCGAGTGCGTAGAAGTAGACCTGACTTGAAAAGGGATTGCGACTTTATTCCAATGTAAAAGATAACTCTATGTGATGGATCAGATAGCAAATCCGCACTCGCCACCGTTATCGATAGCGAGTGCGTAGAAGTAGACCTGACTTGAAAAGGGATTGCGACCCATGCAATTACAGTATCCGCTCACGAGGATGCCGTGGAATGCGCCTTTCAGAGGATTTTGTGGTACCTCTCGGACAGTACAGTGCAGACTTTGTCACTGTTCAAAGGGGGTACAACCCGTATGGTACCGTTGACCCGTGAGCGGATACCAATTACGTATACTCGCGACGGATAAAATCTTCCATTTCACTGCTTCTTGAGCCACCAAAGACCCCAGCGAACCCAGAGGAGATGAAGAGCATCTTTGGCGTCAAAAGTATACGCCAAGATGCTCTTACCGCCTTCTCTCAGTCCATGTTGTAAGAATGCGGTGGGGCCCACTACGCTGCAAGGAAAGTGGAGCGTATACGATACACACGTACTTTGCTAAGCCAGTACTCTGTATCGCGAGAATTTCAGCTTCCACTGCAGGCATTGAACTATGGTATTGTCATCCGTACACGCGAAAAATTTTCCAAGCAGTACACTTACACTCT